>JANMPG010000274.1:0-9365 GCA_031369745.1 Actinomycetes bacterium
GTCAGGTGCGTCCGTGATGTCGTGGTGCAGGTCGAGGTACTCGAAGATCCGGTCGAACAACGCGAACGAGGACTGCACTTCGGTCGAGACCTGCAGCATCGAGCCGATCGGGAAGAACAGCCGCGATTGCAGCGTGGTGAACGCGACGATGTAGCCCGCGGACAACGACGTGTTGCCGTTGTTCAGCATCACGCCCGCCACGAGGTACACGAGCGCGGGCGTGATCGCGAAGAACGTGCCGACGACGGCGAAGAAGGACCGCCCGATCATGGTCTGGCGGATCTGCAGGCCCGTGAGGCGTTCATTCTCCTGGCTGAAGCGACCGATCTCGTAGATCTGGCGTCCGAACGCCTTGGACAACAGGATGCCGCTGACGCTGAGCGTCTCCTCTGTGACCGACGTCATGTCGGCCATCGTCTTTTGCGTGCTGGAGGCGACCTCCCTGCGGGCGCGACCGACCTTGACGGTCAGCCACAGGAACAGCGGCAACAGACACAGCGACAACACCGTGAGCGGGATCGACAGCAACGCCATCGCGATCAACGTCGAGATGATCACGACGACGTTGGACAGGACCGACGACGCGGTATCGGTCACGACCGTTGAGACGCCACCGACGTCGTTGGACAGCCGGGACTGGATCTCACCCGTTCGCGTCGTGGTGAAGAACCGCAGGGGCATGTGCTGCAGATGAGAGTACAGGGCGTTGCGCAGATCCTGCATCACACGCAGTCCGACGAGGTTGGCCTGGTAGGTCTGCGCGATGCCGAGGACGCCCGTGATGATCGGGATGACCACCATCAGCGTCACCCCGACGTAGACCACGTGGATCTGCGGGCACGCACCGTCAAGGCACTGCCCGGGCGGATCGCCGAACAGGCCGTTGTTGAAGATCCACGCGATCATCAGCGGGTTGATCACGCCGAGACCCGAGGTGATGACGATCAGGATCGCGACCAGCGTGACCTTGCGCTTGTACGGGCGGAACGTGGCGACCACCCGGCGAACGGTGGCGCGGTCGATCGGGCGCTTGTCTTCTTCTCGCGGAACCGCATAGAAGCGGCCATGTCGACCCATGCGAGCACGATACGTCGCGGGGGCGCGAACGGACCGCCGTCCACGCCCCGCGCTCAAATCAAGGTGCGTGATCGCTCACTCGGCGAAGCAGGGGAACTTGTTCTCGACCGAGCTCACGTTGTCGAGGTTGTCCGCGAACCAGTTGTCGGACCCGGCGCCACCGATGATCGTGTCGTGGCTCGAGCCGTCGTAGGTCGCGAGACATTCATCGTTGCCGTCGCCGCCGCTGATGTAGTCCCATCCGCGGAAGTCCGTGAACGAATCGCCGTCGGGACCGCCGTACCAGTGGTCGTTGCCGATCCCGCCGAAGTTGTAGTCACGGCCCTCGCCCCCCGAGATGGTGTCGGCGCCAGGACCATCGCTGAAGTAGTCGCCGCCGTTGTTGCCGTAGAGCTGGTCGTTGCCGTCGCCGCCGAAGAGGTCGTCGGCACCGTCTCCCCCGTAGATCAGGTCGTTGCCACCCTTGCCGTACAACCGGTCGCCCCCACCCTTGCCGCAGATCACGTCGTTGCCCCCGGTGCCCACGAGCTCGTCGCTTCCTTCGGTACCCGTGATCGTGCACGAGGCTCGGTGCGGAACGGACGCGTGCGCGAACATCGCGGTCCCCACCAGCAGGATCGGCACGACCGCGAGGGACACAAGCTTCATCGTTCGCATCGGTTCTCCTTTGGCTCGGATGCGCCGAGCATAGACCCGGCGACGACCGCCATCTCTCAAGCAGCCACCTCGAGTGCCCGGCGCACGACCCCGTCGAGCATCTCGGACGTGAGCTTGCCCGTGAACGTGTTCTGCTGGCTCGGGTGGAAGCAGCCGAGCAGCACGTAGGGACCGATCGCTACTTCGGCGGCGTGGCCGAAGTGCGGGCGGGGCGAGGCGGCGGCGTGTCCCGCAGCGCGCAGCGCGCGCAGGGCCCCATCCCAGGCGAAGGAGCCCAAGGCGACGACCACCCGAAGTTCAGGCAGCGCGGCGATCTCGCGCGCCAGGAACGGCAGGCAGCGATCGCGTTCCGCCGGCGTCGGTTTGTTGGCGGGCGGCGCACACCGGTTCACCGCCGTCACGTAAGCCCCGCGCAACGCGAGCCCATCGTCGCGAGCCACGGAGGTGGGCTGGTTTGCGAGCCCGCATCGATGCAGCGACGCGTACAAGAAGTCACCGCTTCGATCACCGGTGAAGACGCGGCCGGTTCGGTTCCCGCCGTGGGCGGCAGGTGCGAGCCCGAGGATCAAGATGCGGGCGCGCGGATCGCCGAAGCCGGGGACGGGCTTGCCCCAGTAGTCCTGCTCGGCGAAGCGAGCGACCTTGTCGCGAGCGACCTGCTCACGCCACGAAACCAACCGTGGGCACGCGCGGCAATCGACGACCTCCTCGGTGATCCGATCGAGCTCGCGCGCACCCATCGAGGGTGAGCATAGGAAGAGGGCGGGGCTTTCGCCCCGCCCTCCCGACGGACTAGACCGTTCGGCGACCGGGTCGACGCCGCAGCGCTCGGAATCGTTCCTCTGCAGCGGCGAACGGATCGAGCAGGTCCAAGAGTTCCACGATGGTCCACAGCAGACCCTCGAACCCTTCGGGCTCGGCCTGTCGGCTGGAAAGATCGCCGGCGAGCTCGAGCGCCGATCCGAGACCCTCCAGACAGGCCAGCCATACATCGTCGAGCTCCGGGCGGCGCCACGCAGCCATCAGCGGCTCTGCCCGATGGAGTCGCTCGATGAACTCCGCGAGCGCGTGATCCAGCGGTCGCCCCGGCAATCGCCCACCGGGCAGGACGTCGGTCATCCCGGCTTTCGCAGGCTCGACCTCCCCGAGCACCGCGTGGAACGCCTCGAGGGCGTCGAGCAGTCCGGTGGGCAGCGTGCGCCGTCGCAGCATCAGGGACCGAGCGCCTCACGCTGCGCGACAACCACCGAGCGGGGATCGTTGGTCGCAACCGCGTCCACCCCGGACCGCAACAGCGCGACCGCCTCGGCGGGATCGTCGACGATCCACGTACCGAGGAGCAGGCCCGCATCGTGGACCTCGCCGGGGAACGCGGGTCCAGCCTCCACCACCCTGCCGGTGAACGGCAACACCCAGCGGTGGCCCTGCTGCGCGGCGAACATCAGCGCCGCGCGCGCCTCCACGCGGTGTTCGCTCAGCAATCCCGTGGCCACCGTCGCATCGAGCGCGCGACTCGCGGCGATCGACAGCGGATTGAAGCTCGACACGATCACCTCGCCGACGAAACCGACGTCATGCAACGCCGAATGCACAGCCTCCACCGCCAGCTCGCGTTCCCCGTCGAAATCCGGCTCGCCGGGGATGTTCTTGATCTCGATGTCGACGGCGGCGCGGCCGGACAGCAGGGTCAGCGCTTCGCGCAGGGTCGGCACGCCGGCCTCACCTCCGCTGGTGCGAACCCGCAGCGCGCCGATCTCGCGAAGCGTCATCGACCGGACGAGGCCCGCCCCGTCGGTCGTGCGGTCGACGTGTGCGTCGTGCATCACCACCGCATGCCCGTCCGCGGTCATCCGCACGTCGAATTCGACCGCGAGGGCACCCACCTCGACGGCACGATCGAACGCGGCCAACGTGTTCTCGGCCTCTTCGACGGACGCACCTCGATGCGCGACGATCAGTGGCATCCCTACTTGACTGAATGGCCGTTCAGACACTATCGTCCCTCGCACGTAGCACGTTCGCGGAGTTTCGCAGGTGAGAACGCACGATGACTGAACGACGATTCAGACACGATCCCGAAGAGATGTGGTGGCTGCCCGAGGCCAGGTGCATCGGCGTCGACCCGGAGTTGTTCTTCCCGGTGGGCTCCTCTGAGCCGGCGATGGCCCAGGCGCAAGAGGCGAAAGGCATCTGCGACATCTGCTCGGTGCGCGCGGACTGCCTCGAGTGGGCGCTCTCGACGTATCAGGACGCCGGCGTGTGGGGCGGGCTCGATGAACAGGAGCGTCGTGTGATCCGCCGGGCACGGCGCCGAGGCGCCGACGAGCGCGAACTGCAGCCTGCGGTCTAGCCCCCCGTTCACGCCTGGCTGGCCGGGCACAGCGGCTCGATCGGGCACTCCGCACATCGAGGCTTCTTCGCCTGACAGATCGCCCGCCCATGGTCGATCAAGGCGTAGCTGAACGCCGACCACTCCTCGCGGGGAACGAGCCGCAGCAGGTCCTGCTCGATCTTGTCGGGGTCCGAATGCGCCGAGAAGCCGATGCGGTTGGACAGCCGCTTGACGTGCGTGTCGACGGGGATGCCCTCAACCGTGCCGAACCCGTTGGCCATCACGATATTCGCGGTTTTGCGCGCGACGCCGCGAAGCGTCATCAGCTCTTGCATCGTGTCGGGCACCTGACCGTCGTACTCCTCGATGATGCGCTGACAGGCGGCGCGGATCGAGGCAGCCTTCTGGTTGTAGAACCCCGTCGGGTGGATGTCGGCGCGCAGCTCGTCCTCGGGCACGCGCAGGTAGTCCTCGGGCGTGCGGTACTTCACGAACAAGGTGCTCGTGACCTCGTTCACCTTCACGTCGGTGCATTGTGCCGACAAGATCGTCGCGATCAAGATCTCCAGCGGGCTGGAGAAGCGAAGCGCGACGGTCGCCTCGGGGTAGGCCTCACGCAGGGTGCGGATGATCTGCGGCGCGCGCTGCCCGATCGGATCGGTGCGGGTGAGGTCGGGCTGCTTCGCGGCGGGCATGCGGCCGATGCTACCGGGCGCGTGCGGTTACCTACGCCCCGGGTTCGCGGAGCGCCAAGTCGAACGTGGCACCTGCACGGTGCTCCGCGACCCATTCCGCACCCCGATACACGTAGACGCCTCCGGCGCCGGAGACGTCCCAGGTTGTCCCGTCGCCGACCATCGCGGTGTTCTCGTCCAAAGCTACGAGCGAGCCGTCGGGAGGCGCTGACGCGGTGATGAAGGCCCGCGCGCCCGGGATCCAATGATCGATCATGTCCCAGTGCGGCGCGAACGCGATCTTCGGGAAGTAGCCGAGACCCGGGGCCCACACCTTCTCGAAATCGTCGGTCGCCGAATCGAACGTCGGGTCGCACAGGCATGCCACGCCGGCACTGCAGCCCGCGTACGCCGTTCGTCCGTCGGCGATGCGCGACTGGAGCTGCTGCCAGAACGGCGAGCCCGCCAGTACCGAGGCGAGATACGCGGGATTGCCGCCGGAGAAGAACACCAACGCCGCATCGTTGAGGGCGGCGACCACCGACGGATCGTGCGCGTCCACCGATGCGCGCAGCTCCGGCGCAACCACGTCGAGGCCCATCGCCGCGTAGTGCTCGAGACCCTTCGCGACCCAGCGGTCATACACCTCGTCGCCTTCGGGCGCCGATGCCGTCGCGAGCACGAGCACCCGACCCTCGCGGCCATCGAGCAATCGACGGTCGACATCGGTGTGCCAGTCTTCGAACTCCCCCGCACCGAGAAACGCGAACGAGCTCATGCCGATCGCGCTTCCGCGAACGCCTTGGCGAAGCCCGCCAGGGACCGCTCCACCATGTCGTCGTTGGCCGTGACGGAGATCCGGAACCACCCCGGCATCTCGAACATGGCGCCGGGCAGGACGAACACGTCGTGTGCGCGCAACAGTTCGCAGAATCGCTGGTCGTCATCCAACGGCGAGCGCACGATGATGTAGAAGGTCGCCTCCGGCTCCACGGCGTCGTAGCCGGACTCGCGCAACGCCTGGATCAACACGTCGCGCCGACGCTGCAGCGCGCCGATGTCGACGCTCATCGACTCGAGATCGGGCACGGCGTGCTGCAACAGCGCCACGGGGTACGCCCATCCGTACGTGATCTGGCCGATCTGCAGCGCCAACCGGAGGTCGTCGGCCTCGGGCATATCGGGCGGGGTCGCGATGTAGCCGAGCCGAGACCCCGGCGCGAGCAGGGTCTTGGCGTAGGTGTAGAGCAACAGGGAATGCGGGTAGTACGACACCGGCGTCGTGAACTCGTGGCCGTCAAAGACGATCCGGTTGTATGCCTCGTCCGACAACAAGAAGATGCGCCGGTCGTTGCGCGCCGATGCCGACTCCAGCACCTGCGCGAGCTCAGTCAACAACGACGGGCCGTAGATGCGCCCCGACGGGTTGTGCGGCGAGTTGACGATGATCGCCCGCGTGTTCGGGGTGATCGCAGCCTCGATGGCGGTGAGGTCGAGGTCGAACGACGCCTCCCGGTCGGCGAATACCCGCACCGGCGTCGCCCCCGACGCCACGATCAGGGACTCGTAGAAGAACCACGGCGGCGAGACGAAGATCACCTCGTCACCGGGGTCCACCAGCGTGCGCAGCGCGATCGCGAGGCCCGCGAAGTTGCCGTTGGTCATATGGATGTCCTCATCGACGAACGCCAACCCGAAGCGGTCCCGCAAACCCCTGGCGATCGCGGCGGTCGCCTGCGGCAGATCCATCGTGTATGCGTAGTGGTCCTTGCCGGTGGGCTGCGCACCACGGACCAGTGCGTCGACGTAGGCCTGCGACGCAGGCTCCTGCGGGTTGCCGAACATGAAGTCGCACGACTCGGGCCGGCGCAACGCGTCCCACAGCGCCTGGTCGGTGCCGAAGTTCGCGAAGGTGCCGAGCGCGGCGATCACCGCTTGCGTCTGTTTCGAAACTGCGCCCATCAGTCCTCCTTTTGCCCCGCGACGCGGTAGCACTCATCACGGATGAAGCGACGCAATAGATCGACGCCGAACGCCTCGAGCAGCCCTTCGATCTGACTCTCGTGGGCGGTCAACGAAGCCAGCTTCAGATCCAGGAGCTCGTCGTCGGCGGAGAAGTCGATCCCGAGCTCCTCGCGCGGGGTGACCGGCGGAGTGCCCGGGCGGAAGATGTCGAAGCGCGCAAGCAGCGGCACGACCTCGGCGACGAACTCGGGAAGCTGCGTGGCGTAGTACAGCCGGGCTCCGCTCGGCGCGACGTCCTCGAACGCCGCGGTGGTCCAGGCACACACGTCCTTGTGCCCTTGGTGACCCGTCATGCCTTCGGGCCCGAAGGTCAAGATCGTGTCGGGCCGCACCTCCTCGACGATCCGGCGCACCTGCGCCGCACCCGACGGGTCCAGATGGGCGTCCATGTCGACGTCGACGGGCCCGTCGAGGAACCGGTGCTCCCCGACACCGAGGATCTCCAGCGAACGCAGCAGCTCCGCGGTTCGCACATCGCCCATCGTGGCGGAAGGCCAACGCTCTTCATCCATCGAGCCGCCCTCGCCACGCGTGGCGGTGACGTCGACGACCCGGCTGCCGGCACGTATCGCCTCGGCCATCAGCCCCGCGGACAAGAAGATGTCGTCATCCGGGTGAGCCCATACACCCAGGATCGTTCCCAGCGAGCCGGCGTCCGTCATGGTCCCCCTTCGCGATCCCAACCGACGCAGTGTGCCTCAGGACGGCCCGACGCGCCACCCGCATCACGCCGCTAGGACTCGGCGATCAGACCCTTGATCCGCTCGCGCAGGGTTTCCGGCACATCGCTCTCGGCACACTTGGACTGCACGAGCTCCTTGAGGTGCTTGCGGAACTCGGCACGGTCCATGCAGGGGGAGCAATCGGTCAGATGCTGGCCGATCCGGCCCGCGAGCGCTTGGTCGACCTCGCCATCGAGGTAGGCCTCGACCTCGAGGAGGGTCTCGGTACAGTCCGGCTCGTACTCAGGCATCGACGAATCCCCGCTCCTTGGCTGTCTCCCACAACGCCTTTTCGAGTGCTTTCCTTCCCCGGTGCAGGCGAGACATCACAGTGCCTATCGGCGTATCCATGATCTCGGCGATCTCCTTAAAGGAGAAACCCTCGACATCTGCCAGCAGCACGGGTAACCGGAAGCGCTCCTGCAGCGACTCCAATGCGTCTTTTACCGCTTGGTCGGGGATGCGATCGAGGACCTCTTGCTCCGCGGAGCCTTCCACGTTCTTCCCGCCGAGTCGATCGAACAGGTACCACTCGTCGATGTCGTCGGGGCCGTCGACGATCTGGGGTTCCCGTTGCTTCTTGCGGTAGGTGTTGATGTAGCTGTTGGTCAAGATCCGGTACAGCCACGCCTTCAGGTTCGTTCCCTCTTGGAAGCCGCCGAAGCCGCGGAACGCTCGCAGGTAGGTTTCCTGCACCAGGTCCTCCGCGTCGGCGGGATTGCGCGTCAGGCGCAAGGCGGCGCCATACAGCGAGTTGAGCTGCGGCAGCACGTCGCGCTCGAAGCGATCGCGGAGCTCCTGGTCACCCTGGGTGGAAAGTGGTCGCGCCATCGCGATAGAGCCTATCGGGGTGGGCGCGGAGCGCCCCCTGGTCGCGCCCAGATCGCTCGTACCTGTCATTCGGTGCCCCGGGTGCGAAGATGGAACGCGATGCCAGATAACTCGAAGAGTCCTCGTCGCTCCGGTCCGGGCGGTTCCGGCGGCGCCGGTCCAGGCACGCCGCGTACGCGCGTCGCACCGTGGATCTTGATCGCGGTTGCGGTCACGGCGCTGCTTGCCTTCAACCAATTCTCATCTGGGGGAAGTCGCGGTCAGGTCACCTACAGCGAGTATCGCGCCTACGTCGAGGCCGGCTCGGTGACCGGCACCGTGGTGATCTCCGACACCTCGATCTCCGGTACCTACACCGACGCTGAGGGCAACGAACAGAAGTTCACCACGACGTTGTCGTCCAACTTCGACGTGACGAACGAGACGACCTTCCTCGCCGAGCACAAGGTTGCCGTCGAGATGAAGGGGCCCGATGTGTTGATCGGGCTGCTGTTCAACATCCTGCCGCTGGTGCTGCTGATCGGCGTTTCGTACTGGTTCTTGTTCCGACGCATGGGCGCCGGTGGCTCCAACCCGCTGAGCATGGGCAAAAACAAGGTCAAGATCTATGACCGCAAGGAGATGAAGACCACCTTCTCCGACGTGGCCGGTGTGGAAGAAGCCAAGGAGGAGCTCAAAGAGATCGTCGATTTCCTTCGTAACCCGAAGAAGTACCAACGGCTGGGTGGGCGTATCCCCAAGGGCGTGCTGTTGCTCGGCCCTCCCGGGTGCGGTAAGACCCTGCTGGCTCGCGCGGTCGCCGGTGAGGCCAACGTGCCGTTCTTCTTCATGAGCGCCTCGGAGTTCGTCGAGATGTTCGTGGGCCTGGGCGCCGCCCGGGTTCGCGAGTTGTTCCAGCAGGCAAAAGAGAAGGCGCCGGCGTTGGTGTTCCTCGATGAGATCGACACGATCGGCAAGGGCCGCTCCGGCGCGATGGGCTCGGGGTTCGGCGCGCACGACGAACGCGAGCAGACCCTGAACCAGCTGCTGGTCGAGATGGACGGGTTC
>JANMPG010000282.1:0-13140 GCA_031369745.1 Actinomycetes bacterium
GGTTCGAACGAGCGCCCCGGCCACAAGGGTGTCGGCGCAGTCGAGCAGGTAGCCGAGCTCGACAACCTCCATCAGGTCGGTGTTGTAGATGCCGCCCTTGTCGGTGATCGCGACCCGGTGGTAGCGCTCGCGTAGCTCGCCGAGGACGTTGTGCATCTTCGTGAGTCCCTCCTCGGAACGAACGACGAACGCGAGGTCGAACATGTCGTCTTGGAGCTGTTTGCGGATCGCCGCGGCGTTCTCGCCGGTGCCGCGTCCCAAGATGCCGTCGAGCATCTCGAGCGTCTGGTGCTCGGGTCTGTCTGGCAGGGGTGCAAGATCGGCTGACGCGGCGAATCCCGCGGCGTGGTCGCCTGCACGCCGGCCGAACACGACGAGGTCGAGCAACGAGTTTGTGCCGAGGCGGTTGCCCCCGTGCACGCTCACACAGGCGCACTCGCCCGCGGCGTACAACCCGGGCACGACGTCTTCGTTCGCACCGAGCACGACCCGACCGTCGGTGTCCGTCGGGATGCCGCCCATCGCGTAGTGCGCGGTGGGCTGGATCGGCACGGGCTCCTTCGTCGGCTCCACCTTCAGGTAGACGCGGGCGAACTCGGTGATGTCGGGCAACTTCTCCTCGATCACCTTGGGGTCCAAGTGCGAGATGTCGAGGTAGGCCCAGTCTCCGTCGGGGCCGGCGCCGCGACCTTCTTTGATCTCTTGGTAGATCGCGCGGCTCACGACGTCGCGCGGCGCGAGGTCCTTGATCGTGGGGGCGTAGCGCTCCATGAAGCGTTCGCCGTCCTTGTTGAGCACGATCCCGCCCTCGCCTCGAGCGGCTTCGGACAGCAGCACGCCCAGCCGCGCCAGACCCGTCGGGTGGAACTGGAACATCTCCATGTCTTCCAAGGGGATGCCACGACGAAACACCACCGCCGGGCCGTCCCCGGTCAGCGCGTGCGCGTTGGAGGTGACGCGGAACATGCGCCCGTAGCCGCCGGTCGCGAACACGATCGACTTGGCCCGGAACACGTGCAGCTCGCCGGTCGCGAGCTCGTAGGCGACCACGCCGGCCGCGCTGCCGTCCTCGGCGCGCAGCAGGTCCAGGCAGTAGTACTCGTTGAAGAAGCGCACGTTGCGCTTCACGCACTGTTGGTACAGGGTCTGCAAGATCATGTGGCCCGTGCGGTCGGCGGCGTAGCACGCGCGGCGCACCGGGCGCTCGCCGTGGTTGGCCGTGTGACCGCCGAACCGGCGCTGATCGATGCGACCGTCGGGCGTGCGGTTGAACGGCAGACCCCAGCGTTCGAGCTGATAGATCGCCTCGATCGCCTCTTCGGCCATGAGCTGCGCGGCAGGCTGATCGGTCAGGTAGTCGCCACCTTTGACGGTGTCGAAAGCGTGCCACTCGGGGGAGTCTTCCTCGGTGTTGCCGAGTGCCGCGCACACGCCTCCTTGTGCCGCACCGGTGTGCGAGCGCGTGGGGTAGAGCTTGGAGATGACCGCGGTGTTGACCTTGTCCGACAGCTCGATGGCCGCACGCATGCCGGCGCCGCCGCCGCCGATCACGAGCGCATCGTACGTGTGCGTGGTGGTCACCTAGATCGCCCCCGGCCACTTGGCGGGGTCGAACGTCACGACGATGATCGTGCCGAGCACCATCAGGGTGAACCCGATCACGTACGACACCATGTTGATCGTCAGGCGCAGCCCCGGCTTCGTGACGTAGTCCAGCGTGATATTGCGAAGTCCGCTGATGCCGTGGATGAGCGCAAGCGTCAGCAGCATCCAGTCCCACGTGCGCCAAAATGGGCTCGCCCACCGCACGGCGACGAAGCCGAAGTTGATCCGCTCGGCCCCAGTGCCGAGCAAGTGCATGATCACGAGGTGCCCGAGCGCGAGGACCAGGAGCAGCAGGCCGCTGATCCGCATGAACAGCCACAACCACAGCTCGCCGCCGCCGATCGGCCGCACACGGCCTCGCCGGCGCTCCGTAGCCGTGGGGGCATCGGAAGCCGGGCGCGGTGAGGTGGTCGCTGCCAACTCGCTCACACCTTCCACAGGTCGTAGGTCTGCTTGAGCATGATGACGGTCGTCGGGATCGCGAGCACAAGGAAGATCGCGGCGCTCGCGATAGAGATGCCCTTGATGTGTCGAGCGAGACTCGGGAAGAAGTCGATCAACGTGATCTTGGTGCCGTTGATCGAGTGGTAGAGCACCGCGATCACGAGCCCGAGCTCCAACAGGTGGATGCCCGGGTTCGCGTAGGCGCTGGTGACCCGGTTGTACGCCTCTGGGCCCCATCCGATCAGTGCGGTGTCAACCACATGCATGAACAGGAACAAGATGACCGCGACGCCCGTGATGCGATGCAGGATCCACGAGTACTGACCGGGGTGCCCCTTGTAGAGGCCGGCGTAATCGCTCTTGGTCTTCCGCGCTCTGGTTGCCACGCGTGTCGCTCCTCGTGGTTCTCGAAGGCCCTTTCAGGCTAGCGCCAGGTAGCCGGGGCGCGTTCGCCGGCACGTCCAGCGAGCCGCGCGGAGTCTACTGCGGAACGTCCAGCCCGACCCGACCCGGTACACGTTGCGCTCCAGGTCGACCTGCCCACCGGGGGCGTCGTAGCATCGGTCGATCATGGACACTTCCCCGGCATGCACCACGTGCGGCGCCGCGAACCCCGTCGATGCGAAGTTCTGCGGGTCCTGCGGCACCACACTCGGCGTCAGCTGCGCTGCGTGCGGCAGGAGGAATCCGCCGGGGGGCCGCTTCTGCACGGAGTGCGGGGCCGGATTGCGTGCCAGCGCGCCCGATCCCGCCTTGGGGTCGCGGCAGGCATTCATGCCGGCCGCCCTCGCCGACAAACTACGCGCCGGCTCTGCGGACATCGAGGGTGCGCGCAAGTTGATCACGGTGTTGTTCGCCGACGTGGCGGGCTACACGGCGATGTCGGAGCGGATCGACCCCGAGGAGATGCGCACCCTGATGCGCAGGGCCTTCGACGCGATGCTCGAGGCGGTCCATCGCTTCGAGGGAACCGTCGCGCAGCTGCAAGGCGACGGGCTGTTGGCGTTGTTCGGTGCGCCGATCGCACACGAAGATCACGCGACGCGGGCGATCCTCGCCGGTTTGGCTCTGCAGGAAGGCTTGGCCCCGTTGGAGCTCGAGCTCGCGGAGCAGGGCATCGACTTCCGCGTTCGCGTCGGCGTGCACAGCGGGCTGGTCGTGTTCGGCCGGATCGGCACCGACCTCGAGTTCACGTTCCAGGCGGTCGGCGACACGGTGAACACCGCGTCGCGGGTGCAGGGCCTTGCCGACCCCGGGACCGTCGTGGCAAGCGCGGCGACACATCGACTGGCCGAGGGGTACTTCGTGTTCGACGACCTCGGCTCGCATGAGGTGAAGAACAAGGCTGAGCCGTTGCACGTGTTCCACGCGGTTCGCGCGACCGGACCCCGTTCCCGCGTCGATGTGTCGGCGGAACGCGGACTGAGTACCTACGTGGGCCGGCAGGCCGAGTTGGACGTCCTCCGCACGCGCTACGAAGACGCGCGAGGTGGCAGCGGTCAGGTGGTGTTCATCTCGGGGGAGGCGGGCCTCGGCAAGTCCCGTCTCGTGCACGAGTTTCGAGAGCGTCTCGATGACGACGACCACCTATGGCTGCTCGGACGGTGCATCTCCTACGGGGCCGATATCCCGTACGTGCCGATCGTCGATCTCGCGAGGTCCGCCAGCGGCATCGACGAGACCGATTCTGAGCGGCAGATGGATGCCAAGCTCACCGCCCGTGTCGCGGACCTCGGCGGTGACGAGGCGCACCTTCCGTACTTGCGGTACCTGCTGTCGATCGATCCCGGCGCCCACGGCGTGCTCGAGGAAGACCCGATGCTCCGCAAGCCGCGCGTCTTCGAGGCGTTCCGCGACGTGCTGCTGGGCGCGGCGCAACGGCAGCCGACCGTGCTCGTGATCGAGGACTTGCACTGGATCGACCCGCCGTCGGCCGAGCTGTTGTCGTTCATCGCCGAGTCGGTGTCCGACAGTCGATTGCTCGTGTTGTTGACCCACCGTCCAGACTGGGAGTCACCGCTTGGCGAACGGCCGTTCTATTCGCGCCTCGCCCTCGAGCCCTTGTCCGAGCTCGACACCGCACTCGTTGCGCAAGGGGCTTCGGGAGAGGACACACTGCCGAGCGAGCTCGGAGCCTTGATCTACCGCAAGGCCGAAGGCAACCCGTTCTACATCGAAGAGGTGACGAAGTCCCTGGTCGAAAGTGGCCAGCTGATCCGCGGATCGACCGGCTACGCACTGGGGCGGCCGCTGGACGAGATCAGCGTGCCCGACACGGTGCAAGACGTGATCATGGCGAGGCTCGACCGGCTCGAGGAAGCGCCGCGGCACGCCTTGCAGACCGCGTCGGTGATCGGACGGGAGTTCACGTCGCGACTGCTGGAGCGCACGTCCGGTGCGAGCGACGATGCCTTGCGCCAGCTCAAGGCGGTGCAGCTGATCTTCGAACGGTCGCTGTACCCCGAGCTCGTGTTCATGTTCAAGCATGCGCTCACGCACGAGGTGGCGTACGGCTCGCTGCTGTTCGAGCGTCGGCGCGCGCTGCACTCGGCGGTGGGCGACGCGGTCCGCGAGCTGTACGCAGACCGGCCGGCTGACGTCGTCGAGACCCTTGCGCACCACTACGAGCGCGCGGAGCGTTGGGGCGACGCCGTCCCGTTCCTGGTGTCTTCCGCGGACAAGGCGATGGCCGGATTTGCGCTCGGGCAGGCGCAGGCGTACGCAGACCGAGCGCTTGCGGCGATCGGGCGGCTCGACGGGCCGGCTGATGCGTCGCTGCTCGCCCGACTGCACCAGCTTCGGGGCCAGTGCTACGAGTTGCGCAACGAGTGGGGACATGCGATCGCCTGCTACCGGGAAATGATCGCCGCCGCCGAGGTTGCCGGCGACGAGGTCATGCGTGGGTTCGGCCTGGCGTTCGTGTCCCTTGCCCAGGTGTATGCCCATGATCTGGCGGATGGAGCCGAGACGGCCCGGGAGGCCGAGGGTATCGCTGCTCGCACCGGCCATGCAGACCTTGCCGCGCTCAGTCAGATATCGCTGCTTTTCAACCGCTCGGTCATAGGCGACGTACAGGAGGCGGATGTGCGCGCGTTCGAGGCGACGGCTCGTTTGGCAACCGACGTGTTCACCAGGATCCTCGCCCTGGACCTCACCGGCGAGTTGCTCCACCTACTCACACGAGAGGACGAGGCGCTTGCGCTCATCGTCGAGGCATTGGCCCTGGCCGAGGACGCGCAACTCGGGCAGCCCCTCCAATACGTGTACTTCGACCTCGCGCTGACGACGCTCGCACTCGGACGCTATGACCAGGCCTTTGACGCCGCGCGCAAGAACATCGCGCTGAGCGAGCGGGTCGGGGATCAAGGCTTCTGGTGGTGTCGCGCGAAGAACACGCTCGGGCGCGTCTATGTCGAACTCGGCAACTTCGAGCTGGGAGCCGAGCACAATCGGGACGCGATCCAACGAGCGCTGGCGTTCGGCGATCTCGAGACGCTTCGAAACGCGCAGCTGAACCTCGGCGACTGTTTGCTCGCTCAGGGGGCTGTCGAGGAGGCGCGGTCGTATTTCGAGGGCCTTGAGAGGGACTTCGATGCCGACACCGATCCGGGTGAGTGGATGAAGTGGCGCTACACGATGCACTTGTGGATGAGCCTCGGTCAGGTGTGGCTTGCGTTGGGAGTTCCGGATCGGGCGCTGTCCTTCGCCGCGCGATGCCTTGAGCGTGCCGAGTCGGCGCACGCGAAGCGGTATGTCTCGAAGGGACACCGGGCTCGTGGGCTCGCGCTGAGCGCGCTGGGTCGTGCCGAAGACGCGCTTGACGCGACCAACGCTGCCCTTGACGTGGCGATCGAGATCGGTGGTCCCGAGCCGATCTGGCAAGCGCACGCCGCTCGAGCCGTGGTTCTCGCGGCCGCCGGACGTCGCGACGAGTCGCAGACCGCGGCTGCCGCGGCGATAGGCGTCATCGAGTCCGTTGCGCGAGACCTGCGGGAACCCGGGGCCGCGGACGTCTTCTTGGCATCTGCTGATGTGCAACAGATCCGGGCGCTCGCGATCGGCTGAGGCTCAGGACGAAGGTCCTTGCGGTTCGGGGTCTTCGGGTACCGGGGCGGCCGGGCGGCGACCGCTACCGTCGTTCGGTGATGAGCCCTATCGTCGGTTCGACCGTGCCCACTGCGTCGTTGTTCCTCGCGATGCTCTCGGTTGTGGCCGAGATCGCCGTGGTCACGGGCGTCGCGCTGTGGCTCGGGGGCAAGGTCTGGCCCACATTCGCGCGGGCGGGAGTGTCTGCGAGGGTGGCGCTCACGCCTTCGGCCTTGTGGCTCGCGTGGATCGTGGCGCTGGTGTGTGTGCTCGGCAGCCTGTACCTGTCCGAGGTCGCGCATTTCATTCCGTGCACGTTGTGCTGGTACCAGCGGATCGCGATGTACCCGCTCGTGGTGCTCCTGCTGGTGGCCGCGATCAAGCGCAGCCGCGAGATCGCTCGGGCAACCCTGCCGCTGATCGCGATCGGCGCCGCGATCTCGACGTACCACTACCTGCTCGAGCGGTTCCCCTCGATGGCCGGCGCCGCGACCTGCGACCCCGCCGCACCCTGCACGATCGTGTGGATCTGGCGCTTCCACTACCTGTCGATCCCTGCGATGGCGCTGTCCGGCTTCGCGCTGATCGCACTGCTTGTCCTGCTCGTCCCCTCAAAACTGCCCGAACAGGAGTGAGACAGATGCCATCGGCAACCAAGCGCAAGGCACCGCAACAGCAGGCACGCACGAAGCAGCTGAGACTGTGGGCGATCATCGGCGCGGTCGTCGTCGGCATCGCGATCGTGGCGATCATCGCGTCGACGGGCGGCAGCGGCACGCCCTCGAGCAGCGGCAGCGAAACGCGGTCCGTCACGGTGACGGGCGATGCGTTACCGGCGTTCCCGGGACCAGACGCTGACCCGGCCGTCGGCATGGCTGCGCCGACACTCGCGGGCGAGTCGTTCGGCGGGCAACCGGTCACGATCGATCCCGGTTCGACGGGCAACCCGACCGCGATCTGGTTCGTGGCGCACTGGTGCCCACACTGCCAAACCGAGCTGCCGAGGATCGTGTCACTGAGTCAGCAAGGTGCCCTTGCGAGCGGGGTCGATGTCTACGCGGTGTCGACCGGCGTGAACGCGTCGGCGCCCAACTACCCGCCGTCGGCGTGGTTGCGTTCCGTCGGGTGGCCGTTTCCGGTGATGGCCGACAGCGCCGAGGGGGCGACCGGCAAGGCCTACGGGCTCGCCGGATTCCCGTATCTCGTCTTGATCGACGCGGAAGGAAACGTGGTGGCGCGTCACTCCGGCGAGCTCGGGGAGGACGGGATCGCCTTGGCGCTCGGGCAACTCACGATGGGCTAGCGTCGGGCGAGATTCATGTCACACGAACAGCGACGAAGACGCCGTCGCGGGTGGGAACGATCGTGCTTGCGAACCGCTCGTCTGAGGCGATGAGCCGGTTGTGCTCGACGATCGCCGCCGTGTCCCGGTCGGGTGCGTCGTCGAGCACGCGCCCGGACCACAAGACGTTGTCGCAGATGTAGAGACCGCCGACGCGGATCCGGTCGCGAGCGGCGAGCCACGCCGCCGGGTAGCCGTGCTTGTCGATGTCGTCGTAGACGATGTCGAACTCGCCGCCCACCGTCGCCATCTGCTCGACCGCATCGCCGACGTGATATGTCACTCGATCCCACAAACCGGCGCGAGTCAGGTACGCCTCGGCCTTGGCCGCATTCGCTGGGTCGCCGTCCGTGCAGTGGACCTCGCCGTCGGTGCCGACCGCTCGTGCGAACCAGTAGGCGCTGTAGCCGTAGCCGCTGCCGAGCTCCATCACGCGACGAGCGCCGACCGAACGTGCGAGCACCTCGATCGTGACGCCGACATTGCGCCCGACGATCGGGAAGCCGCGCTCGCGTCCCTCCGCCTCCATCTCGAGCAGCACCGGTTCGTCGTAGCGAGCCTGGAGCGAGGCCATGTACTGCTCGATCTCGGGGTTCACGATGTCCATAGAGAGCGACGATACGCGCAGGTCGGTGGTGAACGCCAGCCGCTAGGCTCGCACGCACATGAGCGAGGATTTCCACGCAACCGATTCCGGTATCGAGCTGCGACCGGTCTACGAGGCCGACCCGGACTTCGATCCAGCCGGGCAGCTCGGGGAACCGGGCGCGTTCCCATACACGAGAGGCCCGTACCCGACGATGTACCGGGGCCGGCTGTGGACGATGCGCCAGTACGCCGGCATGGGTACCGCCGACGACACGAATCGCCGGTTCCGCTACCTGCTGGAGCATGGCCAGACGGGGCTGTCGACCGCCTTTGACCTGCCCACGCAGATGGGCTTGGACTCCGACCACCCGCGCGCCGAGGGTGAGGTCGGCAAGACCGGTGTCGCGATCGACAGCGTCGAGGACATGCACCGGCTGTTCGACCAGATACCGCTCGATCAGGTGTCCACCTCGATGACGATCAACGCGACGGCGCCGATCCTGCTGCTGCTCTACGAGCTGGTCGCCGAGGAGCGGGGGATCGCGCCCGGGGAGCTGCAGGGAACCGTCCAGAACGACCTGCTCAAGGAGTACGCCGCCCGCGGCACCTACATCTATCCGCCGAAGCCCTCGATGCGGCTGATCACCGATCTGTTCGCGTACTGCAACGAGCAGATCCCGAAGTGGAACACGATCTCGATCAGCGGCTATCACATGCGTGAGGCCGGAGCGACCGCGGCCCAAGAGATCGCGTTCACGCTGGCCGACGGCATCGCCTACGTGCAGGCCGCGATCGACGCCGGCTTGGCGGTCGAAGACTTCGCGCCGAGGTTGTCGTTCTTCTTCGCGTGTCATCAGCACTTCTTCGAAGAGATCGCGAAGTTCCGGGCGGCGCGAAGGCTGTGGGCGCGCATCATGCGCGAGCGATTCGGTGCCCAGGACGAACGGTCGCTGACCCTGCGCTTCCACACCCAGACGGGCGGTGCGACGCTGACGGCCCAACAGCCGGAGAACAACATCGTGCGCACGACACTGGAGGCGCTGTCTGCGGTGCTCGGCGGCACCCAGTCGCTGCACACGAACGCGTTCGACGAGGCGCTCGCGCTTCCCACAGAGCGTTCCGCCAAGCTGGCGCTGCGCACGCAGCAGGTGATCGGCTACGAGACTGGGATCGACGAGGTGGCCGACCCGCTCGGCGGTTCGTACTACGTGGAGGCGCTGACCGATGAGCTGGAGCGACTCGCCGTGGCCTACATCGAGAAGATCGACGGGATGGGCGGCGCGGTCGCCGCGATCGAGCAAGGCTTCTATCAAGACGAGATCCACGAGGCCGCGTTCAAGATCCAGCGATCGATCGAGCGCGGAGATCGGGTCGTCGTCGGGGTCAACCGGTTCGAGGTACATGAGGAACCCGAACTCGAGCTGCAGCGCATCGGTGAAGACGAAGTGGCCCAGCAGATCGAACGACTGCAGGTGCTGCGAACCTCGCGCGACCAGGGGGCGGTCGCCGCGGCGCTGGAGGCCGTGCGCGAGGACGCCGGGACCGAGGCCAACCTGCTGCCGCCGATGAAGGAAGCGCTGCGGGCGCGGGCGACGCTCGGCGAGGTGTCCGACGTGCTGCGAGGCGCGTTCGGCGAGTACCGCCCGAGCTACTAGCGGGAGAGCACCGACGCGACCGCGTTCACGACGGCGGTCGCGCCGGCAAGTCCGAGGGCAACGGCGACGGCGCGAAACACGACGCTCGGGTGGCGCCAAGATGCCCAGGCCATCGCCATGCACGCGAGCCCGACCAGGAACTCGATCAGCGCGGTCACCGTGGTCACGGTCGCCAAGGCTAGCCGCTAGGCTTGCGACCGTGGACGTGGCGATCATCGGCGGTACGGGCGCGGAGGGCTTCGGTCTCACGCTGCGCCTGGCCAAGGCCGGGCATCAGGTGACGATCGGCTCGCGAGATGCGGAACGCGGCGCCGCCAAAGCGGCCGAAGCCCGCGAGGTCCTCGGCGCCGACGCGCCTGTGACTGGCGACGACAATGCGGCCGCCGCCGGGGTCGCGCCCGTGGTCATCGTGACCGTTCCCTTCGCGGGCGCATCGATCATCTACGAGTCGATCGCGCCGGCGCTTGGGCCCGACACGATCGTGTGCGACGCCACGAGCCCGTTGATGACGGCCGTGGGCGGGCGTGCCTCGCACGCGATCCGTCCGTGGCACGGCTCGGCGGCCGAGTTCGTGAAGACGCTGCTGCCCAAGGGCACGCGGCTGGTGGCGGCCTTTCACACGATCGGCGCGGCGGCGCTGCGCGCGATCGATGAGCCGGTGAACAGCGACGCGTTCGTCATGGGCGATGACGCTGCGGCCAAGCAGACGATCGGCGGGTTGATCGCAGATATCCCGGACATGCGGTGGATCGACGTCGGCGGCCTCCAGATGGCCCGCATCGCCGAGACGCTCACCCCGCTGCTGATCTCGGTGAACGGTCGCTACAAGATCCACGACGCGGGGTTCCGACTGACCGGTCATGACACGTGGGGCACCCGCGAAGGATGAGTTGCGAAGGCCGTTCGGTTCCGATCGACGATTGTTCGCTGTGGGTCGTCGAACGTGGTCCGGTCGATGGGTTCCCGCTGATCGTGGTGCACGGCGGCCCCGGCCTGGACCACCACGAGTTCGGCGACTACCTCGATCCGCTCACTGACGACGGCATCCGGCTCGTGTTCATGGATCTTCGCGCCAACGGCAGGTCCGATCGCACCCCAACGACCACATGGACGCTGGAACGGCACGCCCAGGATGTGATCATGCTCGGGCTGAACATGCGCCTGGGTCGATACGGCGTCCTCGGGCATTCCTACGGGGCGTTCGTGGCGTTACAGAACGCGGTCGACTACCCGGGGCAGGCCGCCGCCACGATCGTCAGCGGCGGGATTCCGTCGGTGCGGTTCCTCGACGGTGTCGGCGCAGCGTTGGAAGCGTTCGAACCCGCCGAGCTGCGCGACCAAGTGCTCGCGTCGTGGGATCGCGAAGCCACCGTGCAGACCCAAGAAGACGTCGCCTCGCTGATGCACGACCAGTGGCCGTTCCACTTCGCCGATCCGAGCGACCCGCGGATCGCCGAGTACGAGCAACGATCGGCCGAGACCGTCTTCAGCCCCGACGTACTTCGGCATCTCGCGACCGCCAACGACGGGGGCATCGACGTGGAGGCGCGGTTGCAGGAGGTCACCCAGCCGGTGCTGCTGCTTGCGGGCCGTCACGACCGGGTCTGCCCCGTCACGGCCGCCGAACGGATGGCGCAGCTGCTCCCCAACAACGAACTGCACGTGTTCGAAGACAGCGCGCACATGATGTTCGTGGAACAGACCATCGAGTACGTCGAGACCGTGCGCGCGTTCCTCGCACCGACGCATCGCTAGGAGGTCGGCCGCAGCACCGACGCGTCGATGGCGGACGCGGTCAGGTCCGCGCGACCAGCAGATCGTCGTCCAGAGGGGTCGCGGGGGCGATGCGCGTGCCGCCACCCGGCTGCGGAATCGTTACGCTGGGGATCGGTATCCGGAGGGCATGGGATGGGAAGACTCGCCGTGATCGTCGGCGCGAGCGGTTACATCGGCGGACGCCTGACCCGGGAGCTGCTCGATGACGGCGGGGGACCGCGCCTCGTCGGTCGGCACCCCGACGAGCTTCGGCGCCGCTGGCCCAACGCCGATGTTGCGTACGCCGACGTGATGGATCCCGACTCCGTCGAGCCGGCGATGCAGGGTGTGGGGACCGCCTACTACCTCGTTCACGCGATGGCCGAAGGCGAGGCGGGGTTCGCCGATCGCGACCGCGTGGCCGCGCGCGCGTTCGGTGAAGCAGCTTTGCGGGCGGGTGTAGATCGGATCGTGTATCTGGGTGGTCTGGGTTCGGCGGACGACGAACTATCCGAGCACTTGGAGAGCAGGCAGGAGACAGGGCGGCTTCTCGCCGAAAGTGGACCGCCGGTGCTCGAGCTGCGCGCCGGGATGGTGATCGGCGCCGGCAGTGCGTCGTTCCGCATGCTGAGCGACCTCGTGCGCCGGCTTCCACTCATGGTGACGCCGAAGTGGGTGGCCACCCGGTCCCAGCCGATCGCGATCGGCGATGTCGTTCGGTTCCTCTTGCGTGCGGCAGACGTCTCGGTGACCCAGCACCATACGATCGTGGAGATCGGTGGGGCCGACGTGTTGTCCTATCGGCAGATGATGCAGCGCGTTGCCTCGGCACGTGGCAGCCATCTCGCCATCGTGACCGTGCCGGTGCTCACGCCACGCCTGTCCTCGCTGTGGTGCGGTCTCGTGACGTCGGTCCCGACGTCGATCGCGCGACCGTTGATCGAAGGCCTGCGGAACGAAACGATCGTGCGCGACGACTCGGCCGCGCGCCTGTTCTCCGACATCCATCCGGTTGGGTTCATGGAGGCGCTCGACGCCGCGCAACGAGAGGCAGCGTCGGCCGGCTAGTCGATCACCGCGAGCAGCTGGCCGGTCTCCACGACCTGACCGGGACGCATCGGCAGGTCGCTGATCTCGCCCTCACGGGTCGAGGCGATGTGGTTCTCCATCTTCATGGCTTCCAAGATGCACACGACGTCGCCGGCCTGGATCGGCTGGCCCTTCTCGACCAACACCTTCACGATCGTGCCCTGCATCGGCGCGCGGATCTCGCCGTGGACGTGCTCACCGTGATGGGTGTCGTGCGACGACGGCGCCTTCGGCGATGCCTGGCGACGCTCGTCGAAGATCCGCACCGGCACGCGGCGCCCGTCGACCTCCACGAGGATGTCGCGCGGACGCGGTGCCTTGGTCCCTGCACCCTGTGACAGGTCGGCCTGCGCCGGCAGGTGCGCATCGACGAGGGCCTTCTCGAGCCAGGTCGTGGTGTGCGTCGAGTCGATGAACGCATCCGACTCCAAGATCCATCGGTGCACCGGGATCGTCGTGGGCACGCCCTCGACGATGAATTCGTCGAGGGCGCGGAGCATGCGCCGCCGAGCCTGCTCCCGATCGGCGCCCGACACGATCAACTTGGCGAACATCGAGTCGTAGTCACCCGGGATC
>JANMPG010000014.1:0-8350 GCA_031369745.1 Actinomycetes bacterium
CGTCCACCTGTTGTCGCCCCGGCTGGTGCCCGTCGCGTTGTCCGCCGGTGTCACGACGCTGATCACCGCGGGGTTCGAGGAGCCGCCCGATCGCATGCGCGCCACCTACGCCGCCTTCGAGCGCCTGCCGGTCAACATCGGACTGCAGCCGAGCGCGCGCACCGATGTGGCGGGCGGACTCGACCCGGCGATCGAAGCCGGTGCCGTCGGGTTGAAGATCCATGAGGACTGGGGCGCCTACCCCGAGATCATCGACGCCACTTTGCGCGCCGCCGAGGCGCACGACATCGCCGTGTGCCTGCACACCGACAGCTTGAACGAGTCCACCGAGCTGGAGGGCACGGTGGCCGCGATCGCCGGGCGCACGGTTCACGCCTACCACGTGGAGGGCTCGGGTGGCGGTCACATACCCGACGCGCTCGGCCTGGTTCGCGAGCCCAACGTGTTTTGTTCCTCCACGACGCCGACGCTGCCCTACGGCCCAGCCACCGTCGAAGAGCAGCTCGACATGAAGCTGATCTGCCATGAGGGCAACCCGGCGCTGCCCGAGGACGTCGTCGCGGCGCGAGAGCTCGTGCACCCCGCGACGATGGCGGCCGAGGGGCCGCTGCACGAATTCGGCGCGATCCAGATCGTGAACTCCGACTCGCAGGGCATGGGTCGCATCGGCGAAACGATGCGGCGTACGTTCCAGCTTGCAGACGTGATGAAGGCCTGGCGTCGCCTCGACGGCGGCGCCGGCTGGCAGGACGCGCCCGCTGTACGCCGGCTCCGACCGGCCGCGGCGCCGACCGACGGCGAGCCGGATGACAACGAGCGGGTGCTGCGGTACCTCGCGAAGATCACGACCGAGCCCGCACGTGTGCACGGGATCGCCGATGAGGTCGGCTCGCTCGCGCCCGGCCGGATAGCCGACATCGTGCTGTGGTGGTCCAGTCACTTCGGCGTCAAGCCACTCATGGTGCTCAAGGGCGGCGTCGTCGCCTGGAGCGCGATGGGCGAAGGCAACGCGAGCGTGCACGGCGCCGAACCGACCCGCTATGGCCCCGATTGGGGCGGGCTCGGCGATGCGCCCGCTCGGTTGTCGACCACGTTCGTGTCGCAAGCCGCGCTCGATGCCGGGTTCGCGGCCACCACGCATCGCCGCGTCGCGGCCGTTCGCGGCACCCGCGGCCTGACGCGGGACATGCTCGTGGCCAACTCCGCGGCACCCGGCGATCTCGCGATCTCCCCGATCGACGGCACCGTGACGATCGGTGGCCGGCGCGTCGCGTGCGAACCGACGCCGGCCGTGCCGATGTCGCGCCGCTACCTGCTGGCCTAAGGATCTCGCGGATCGGCGGTGACGAACGATCCGCCGTTCTCCACGCGGGACAACAGGCCTTCGTGGCGCAGGGTGACTCCCTTCCGTCCGTGCACCGACCACCGCTGGCCGTCACCGAGGATGGCTGTGCGCTCGTCGATCCCGACGAACCAGGTGTCATCGGGGATGCGCGAGGTCATCCACCATTGGACGCCGGGGATCCGGGCGGCCCGGTCCCAGTGTGCCCCGAACGACACGTGCGGCACGAGTCCGAGCCCGAACAACCACGACGTGCCACCGCGGCCGTCGGCGTTCCGCTCGCGGCTGGCCACCATCGCGCCCGCGCTACAGCCGGCGTAGACCGCGCCGCGATCCATCGCGCGACGGATCGCCGAGAGTAACGGCGAGTCGCGCAACACATCCGCGAGCTTCGTCGGTTTGCCGCCCGAGAAGTAGATCATCGACGCGCGCTCCACCTGATCGACGAAATCGTCGCGGAAGGCGTCCTCTCGCACCCGCACCGCCACCACGGCTGCCGGCACACCGTGCTCTGCATAGTGGGCAAGACCCAGGCTCCCCCACCGGTGGAAGACGGCGTCGCCCTCAGAGGCGCTCGCGGTGGGTAAGATCGCGACGCTGCCATCGCCCACGGCGCCGGCCAGCGCGAGCCGCTCAACCTCGCCGCTCCACGGCTCGAACTCGCCAGACCCCAGCAGCAGGAACGTCGCCACGCCTCAATCCTCGGCCAGCGGCATGTCGGGAGGGCGTGGCGATCGGCTCGCCTTATGCCGCCCACCTCTTCGGTCGGTGAGCGTCGGCTCGCTCACGCCTGAGCGCACGCGCCAGGCCGCGACCAGCATCGCACCCAACCCGAAGACGCTGCCGAGCGTCCACCACGCGACGTTGAGGAACGGAACAAGTCCGACCGCCGCTGCGATCCCCCACCCAGCGAGCAGGGCACCAACCCGCGAGCGAGGCGCCGGCACGAACAGTCGCCCGATGACGAACGTGACCAACGCTTGGCCGATCAGCCACAACAGCCCCAGGCCGAGCAAGACCGCGAGCCCCAGCGGCAGACCGATGATCGTCACGGCGGCAACCACCGAGAGGATCGGCACGGCGAGCGTCAACAACAGACCCCACGCCGCCGAAGCGATCGGCCGTGATTGCGCTGCCTCGGCGGTGCGCTCCGCTCCCCGCGGAGCGAGCAACAGGATCAACAGTCCGACCAGCAGGATCGATGCCGCCATCGCGATGCTCGCGAGCAATGCCCCGAGCACCGCGACCGGCCCCGACAGGGTGAAGCCGACGTCACGCCGCACTTCGCCGAGGACCTGTGCGCCCTCGGCGATCACGACGTTGCCGCCCGCCAGCACGTCGCCGGTTACTTGGGCGCTCGCGAGCAGGCGAACCGGGCCGTGCAGCGCGACCACGTCGCCGCCCACCTGGCCGCCGATCGTGATCGGCCCGTCGACAACGACCACGTCGCCTTGCGCGACACCACCGATCGTGGCGCTACCGGAGAAGACCACCACCTCGTCGACCACGCTGCCGCGCGGAACGCTCACGTCTCCGGACAAGACGACCTGATCCGTCGCGGCGACCCCCGCGTCACCCTGCGCGAGCGCCGTCGCCGGCCACAGCATGAGCAACGCAACGCCGAGCGCGAGCAGTCCCCGTCGGATCACGCAACGCATCCTACCGACCTGCCTCAGCACGCTCCGGGTGACACACTGCGCCGATGGGTCTTCGAGCAGACGGCACCAACTGGGCGATCGCGACGCCGCACGAAGCGGCAACGGCTGCGGGTGTCGCCGCGTTCGAGCGGGGCGGCAACGCGATCGACGCAGCACTGTCCGCCGCGGTTACGCTTGCGGTCGCCTACCCGCACATGTGCGGCGTCGGCGGCGATCTGTTCGCGCTGGTGCAGCGGTCCGACGGGGAGACCCTCGCGATCTCCTCGAGCGGTCGCTCCCCCGCAGCGGCCGACCCGGCCGCGCTCGCCGGCGTCGTCGCTGTTCCGATCCGCGGGCCCGTCGCGATCACGGTGCCGGGCGCCGTCGCCGGGTGGCACGCGGTGCACACGACCGGCGCGCGCTTGCCGTGGGCCGGCACGTTCGACGAGGCGATCAGGCTCGCCGAAGACGGCGTGGCCGTCAGTCGATCGCTGGCAGGCACGCTCGCCGATCCAGCGGCTCCCTTCGCCGCCGACCCCGGGCTCGCAGAACGCTTCTACGCAGGCGGCGCGCCCGCCCCGCTCGGATCGATCGTCACGCAGCCCACTCTCGGGGCCACGTTGCGAACCCTGGCCCACGAGGGCCCCTCGGCCCTGTACGGCGGTGAGCTCGGTCGCGCCTACGCCGAGGGGCTTCGAGGCGCGGGGTCGCCGATCACGCTCGGAGACTTGGCGGGGCACGAAGCACACGTCCTGGCCGCGATGCGCGTGGCATTCCGCGATCTGCACGTGAGCGCCGTGCCTCCCAACTCCCAGGGGTTCGCGCTGCTGCAGATGCTGGCCCTGCTCGAGCGCCTGGGCATCGATCCCGACATGGATGGCGGCGACGCCGGGCGCATCGCCCACGTGATCGAGGTGGTCAACGCCGACCGTGACCGCCATCTGGCCGATCCCGATCGGATGCTCGTGCACCCCTCGACGTTGCTCGATGACGGACACCTGGCAGGACTCGCCGATGAGGCCGGCAGCGGAGCCGCCCCGCGCCCGTTGCGGGCCGACGGCGACACGATCGCGCTGGTGACCGCCGACGCCGAGGGTAATGCCGTGTCGCTGATCCAAAGCCTGTTCTGGGGTTTCGGATCCGGCATTCTGGAGCCGAGCACCGGCATCGTCGCCCAGAACCGGGGCGCGTGTTTCACGCTCGAGGCCGGTCATCCGAACCACTTCGCGCCCGGGGTTCGCCCGTTCCACACCCTCATGCCCGCGCTCGTACACGATGATCGGGGACTCGTTGGGGTCGCGGGCACGATGGGCGGCTACCAGCAACCGCAGATCAACCTGCACACGATCACCCGGACCTTCGTCCAAGGTGTGCACCCGGCCGAGGCCGTGGCCGCACCCCGGTGGGTCGTGCTCGACCGCGAAGACGGCCACGATCCCGCCCGCGTCGGGGTCGAGCCTGGCGTTGCCGCCCGCACCCGAGAGGCATTGGCGTCCTCGCGGTCCTTCGAGGTCACGGAGTCGGACTCCTTCGGGCACGCCCACCTGATCCGCCGAACGCCGGCAGGCTTTTCCGTGGGCTCAGATCCCCGCGCGGACGGCGCGGCGGCGGCCGGCTGACGGGGCCTAGGCCCTTCGGGTCTGGCGCAAGAGCGCTCCCGGCTGCGAGACTGGGGCGCAACGCCCATGCCACACCCCCCGATGGATCTCCCCGGATCGGAGCTTCTGCGCATGCAGGGTCTGATCGATGACCTAGACGGCATCGTCTGGGCATTCGACGCCGTCACCTCTTCGTACACGTTCGTGTCCGAGGGTGTGCGGCCACTGCTCGGTTATGAACCGGCACAATGGCTGGAGGACCCCGCGTTCTGGGTCGAGGTGATCCACCCCGAAGATCAGCCTCGCCTGCGGGAACGCTTCCCGCGGCTGATCGCCTCGGGCGGTCGATTCGACGATACGTACCGGATGCGCGCCAAGGGCGGGTCCTGGCTGTGGGTCCGCGACATCGGTCACACCGTCATCGGTGCCGACGGGGGCGTCGAGTCCATCCGGGGGCTGATCGTCGGCGACACGGCGCAACAGTTGCACGCGACCGAGCGAGCCGACGCCGAAGGTCGCTTCCGCAGCGTGGTCGAGCACCTGCCCGCGATCGTCTACATCGAGGAGTTCCCGATCGACGAAGCCGCGATCGGGCGCATGCGCTATGTGAGTCCCCAAGTGCTGGACCTCCTCGGCTTCACGCCCGAGGAATGGATGTCAGATCCAGTCGCGTGGGCCCGGCAGTTCCATCCGGACGATCGAAAGCGGATCCGGGGCGTCTACGAGCGGATCGAGACCACCGGGGAACCGTTCCAGGCCGAGTATCGGATGTATGCGCGCGACGGCTCGATCAGATGGTTCCGCGACGAAGCCACGGTGGTGCGAGGCGCCGACGGCTCGCCGATGTACTGGCAAGGGGTGATGTTCGACGTCACGGAGGCGCACGAGACGTGCGAGCGGGCCGATGCATCGGAAGATCGGTACCGAACGCTGATCGAGCAGGTGCCGGCGATCGTGTATCGCGAAGATGTGATGGGCGACGACATGCAGGTCGTCTATATCAACTCGCGCGTCGAGCAACTGCTCGGGATCACGCCGGCCGAATGGGTCGCGGATTCCAGCGTGTGGCTGGCCTCGATCCACGCCGACGACCGACAACGGGTGGACCAAGAGAACCGGCGGACCGAGGAGACGGGCGATCCGTTCGTGATCGAGTACCGGATGATCGCCCGCGACGGACGCACTGTGTGGTTCCGCGACGAAGCCGTGCTGCAGCGCGACGAGTTGGGCGAGCCCGCGTACTGGCAGGGCGTGATGATGGACATCACCGCGCGCAAGGAGGCCGAGTCGGGCCTGGCCGAAGCCGAGGCGCGCTACCGAGCTCTGGTCGAGCAGCTGCCCGCCATCGCCTACATCGATCCGATCGACCGAAACGGCACCGTCTACATCAGTCCGCAGACCGAGTCCATCCTGGGCTACCTGCCTGAGGAGTGGTACGCCGACCCGGGGTTATGGTCCGCGATCGTGCACGAGGAGGACCGCCCGATCCTCGGGACCCCTGGCGGCACCGAACCGTATTCATCCACGTATCGGCTCATCGCCAAGGACGGACGTGAGGTGTGGATCCACGACCAGGCGCGGCCCGTCCTGGACGACGAGGGACACCTCGTGTATTGGCAGGGCTTGATGCTGGATGTGACCGATCAGCGCCGGACCCAGGAGCTGGAACATGACCTCGAACGCGAGCGCTTGGAAGCAGACCGCTTGCGCGCCGAAGACGAGATGAAGACCACGTTCCTGCACGCGGTGTCCCACGACCTGCGCACACCGCTGGCCGCGATCTTGGGACTCGCCGTGACCCTGGAGCGGGAGGACCTGCAGCTGTCGGGCGAGGAGTCGCGCGACCTCGCGCACCGCATCGCGCAGAACGCACGTCGCCTCGACCGGATGGTCGGGGATTTCCTCGACCTGGAGCGACTGGATCGCGGTGTGGCCGAGCCGCATTACGAGCACGTCGACGTGGGGGCGCTGGTGCGGGAGTTGGTCGCCAACTCCGAGCTGGTGGCCGAGCGCCGATTGTCCATCGATGTCGCGCCGATAAGCGTGCGCGCCGACGCCGCGATGCTCGAGCGCATCGTCGAGAACCTGCTCGGCAACACGGTGAAACACACGCCCGGTGACTCACGGATCTGGATCCGGGTCGAGCGGCTCGACGGCGGGATCGAGCTGGTGGTCGAAGACGACGGCCCCGGCGTGCCCGACATCGACAAGGTGCGGATCTTCGAGGCGTTCCGCCAAGGCGGCGACGCCACGACCGGCTCAGGCGTCGGGCTGGCGTTGGTCGCAAGATTCGCCGAGATCCATGAGGGTCGCGCCTGGGTGGAGGACCGCCCGGGCGGTGGGGCATCGTTCCATGTCACGATCGGCGCCCTGCCGACCGACCGCGTCGACCTGACCGAGCGAGATGCAGATCAGCCGACCGGCACGGGCTCCTCGGCCGACAACCAAGCGTAGGCCTCGTCTTCCTGCGCGAAGTGCAGGCGCAAGATCGCATGCAGCCCGTAGAGCACCCGGCGAAGATCGACCAGATCGTCGCGATCGGGCCCTTGCGGAGGCATCTCGACGAGCAACTGTTGATATACCCGCACCAGGTGCGAGATCTCGACATGGGCCCGCGCCATGCTCGACATCGGATCCTCACCGCCGAGCAAGCTGGCGACAACCGGGTAGACCGCCGCTTCCTCCTCTTCCTCATGCAGGGGTAGCCGGTCGCACAAGAACACGCGGACGGCTTCGAGCTCGACGCGGAGGTCCTCGGGCGCGAGTGCGTCCATGCGATCGGCGACGCTACGGATGCGCTGCAGCTCCGGAGCGAACTCCTGGTGTTCCTTGCGGAAGCGCTCCGCGACATCGACAGCGGGGCCGGCGCTCGGCGCCTTCGTGCCGGACCCGAGGGCCCGTAAGGCGTTGAGGATCGCAGCCACGTCGATCAACTCCTGGAGCAAAGCGCCGACCGCCGGAGTGAACAAGCCGAACGCGCCGAGGCCCATGAAGGTGAACGCCATCCCCATGCCGAGCAGGACGCTTTGCACGGCGATACGGCGAGAGCGCTGCGCGATGGCCATGGCATCGACGAGCCGGTCCAAGCGATCCACGACGAGTACGACGTCGGCAGCCTCCGAGGATGCCGTCGCCCCGCGCGCTCCCATCGCGACGCCGATGTCGGCGGCGGCCAGCGCCGGCGCGTCGTTCAGGCCATCGCCGACCATCATCACGACGCCTTCGGCGCGCTCGGCGATCACCGCCTCCACCTTCTCGTCGGGTGCGCGCTCGGACAAGATCCGATCCACGCCGAGGGCCGCGCCCACCGACTCCGCAACGTCGGGTCGGTCACCGGTCACCATCACGACGCGACGGATGCCGGTACGGCGAAGCGAGCGGATGACCCGCGGCGTGTCGGGCCGGATCGGATCGTCGATCACCAGTGCCCCGGCCACCTCGCCGTCGATCCCGACGAACACGCACGAAGAGCCATCCAGCATCGTGCGGCGCCGCACGTCGCGCGCCCTCGCCGGCAGGGCGCCGTCAGCGGCCACATACGAGGACTTGCCGAGCTTGACCGTGTGTCCCTCGACCACCCCGGTGATGCCAGCGCCGTAACGCTCGTCCACGGCGCTGGGGAACGACAACGAAACGCCGCGGTCGCGAGCCGCGCCGACGATCGCGGTCGCGAGCACGTGCGGCGAGACCTGGTCGAGGGAGGCGGCCAGACGGAGCAACTCGTCGGCCTCGGTGGCACCGAACGACTCCACATCGGCCACGTGGGGGATCCC
>JANMPG010000021.1:0-2546 GCA_031369745.1 Actinomycetes bacterium
GGCAGCAGTTGGCTCTGCTCGATCAGGACCCGTGGGGACTTCGATGACCACGGGCTCGCATGGCGGGCTCAGTCGTCGGGAGTTCCTCGGACGGGCGGCGGGCGGAGCTGCGGCTGTCGCTGGTGCGGTTGTGATCGGCGAACGGCTGCGGGATCGAGCGAGGACTCCCCTTTGGGACGCCGCAGCGTTTCAACCGCCAGGTGAGGCTCATGTGGCCGTGACGCGCGCATCCTCCTACGACGTCGACCTCACCCGCGGGGTGCTCGATGGTCTGCGCGCGGTCGGCGCAGATGTTGCCGGCGCGAACGTCGTGCTCAAGCCCAATCTGGTCGAGTTCGACCGAGGATCGGCGATCAACACCGACCCGAGGCTCATCGCGGCCACGGTGCTCGCCGCTCGTCGACTCGGCGCCTCCACCGTGACCGTCGCCGAAGGCCCCGGTCATCGACGCGACACGCGATATATCACCGAGGCCTCGGGGCTTGCCGAAATGCTTCGTGACGTCGAGGCGACCTTCGTCGACCTCAACACGGCAGAGGCCGGCCTCGTACGACCGTCGTCTCGGTTCACGCAGCTCGAGGAGTTGTGGCTCCCGAAGCTGCTGACGGACGCTGATGTCGTCATATCGATGCCGAAGATGAAGACCCACCATTGGGCCGGCGTGACTCTGTCCCTCAAGAACTGCTTCGGTTGCTTGCCGGGGCGGGTCTACGGCTGGCCAAAGAACATCCTGCACTGGGTCGGTATCGACAATGCGATCCTGGATGTCGCAGGGGCGGTTCGTCCGTCGTACGCGATCATCGACGGCATCGTCGGGATGCAAGGCAATGGACCCATCGACGGCGTCTCGATCGCTTCGGGCGTGTTGGTGTTCAGCGACGATCCGGTAGCGGCGGACACGGTCGCAGCAATGCTGATGGGTATGGATCCGGCTCGGATCCCGTATCTGCGCGAGGCGGGGAGATTCCTCGGGCAAGGTGACCTCGATCGGATCGTGCAGGTGGGCGAGGACCCGTCGACGTTGACGATGCAGTTCGCCCCCGCCCCCGGCGCCGAGTTCATGGTGGCTGGCTCAGCGTTGCCTCGAACCTAGGAGGGTGTCGCGTCGAGGGCCGTCCCGAAAGCTGTCGCATCGGTGATCGGCGCCTTACACACGAATCGCTCGCAGATGTAAGCCGTGGGTCGCCCACCGATCGCGACACGCGCGCCCAACAGCGCGACGCTCGTCGCCGTCGTCTCGTCCCCGCCCGAACCGATGGCGAGCACGGAACAGGGAAGGTAGCGATGCGTTACCTGGTCGATCAGCTCGGAGCGCCGGTTGTCATCGATAGGCCCGACGATCGCGATCTCGACCGTTGGACCGAGCACCATATCCGCGACGCCGAGCGCATGGGCGAACGCCGACGGGTGTGAGCGCGCAGGCTCCAAGACCAGTTCGATCGCGCGCGTGGCGGCATCCTCGAGACGCCTCCCCCCGGTGAACAACCCCAGTCGGAGCAGCAACTCTGCCGCCGCCGCATTGCCGCTCGGCACGGCGGTATCGAGCACCTCCTTTGGCCGCACGACGAGGGTTTCGGCGTCGTCGGCCGTGAGGAAGAATCCCCCCGACGGATCTGCGAACATCTCGAGGATGTTCGCGGCGAGCGTCTCCGTACGCTTGAACCACCGCACATCGCCCGTCGTTTCGTACAGCGTTATCAACCCGAGCCCAAGCAGCGCGTGATCGTCGAGGAAAGCGGGGACGTGGGCGGTCCCGGCCCGCCACGAGCGCAGCAGGCGCCCGGTGTCGTCTCGCATCGACTCCCAGACGAACGTGGCGCTCGCGATCGCGGCGTCGATGTACGCGGGCTCGTCGAGCGATCTGCCGGCGACCGCCAGCGCCCGGATCGCGAGCCCGTTCCAGCCGGCGATCGCCTTGTCGTCGACGGCGGGGTGCGCTCGCCCTTCGCGCGCGGCGAATAACGTCCCCCGCGCGGCGTCGACTTCGGCGGCAAGGGTGCGCTCGTTCATCCCGTGCCGCTTTGCGACCTCATCGAGCGGGACGGGCAGCCACAACACATTGGTGCCCTCCCAGTTGCCCAACGGGTCTGCGCCGAACGCCTCCGCCACGGGTTCGCCCACCGCTGCGACCAGCTCGTCCCAGCCCCACACGAAGAACTTCCCCTCGACGCCTTCGCTGTCGGCGTCTTGGGAGGTCGAGAAGCCACCACCCGTTTGCTGCATCTCTCGCAGCAGGTAATCAGCGGTGCGCACGGCGACGTCGCGGTATCGCTGCTCGCGCGTGACGAGCCAGGCGTTCGTATACACCTGCAGGAGCTGCGCGTTGTCCGACAGCATCTTCTCGAAGTGCGGCACGTGCCACATCGCGTCGGTGCTATAGCGGGCGAAGCCGCCGCCCACCTGATCCTGGAGACCGCCGGCGGCCATACGATCCAGCGTCACTGTGACCATGTCGAGCGCCGCGGAACGCCCGCGAACCGTTTGACGAAGCAACCACTCCAACACCATCGGCTGCGGGAACTTCGGCGCTCCACCGAAGCCACCAA
>JANMPG010000064.1:0-7478 GCA_031369745.1 Actinomycetes bacterium
GCGCAGACCCCGAACCTGCGTGAAGAGGAGCTCGATCAGAACTTTGGCTCGCGCATCCTGGTGCCGGTCGTTGCCCGAGCCGGCAGGATGGCTCGACGGGTGACCCCGCTCGATGCGCGAGAGCGGATCTCTTCCAAGCTGATGCTGGCAGGCAGTCCCACGGGTTGGGATGCGGAACGGGTTCTCGCTTTCAAGATCATCGGCGCGGTAGCGGGGTTCATCGGCGCGCTGTTAGTGCTCCAGGTACTCACCTTTTCGCCGTTCCTCCAGATAGTGCTGATCGCCTTGCTGACGTTCGTGGGATTCATCGTTCCTGACTCGATCCTGAACAGCCGGGTCGAGGATCGGAAGAAGGAGATCCTGCGGACGTTGTCCGACACGCTCGACCTGCTGACGATCAGCGTGGAGGCGGGACTGTCGCTCAACGCGGCGATCGCGATGGTCGTGCGCAACGTGCCCGGTGTCTTGTCCTCGGAGTTCGCACGCATGTTGCAGGAGATCCAGCTAGGCGTGCCGCGTTCCGACGCGTTCCGACACCTGTCCGAGCGTACCGACGTCGAGGAGCTGAACGCCTTCGCACTCGCGATGGTGCAGGCCGACATCTTCGGTGTGTCGATCGCGAGCGTGCTGCGCACACAGGCCGCGCAGCTTCGGATCAAGCGGCGCCAGGCGATCGAGGCCAAGGCGGCGCAGACCCCGGTCAAGATCGTGTTCCCGCTGATCCTGTGCGTGCTGCCGGCGCTGTTCGTGGTCATCATCGGACCCGGCGCGATCCAGATCTTCCAGAGCTTCTCGGCTCTGTAGGTTCTTGCGAGGGTCCGAACGCCACGGCCCTAGGGCTGATGGCCTCCTCCTGCGGTCAGGAGCAGCCGTACGCCGGATGCCCATCGAGCAGTGTTCAAGGTAGCGTCGCATCCTGGGCGCTCGAAGCCATGCGCCGGAGGGGAACACACAGGATGGCGCAGCCGGGAAGTCTCCACCGCCGAGTCGACATCGGCTCCGATCAACCGTCGACAGTGTCGCCGGCGCCGTCGGCTCGCGCGAAGTATCGGCTGCTGTACCGGTGGGTGGCGCTGAGCGACGTCGTCGCCATCGAGCTCGCGCTCATCTGCGCGTACTGGGTCCGATTCGGTTTCGGGCTCCCCACCGAAGACTTCTCGCTGCTGCTGCTCGGTGCGCCGGCGATCGTGCTCGCGATCTTCGCCGGCGCGCATCTGTACGAGGCGTTCCGATTCCCACCGGCGGAGGAGTTCCGGCGGATCATCTTCGCCGTGTCGGCGTCGATCGGCGTCATGATGCTGCTGTCGTTCTGGCTGAAGGCGGATCTGTCGAGGGCGTGGGTGGGGGCGTCCTGGGTATTCGCGTTGCTGTTCGCGCTGATCGCACGCCGGCTGTGGCACGCGCGGTTCGGCCACCTGCGAGCGGTGGGCGACCTCGCTTTCCCGACCATCGTGGTCGGGACGAACGAGGAGGCGCAACGCCTCGTGTCGATGATGAGGCGCCCGGTCTTCGGGTTCCGACCGGTTGGCGTCGTGACCACGCAGGCGGGGGGTGGCGCAGATCTCGGGTTGCCCGTACTCGGCCAAGTCGGTGACCTGCGGGAGTTGATCGTCGCCTCTGGGGCCGAGTGTGTGTTCGTCGCGGCAACCGCTGCACATGCCGAGGACATGAAGGCGATCGCCAAGGCCGTGCGGCTGGCGGGCGTCGAGGTGCGCATCACGGCGACCCTGCCGGAGGTGCTCGCAAGCCGACTGACGGTGCAGCCACTCGGTGGGCTCACGGCGCTGTCCCTGCATCCGGTTCGCCTCTCGGGCGCCCAGGTCGTGGCGAAGTTCACCTTCGACATCCTGATGTCGGTGTTCTTGCTGTTGCTGCTGTCACCCGTGCTGCTCGGCATCGCGCTGGCCGTCAAGGTGACCTCGCCGGGCCCGGTGTTGTTCCGGCAGCGTCGGGTGGGGCTGCGGGGCCGCCCCTTCACGATCTTGAAGTTCCGCACGATGCGGTCGGGGGCCGATCGAGACGTGGACGCTCTGCGATCCCAACACGGGGTCGCCGACGTGATGTTCAAGCTGAAATCCGACCCGCGCGTCACCCCGGTCGGGAGGTGGTTGCGCCGGTTCAGCCTGGACGAGTTGCCGCAGCTGTTCAACGTGATGAAAGGCGACATGAGCATCGTGGGCCCGCGCCCGCCGCTGCCGGAAGAAGTCGCCAAGTACGAGGACTGGCACTTCGATCGATTGGAGGTGCCGCCGGGAATCACCGGGCTATGGCAGATCAGCGGCCGCGCGGACCTGTCGTTCGACGAGTGCGTGAAGCTCGACGTGTTCTACATCGAGAACTGGTCGCTGGTCTACGAGCTGTTCATCCTGGGCAAGACGATCCCGGTCCTGCTGTCACGGCGCGGGGCGTACTGATGAAGGTGGCGCTCGTGTGCTCCTCGGGGGGACACCTGGCGCAGCTGCATCGACTCGAGCCGTGGTGGCGCGATCACGAACGGATGTGGGTCACGTTCGACACCGTGGACGCGACATCGCTGCTTGCGGACGAGCGCACGATGTGGGCGCATCACCCGACGACGCGCAACGTGCCGAACGCGGTGCGTAACCTCGGGCTCGCGTGGCGCATGTTGCGTCGCGAGCGGCCCGACGTGGTGGTGTCCGACGGCGCCGGCGTCGCCGTTCCCTTCTTCGTGCTCGCCAAGCTGTTGGGGATCACGACCGTGTACGTCGAGGTGTATGACCGCATCGAGAGCCGCACCCTGACCGGCACGCTGGTGTATCCGCTCACGGATCTGTTCTGTGCGCAGTGGGAAGACCAGGTTCGCCTGTATCCACGGGCGGTCGAGGTCGGGGCGCTGCTCTAGGAAGGCCGCCGCATGCCCCCATCCCCGTCGGAACCGCTCGTCGTGGCCCTCGTCGGCACGGACCACCACCCGTTCGAACGCCTGGTGCGGTGGGTCGATGCGTGGGCGGGCAGCGGCGCAGTACGCGTGGTGATCCAGCACGGCAGCGCGCACCCGCCCGAACACGCGACCGGCGTCGGGGTGTTGCCGGCCGACGAGCTCGCCTCACTCTTGGCAGGTGCGACCGCGGTGGTCTGTCATGGCGGGCCCGGCACGATCGCGACCGTGCGGGCGGCGGGGCTCCGACCGATCGTGGTCGCGCGTGATCCGCTGGGCAAGGAGCACGTCGACGATCATCAGCAGCGCTTCGTCGCGGCGGCCGCCCGAGCGGGCGACGTGATCGAGGCTGGCGACGAGGGGGCGCTGAGGGCGGCGCTCGACGCCGCCGTGTCGGATCCCTCGACACAGCGCATACCGCCGGGGGCGCACGACGTGACGGCGACGGTGGCTCGGTTCGGGCGCCTCGTGGAACGCGTCGTGACTCCCTCGGTCGATCGCCCGCGTGTGCTGTTCATCGCGGGATGGGGTCGCAGCGGCAGCACGCTGCTTGACCGCATGCTCGGACAGCTGCCGGGGGTGTTCTCTGCTGGTGAGTTGCGCGACATCTGGCAACGAGGCGTGCGGCAAGATCGCCTCTGCGGGTGTGGCGCAGCCTTCTCCGAGTGCGACGTGTGGCGCAAGGTGGGGGAGGTGGCCTTCGGTGGGTGGGGCGAGATCGATATCGACCAGATCCAGGCCCTGCGTGAACGCTTGGACCGTCCGTGGTCGGTGCCGCTGCTGCTCGGTTCTCGGGTGACCCCGTCCATTGACGCCGACGTGGCACGCTACGTCGGCGTCTTGACCCGCCTGTACGACGCGATCGCCGAGGTGAGCGGCGCGCGGGTGATCGTGGACTCCTCCAAGATCGCGACGTTCGCCCTGTTGGTTCGCCAGGTCCCGAGTCTGGATCTGCGGACCGTCCACCTTGTGCGCGACCCGCGTGGGGTCGTGCACTCGTGGCGCAAGGCCGTCGTGCGCGAAGATGGCGGCGGGCGCGATGCGATGCTGCGCTACGGGGCTGCGTCGGCTTCGGCGCGCTACGTGGCCTACAACACGGTGGCGCACGGGATGCGGCTCATGGGTCGCTACCGCTTCTTGCGCTACGAAGACCTGCTGGCGGCTCCCCGCGACACGGTGGCGCGCCTCGCCGCGTTCGCGGGCATCGCAACGCCGGGGGACGCGCTGGCGTATCTGCGCGAGGGGGAAGCGGATCTGCAGCCCAACCACACGGTCGATGGCAATCCGATGCGCCTGCAGCAGGGACCGGTGGCCCTGCGGCGCGACGACGGCTGGCGCACCGGCTTGGCGCCAAGCGATCGTCGGATCGTGGACGCGATCACCGCGCCCCTCGCCCTCGCCTATGGATATCGGGGACACCGATGACCGCCGGCGCCGGTGGCCTGCCGGTGCTGTTCATCGGCGGCCTGGGACGAAGCGGGAGCACGTTGATCGATCGCGTCCTCGCTCAGACACCGGGCGTGTGCTCCGTCGGTGAGCTGGTGTTCCTGTGGGAACGCGGGCTGCTGGCCAACGAGCGGTGCGGGTGTGGCCGGCCGTTCGACGCGTGCCCGTTCTGGCTCGAGGTGGGGGTGCGCGCGTTCGGGGGCTGGGATCGGATCGATGCGCCCTCGCTGCGCGCGCGCCAGGGCACGGTCGACCGCAACCGTTACCTCCCGCTGTTGCGAGCCCCGCGGCTCGCGCCGAGGTTCCGACGCCGCATGGACCAGTACACGGAGGCCCTCCGCCGGATCTATCTTGCGGTGGCGGCGGTGAGCGGCTCGGCGGTCATCGTCGACTCCTCCAAGCACGCGTCGACCGCGGCTCTCGTTCGCAACGTGCGCGGCATCGACGCGCGGGTGGCTCATCTGGTGCGCGACCCTCGCGGCGTGGCCTGGTCGTGGTCCAAGCGCGTCGCACGTCCCGACGTCGAGGAGGGGGAGTCCTACATGGCGCGGGTCGGGACCGCGCGGATCGCCGTTCGCTGGCAGGCGTACAACGCGCTGCTCGCGGTGAGCCGGACCCCGGGGGCGGTGCTTCGCTACGAAGACTTCGTGGATCGGCCCGAGCACGCGACGCGGCGGTTGCTCCGGTTGGCCGGGCTGCAGCCCGACGTCTTGCCGCAGTTCGTGGGCGAGCGCACGGTCACGCTCGGCATCGACCATACGGTGGCCGGCAACCCCCTTCGGTTCCGCACGGGCGACGTCACGATCCATGCCGACGAACAGTGGCGCGAGCGTATGCCGGCTCGGCGCCAGGCGTTGGTGTCGGCGCTGACGTTTCCGAGCAATCTGATCTATCGGTACCCGCCATGAACGCGCATGAGCTGCCCAGCGTGTCGGCGGTGATCGCCACCCGCCATCGTCCTGCGGAGCTTCGCCGCGCTATCGGCAGCGTGCTGTCACAGGATTACAGCGGTGTGATCGAATGTGTCGTCGTGTTCGACGGCGACGAGCCCGTGGACCTGTCGGATGTCGCACCCGCGGCCGGGACGAACCGTGCGCTCACGGTGATACGCAATATGCGAACGCCCGGCCTCGCAGGCGCCCGCAATAGTGGTGTCGACGCGGCCTTCGGCGACCTGCTCGCGTTCTGCGACGACGACGACGAATGGCTGCCGGACAAGATCCAGACTCAAGTAGAACTGCTGCAGCGTACGGCATCACAGGCCGTGGTCACCGGCATCACCGTCGTGTACGCGGGCCACGAGACGCATCGCATCCCGCCGGCGACGGTGACCCACGAGATGTTGCTGCACTCGCGTCTGACACCCGTGCATCCTTCTTCGGTGCTGGTCGAGCGCGAGGCGTTCGTAGGTGAGATCGGCCCTGTCGATGAAGCGATCCCGGGCAGTTACGGTGAAGACTACGAGTGGCTCCTGCGGGCTGCTGCCATCGAGCCGATCGCCGCCGTGCGGAGGCCGCTGGTGACCGTCCACTGGGGTAGCTCGTTGTTCGCCGAGCGCTGGCAAACGATCATCGACGCCATCGCGTATCTCACCGCGAAGCACCCGGCGTTGCTCGATGACCGCGCGAACGCTGCACGGTTGTTCGGACGCGTCGCGTTCGCCCACGCCGCGCTCGGACATCGAAGAGAGACCGTGCGGTGGGCGTGGCGGGCCGTGCGCCGCCGACCGCTGGAGCGCCGGCCGTACGTGGCCCTCGTCGTGGCGGCAGGGCTCATGCGCGCCTCCACGATCCAGGAGCGCGCGAACCGGGCGGGGCGCGGGATCTAGGGTGCGCACCGCCCAGGTCTTCGCGCCCCGCCCGGAGGGCTCGCCGACGCCCGAGCTGCGCATGCTCGCACGCGGCGGCGCGCTCAATCTTGTGGGCTACTTCGTGTCGGGCGTGCTCGCGTTCGCACTCGCGATCGTGGTCACCCGCCTCGTGGGAGCGCGTGGCGCGGGGATCTTCTTCGCGGCGGTCGCGGTATTCACGATCTTGACCAACGTGACGGAGCTTGGCGCCGACACTGGCGTCGTACGGTTCGTGGCGCGCCTGAAGGAGCAGGGGCGCCGCGCGGATCTGCGACGTACCGTGTGGGTTGCGCTGGTGCCGGCGGGCCTTGCGGCATCGCTGGCCGGGATCGCCACCGTGGTGTGGGCCGAGCCGATCGCCAACGTGCTGTCTCGATCCGACCCCGCGGCAGTGGCGTCGTACCTGCGGATCTTCGGCTCGTTCGTGCCGCTGGCGACAACCGCCACGATCGCCCTGGCCGTCACCCGAGGCTTCGGCACGATGCGACCGTTCGTGGCGATCCAGTCGATCGCGATGCCGGCGGCCAAGCCCGTGTTGATCCTCATCGCAGCGATCGGCGGGCTGACGGTCACCGGATTGGCGCTGGGTTGGGTGCTGCCCGAAGGCCTCGCATGTGTGGCCGCCGTGGTCGTGGCGGCGCGGATGCTGCGTGCTGCCGAGCGCCGCGACGTCGCCGGCGAGGCGGCTCGCGCGGTGCGCTCCTTGGCGCGTGAGTTCTGGGCGTTCTCTGCCCCGCGCGGCGTCGCAGCCGTGTTCCAGATCACGATCATCTGGTTCGATCTGCTGCTGCTGTCGCATTTCCGCGACGCGAGCGAGGTCGGCATCTACGGTGCCGCGTCACGGGCGGTGACGATCGGCACGTTCGCCTTGCAAGCGATCCGCCTCGCGATCGCGCCGCAGATCTCGCGCCTGCTGGCCCGCGAGGACCGGGCGGGGGCACAGACCGTGTACCAGACGGCCACCTGGTGGCTGATCACCGTGTCGTGGCCGCTGTTCCTCGCGTTGGCGGTCTTCGGGCCTGCGCTGCTCGGCGTGTTCGGTCCCGGTTTCGATCAGGGAGCGACGGCCCTGATGATCCTGTCGCTCGCGATGCTCGTGAACCTCGGCACCGGCAACGTCACCGTCGTGCTGTTGATGGGTGGCAAGAGCTCGTGGAACCTGCTGAACACCGCAGTGGCTCTGTCGCTCAACATCGGGCTGAACGTCGCGTTGATCCCGCGTTTCGGCATGCAGGGCGCGGCGATCGCCTGGGCGGTGTCGATCATCGTGGACAACCTGATGGC
>JANMPG010000114.1:0-14836 GCA_031369745.1 Actinomycetes bacterium
TCGCGACCACAAGCCCGACCACCGCGAACGCCAGGAGCGCGGCGAGGTACATAAGGTTGGGGAGTACCCCGGAGCTTCCCCAACTGCCGGCCTGCACCTGTGTGGTGAGGACGCCGAACAAGGCGGCCGCGATGGCTGCGACGATCGTCACGCCGAACAGGAACCACGCGAGTCGCGGCGCTGCGGGCGACCTAGCCGGTTCTGACACGGAACACCTCGACGGGTTCCTCACGGCCCTTTACGATCCGAGACCCGATCGGCTCGACATCGATATCGCCACACGCGGCGATCGTGGTCGCGGCGGCGACGATCTCACCACCCGCGGCCTCCGACTGCAGGCGTTGCGCGATGTTGACCGCGTCGCCGATCACGGTGTATTCGAGGCGCCCGCCACCGCCGATCGAGCCCGCCATCACGATGCCGGTGTTCAGACCGATCCCGACCTCGAGGCGGTCGACGCTGTCCACGCCCCAACCCTCGGCGTTCAGTTGCTTCTGTCGCACCTGCATCTGGATCGCGCAGCGGACAGCACTTGCGGCGTGCTCGTCCATCGGCACGGGTGCGCCGAAGACCGCCATCACTGCGTCACCCTGGAACTTATCGATCGTGCCGCCGTGTTCCGCGACCACCTCTGCCATCGCTGTCAGGTGCTTGCCGACGACCTCGGCGATCTCACGCGCGGCGAGGCGTTCGGACAACGTCGAGAAGCCGCGGAGATCGCTGAACAGCACGGTCACCTCGAGCTCGCGCTGCTCGGCGATCGTGGCGTCGGCCGCGAGCCCCGCCACGACCTGCTGCGGCACGTAGAACTTCAATGTCTCAGCCTGCGCGGAGCTCTCGACAACCGCCGCGTGCAGACGCTTGAGGTCATCGACACCACCGCTGCTCGTGCCCCCGGCGATGCGGCGGAACAACTCGGTCACACGCCGATCGACCGCCTCCTGCGTGGTGTCGAGCGCGACCGCCATCTCCGCGTAACCCATGCCCTTGCTCATCATGTCGAGGACGTGGCGGTCCTCGTCGTCGACCCGGGAGTTGCCGGTCAGTCGCTCCGCGATCGCCGGGTCCACCGCGCTGCCGCCCGCGTGCACCTCGCGGATCGCGCGCACGAGCTCGTCGCCTTGCGCGATACGGTCCTTCAGCAAGTAGGCGAGACCGCTGTGGCCGCCGCCGAGCAAGGCGAGCGCGTACTCCTCGTCGTCGTGCGCGGACAGCACGACCACCCCGGTGTCGGGGTGATCACGACGGATCGCGTGCGCGCAGTCGATGCCCTCCAGCTGGAACGAAGGCGGCATCTTGATATCGGTGACGACGACGTCAGGGACGTGCTCGGCGGCCGCGGCGAGCAGCGTCGGCGCATCCTCCGCCACGCCGACCACCTCCATGTCGTCGTAGGAGTTGAGCAACGCCCGCACGCCCTCGCGCACCAAGACGTTGTCCTCACCCAAGACGATCCGGATCGTCATGCCGCGGTCAGCCTCCCGTGTACCATGCGCCCGTGTTGCGCATCGTGTTCGCGGAGGATAACTACCTCGTGCGTGAGGGGACAGTGGCCCTGCTGGCAGAAGCCGGTGAGGTCGACGTCGTGGGCACCGCCGCCGACTTCGACGAACTGCTCGCGGCCGTGGCCGACCTGCAGCCCGACGCCGTGTTGACCGACATCCGGATGCCCCCCACGGGCTCCGACGAGGGCATCCGCGCCGCCAAACAGATCCGCGCCGACCACCCCTCGATCGGCGTGGTCGTGCTGTCCCAGTTCGTCGAGGAGGAGTACGCCTACGATCTGCTCAAGGAGGGCGCCGGCGGGCTCGGCTACCTGCTGAAGGAGCGGGTGGCCGACGTCGAGGAGGTCGTCCGCGCCCTCGAGGAGGTCGCCCGCGGCGGCTCGGTCCTGGACTCCAAAGTCGTCGAGGCGCTGGTTGCTGCGAAAGACCGGATGGCCCACTCCCCGCTGCGAGAACTCACCGAACGTGAGCGAGAGGTCTTGTCGTTGATGGCCCAGGGCATGAACAACGCAGCGATCGCGAAGGCCTTGTTCCTCACCGACCGCGCCGTGGAGAAGCACATCAACTCGATGTTCCACAAGTTGGGACTCACGGAGGAGCCCGACGTGCACCGCCGGGTCATGGCCGTGCTGGCCTTCCTCCGCGAGACCGACGCCGCCTGACGTCACTGCGCCCGCCGGGTGTCCACGATGTAGACGCTGCACGGGGAGTGACGCAGGACCAGGTTCGGCACGCTGTCCTTGACGCGCCACCACGCGCCGTGCGTGCCCCGGTTGCCGACTACGATCGTGTCGGCGCGGATCTCGTCGGCCACCGCGCAGATCATCTCGGCGGGGTCGCCCCGCTCGGAGCGCGTCGTGGTCACCACGTCCGGGAAGCGCTCCCGCAGGTGCGCCAGGTGTCGCTCGGGGTCGGCCGCTCGTCCAGGATCCACCACCGCGCGCAGATCCTCGCTGGGTCGCACCAGCAGAAGCACCAGCTCAGCCGCCTGCGCCCGAGCCAGTTGGGCCGCGCTTTCCACAGCCAGATCCGCTGCGGCGGAGGTATCTGTCCCTACCAATATCGTTGTCATCGTTTCCGCCTCCTTCATCGACCACACCGTAGGCCGCACGACCTGGCCGCAACGACCTGGCCGGCACCACATCTGGGGGGGGATGCCTCCACCCTGCCAAGGGTGGCGAAGGCCTCCTTTCCCACGGCCCGTCCGAGGAGGCAGGATGCCCCCATGGGGACAGATGTGAGGGTGGCCGACCGCGAGGCTCGCACAGGTCTGCGAGCGCTCGCGTGGATCCTGCTCGTCGCGAGCCTCGCGCTCAGCCTCAGCGCGGTGGCACTCGTGCTGGCCAACGCGGCGAGACCCTCTCGGTGGGCGACGATCCTGAGCGCCGTCACCGGCCTCGCCTTCCCTGTGGTTGGGCTCTTGATCGCACGTCGGCAACCCGCGAATCCGATCGGGTGGCTCTTCCTGACCGCTGGTGTCGCGCTCGCGAGCGGGGCCGCGATGGAAGAGGTGATCCGCTATCGCGCGAGCACCGGCGGATCGGTCGGGCAAACGTTCCTCAGCTTCTATGCCCTCGGAGGAGGCTGGTGGGCGCTGGGCATCGGGTCCGTGCTCGTACTCCCGCTGCTGCTGTTCCCCGATGGCCACCCGCTGTCTCGAAGGTGGCGGATCGCCGTATGGATCGAGGGCATCGCGATCGCGGCACTCACGCTCAGTCTGCCGTTCTCGCAGGATGCGACCGAGCCCTTCGGGACGAACCCGCTCGCATCGCGCTCGCTCGCACCGATCATGCGTCCCCTCGCCACCGGCGTGATCGTCTTCATTGGGATGATCCCGGTGGCGGTGGTGGCCCTGGTCAAACGCTATCGCCGGTCCCACGGGGCCGAGCGAGACCAGTTGAAGTGGTTCACGCTCGGAGGTGCGATCGCCGCGATCTCCATGCTCATCGGCGTCAGTTTCGATGCCGCCAACCACCCGGAGGCGCGCGCGAACATCATCGGCATCGGGATCATGGCCATCCCGATCACGGCCGGTATCGCGATGCTGCGATACAAGCTGTGGGACATCGACGTCGTGATCAAAAAGGCGCTGGTCTTCGGGCTGATCGTCGTCACGGTAACGCTGATCTCGGCGGGTGTGCTGCTGCTCGTGCCGCTCATGGTCGTCGGTGACTTGAGCGGGTGGGAGCAGGGGCTGTTCCTCGTTGGGGTCGTCATCGGCACGCTCTTCGGCCCGTTGCGGCGAGCGGCTCGGCGAGCCGCGGACCGTCTCGTGTACGGCAGCCGGGCAACACCGTATGAGGTGCTGACGGCCTTCTCGGGGCGGATCGCAGAGACGTACGCGACAGATGACGTGCTGCCGCGCATGGCTCATGTGCTCGCGAGCGGAACCGGGGCGACGTCGGCTCGCGTGCTCCTTCGCGTGCGCGGCGCCCTGCAGGAGGTGGCTCTCTACGGCGAGCGCGGCGACGACGGATACGTTGCGGCGGTCCTGTACCAAGGCGAGGACGTGGGGGCGCTCGCCGTACGGATGCCGGCCAACGACCCCATGACCCCTTCTAAAGAGAAACTCGTCGAAGACCTTGCAGCGCAAGCGGGACCGGTTCTCCGCAACGTCCGTTTGATCGAAGAGCTGAAGGCCTCGCGCCAGCGCCTGGTCGCCGCCCAGGACGAGCAGCGCCGCAAGATCGAGCGCGATATCCACGACGGGGCCCAACAACAACTGGTGGCACTCGCGGTGCAACTGAAGCTCGCCGGGCAGATGGTGGATCGCGACGCGGGCAAGGCCAAGGCGTTGCTTGAGCAGTTGCAAGGAGCTGCCGGTTCGGCGTTGGAGGACCTGCGCGACTTGGCGCGCGGCATCTACCCGCCGCTGCTGGCCGACAAGGGACTGCGGGCGGCCCTCGAGGCCCAGGCACGCAAGGCTGCGATGCCCGTCACGGTGGAATCCGATGGGATCGAGCGATTCTCACAAGAGGTCGAGGCGACCGTCTACTTCTGCACGCTCGAAGCCCTGAACAACGTCGCGAAATACGCGAACGCTACGCGCGCGACCGTCCGGCTCGTCACCGGGCATGGGGACCTGCGTTTCGAGGTCGAGGACGACGGGGCTGGGTTCGACCCGTCCGCCACGGGCTACGGCACGGGCCTGCAGGGAATGGCGGACCGGCTCGCAGCGCTCGGAGGCACGCTCAGCGTGACCAGCGCGCTCGGCTCCGGCACGACGATCGAGGGAAGGCTGCCCGCATGAGGCGACGCATCGCCGTCGTCGTCGCCATCGGCGTGGGCGCGGCCGTTGCCGTCACGGCCCTCACACTCGGAGCGCTCAACGGCACGTACACGCGCGATCCTTCCGTACCGCTGAGCATCCTCATGCTCGCCACGTACGCGGCGGTCGGCGGCATCCTCGTACGCCGCCTGCCGGCGAATCCGATCGGGTGGCTGTTCATCGTGGTTGGCTTCGGCTGGTTGCTCGGCGGGGCGGCCAACGAGTGGTCGACGTACGCGCTGTCGACCAATCCTGGCGGCTTGCCGTTCGGGATCTGGGCGGCGTGGGTGAGTGGCTGGTCGTTCATCGCCGTCGGGGCGGTCCCGATGATCCTGGCCTTGTTCCCGACCGGCCGTGTGCCGTCGCCGAGGTGGCGCTGGCTCCCGCCCGCACTGCTGGCTTGTCTCGGCGTGCTGATGATCGCGGCGATGTTCCGGCCGGGAACCATCGACGTCACCGACGGCGTGTCCCCGCTGAATCCGCTCGGCATCGACGCGATCGCTCCGATCCTGACCGCAGCGACGTGGGTCGCGGCTATCGGCTTGCTGATCACAACTCTCGCGTCGGTCGTGTCGCTCGTCCGGCGTTTCCGCCACTCCACCGGGGAGGAGCGCCAGCAGCTCCGGTGGCTCGCCTGGACGGCTTCGCTGACGGGGATCTTCCTGGCGCTAACGATCGTCACCTCGTTCGGCATGACCCAGGGTGAGTCCCGCCTCGTTAACACCATCTCGCTCTTGGCCCTCTTCGTGTCCCTCGGGTTCGGGATACCGCTGGCTTGTGGCATCGCGGTCTTGAAGTATCGCCTCTACGACCTCGACGTCGTCATCAAGAAGACGCTCGTGTTCGCCATCCTGGTCGGCTTCGTGATGCTGGCGGGTTTCGCGGTCGCCGTCATCACCACGTACGCCGCCTCAGAAGCGCTGTTCAAGAACCCATCGTGGCTGCTGCTCACCGGACTCGCGATCGGGTGGCTGACGGTTCCCCTCTATCGGATCGCTCGAAGCCTCGCAGATCGCCTCGTCTATGGCGGGCGGGCCACCTCGTACGAAGTGCTCACGTCGTTCTCGGGGCGGCTCGCCGATACCTACGCCACGGACGACGTGCTGCCGCGGATGGCGTCGATCCTCGCGCAGGGCGTCGGCGCGGAGCGGCTCACGATCTGGCTGCTCGTGGGGGGCGCTTCGGTCCCCGCCGCGACCTGGCCGCCGGACGCCGACGGACCAGCGTCAAAATCCCAACCGTTCGACGTGCGTCACCAGGGCGAGCTCCTCGGCACGATCACCGCGACGATGCCGGCGAACGACTCGATGAACCCGACGAAGGAGCGTCTCATCCGCGACTTCGCGGGGCAGGCGGGCTTGGTCCTGCGCAACGTCCGGCTGATCGAGGATCTCCGCGCCTCCCGCAGACGGATCGTGTCGGCACAAGACGAGCGCGCCAAGCAGCTGGAACGCAACATCCACGACGGCGCCCAGCAGCAGCTGGTCGCGCTGGCCGTGCAGCTGAAGCTCGCCGAGCAGTTGATGGATAGCGATTCCGACAAGGCCAAGGCGCTGCTGGGCCAACTGCAAGGTGCGGCCGGCTCCGCTCTGGAAGACCTGCGCGACCTGGCACGCGGGATCTACCCGCCGCTGTTGGCCGACAAGGGACTCACGGTCGCGCTGGAGGCACAAGGACGCAAGGCCGCGGTGCCCGTCACGGTCGAGACCGACGGGATCGGGCGCTTCTCTCAAGAGGTCGAGGCCACCGTCTACTTCTGCACGCTTGAGGCCCTCAACAACGTCGCGAAGTATTCGAAAGCGAGCAGGGCAACCGTTCGACTATCCAACGGCGAGGCCGAACTTCACTTCGACGTCGAAGACGACGGGATCGGGTTTGACCCCAGTCAGATCGGGTACGGCACAGGGCTGCAGGGCATGGCCGACCGGCTCGCCGCTTTGGGCGGCACGTTGACGGTCACCAGCACGCCCGGTTCCGGGACCACGATGGAAGGTCGTCTCCCGACGGAGGCCCGCGAATGAGACGCCTCGCGACGTTCGCTGCGGCGATCGGGGTTCTCGCCTATCTCGCAATGGTCGCACTCGAGGTGCTGATGGCCCGAGCCTCCGGCCCGTACGACGCGGGCCCCGCAGCCCTTGGGATCGGGCTCCTCGGATCCACTGCGATCGGATACGTGATCCTGCGCAAGACAGGAAATCCGACCGGGTGGATCTTTCTGGCGTTCGGAACCTTCGGCCTGCTATGGGCCTTGACCGGTGAGTACCTCGTCTACTCAACCGGCGTCGAACCGCTGCCCGCGCCCACGTCCGTCGCGATCATCGGCAACAGTCTCGGCACCGCGATGCTTTTCGCGCTGGCGCTCATCTGCCTGGTGTTCCCGACGGGTCGACTGCTGTCTCGCCGTTGGCGCTGGGTGTTGTGGGTGTGGGGGGTCGCCTGCGTCACGTCGCTCGTGTGGAACGTATTCCGCCCAGGCATCATCTGGGGCGCCGAGGATCGGGTCACCGCCACGATCGCGAGTCCGTTCGACGTCCCGGGGTGGCTCAGCTCCGCGATGGTCACCGTCGCGGCGGTCCTCGGTCTCATCGCGGGACTCGCGGGTGTCGTGTCGCTCGTGCTGCGGGCTCGGCTCGCTCGTGGAGAGGAACGCTTGCAGATCCGCTGGCTCTCATGGGTTGCCGGGGCGGTCGCCATCCTCATCGTCGCTACCCTCGCGCTGGTCATCGTCACCGCCCCGTGGGACCCCGCATGGGTCGATCCGCTCTCGAGCGTCATGTTCGCCGTCACGGCGGTGCTGATCGTCATCGGCATGCCCGTCGCCGTTGCGATCGCCATCTTGAAGTACAAGCTCTATGAGATCGACGTCGTGATCCGAAAGACCCTCGTGTTCGGTCTGCTCGCCGGTTTCTTCGTGCTCGTGTACGGGGCGATCGTCGGCGGACTCGGGACGCTCGTCGGTACCATCGGCAGCGGGTGGCTGTCCTTCGTTGCTGCCGCAACACTCGCGCTGCTGTTCCAACCCGCGCGAGACAGAGCCCGCCAATTGGCGGACCGGTTGGTCTACGGGGAACGAGCGACCCCGTACGAAGTCCTGGCCGAGTTCTCCGGCCACGTCGGGGAGGCATACGACGCCGCTGACGTGCTCCCGCGTATGGCCCGCATCCTGACCGAGGGCACCGGTGCGGCCAGCGCGACCGTGTGGCTCAACGTCGGTGGAACACTCCTGCCATCGTCGACATTTCCCATCGGAGGAGATACGACACGCGATCACGCGGTTGAGGTGCGCCACCAAGGTGAGCTGCTCGGCGAGCTGTCGATCGCGACGGATGCCGCCGATCCGATGAACCCGACCAAGGAGAAGCTCGTCGCCGACCTCGCCTCGCAGGCAGGTCTCGTGCTCCGCAACGTTCGACTGATCCAAGAGCTGAAGGCATCGCGCCAACGGTTGGTCGCCGCACAGGACGAAGAGCGCCGCAAGCTGGAACGCAACCTCCACGACGGCGCCCAACAACAGCTGGTCGCGCTCGCCGTCCAACTGAAGCTCGCCGAGCAGATGGCCGACCGCGATGTCGAGAAGACCAAGGCGTTGTTGGGCCAGCTCCAGGGAGCCGCCAGCGCGGCGCTGGAAGACCTGCGCGACCTGGCCCGCGGCATCTATCCGCCGTTGCTTGCCGACAAGGGACTGCGGGTCGCGCTCGAGGCGCAGGCGCGCAAGGCCGCGGTTGCAACGTCCGTCGACGCGAACGGGATCGGACGCTACTCCCAAGACGCCGAGGCCGCTGTCTACTTCTGCGTCCTTGAGGCCCTCAACAACGTGGCGAAGTACGCAGAGGCGTCGCACGCCGTCGTGCGATTGTCCGACAACACGGGTGAACTCGCCTTCGAGATCGTCGACGACGGACGGGGTTTCGACCCGACGAACCAGGCGTATGGCACCGGCCTTCAGGGCATCGCCGACCGGCTCGCGGCGCTCGGAGGCACGGTCGTGGTCACAAGCGCCGTCGGTGCCGGCACCACCGTTCGCGGCTCGCTTGTTGCGAAGGCGTTCTCGTGAACATCGAACGTCAGAGCGCCCTGGCTCGCGTGACCGCCTGGGTGTTACTCCTCGTGACGGGCGTCGCGCTCCTGATCGAGATCGCAGCGGTCAGGAGCGGCGCGACGGCCGGCGACGGGGGCGGGTACCTCGCGCTGACCTATGTCGGACTCGGCGTGGTCGGCACGTTGATCGTGCGTCGGGCCCACAACCAGATCGGGTGGATCTTCGTGCTGTTCGGGTTCGGGACGATGGTCGCAACGCTCTCCAGTGCGCTCGTGGATGCGAGCGAGGTGTGGAACCTCCCGCACCCGGCGTGGTGGCTCTGGTGGAACGACGTCGGCGTACTCCTGATCATCTATGCGCTCGCGCCGTTGTTCCTGTTGTTCCCCGACGGCCACCTTCCCTCACCTCGGTGGAGGTGGATCGCGTGGCTCTACTGGATCGGTGTCGCGATGTCGCTCATGTGGTCGTTGACGGTCCAGCCGATCCAAAACGTCGACAAGGTGATCCTGCGCAATCCCACGTACGTCGGCTGGCCCCATGCCATCTCCTGGACACTCCTGAACATCGGCGGCGGGCTCGCCATCCTCATGGGGCTCGCTTCGGTCAGTGCGCTGATCGTGCGGTACCGACGATCGCAAGGGGAAGAGCGTCTGCAGCTGCGCTGGGTGGTCGCCGTGGTCGCAAGCGGAGCCACGTGCTTCGTCTTCGCGAGCGTCCTGACCGTCCTGGCGCCCGGCAGCCACGTTGCGGACTCCGTTTCGAACATCAGCTTCTTGACGATGGCCACCTTGGTTCTCGTGGGACTCCCCACGGCGGTGACGATCGCGGTGTTCCGGTACAAGCTCTATGAGATCGACGTCGTCATCTCCAAGACGATCGTGTTCGCGGGGCTCGCGCTGTTCATCACGACGGTCTACGTCGCGATCGTGGTCGGCATCGGTGCGCGCGTCGGTCGGGGCAGTCCGGTGCTGTCCATCGGCGCCACCGCCATCGTCGCGGTGCTCTTTCAACCCGTGCGTGAACGCGTTCGCCGGTTCGCGAACCGCGTGGTCTACGGGGAGCGCGCCACGCCCTACGACGTACTCGCGCGTTTCAGCGATCGCGTGGGTGGCGCGTACGCAGCCGAAGACATCCTGCCGCGGACCGCTCGCGTGATCGCGGAAGGCGTGGGGGCATCGCGGGCGGAGGTGTGGCTGCACGTGGGCGATGGGCTCACGCAGGCGGCCGCGTGGCCGTCGAGCGATGGCGTCAAAGCGCCTGTCGAGCTCGTCGAGGGCGAGCTTCCACCCCTGGACGCGGACCGGGCGGTCCCGGTGCGTCTGCACGGGGAGCTGCTCGGCGCGATCACGATCACCAAACCGCGGAACGAACCGCTCACCCCTCAGGAAGTCAACTTAGTTGACCGTCTTGCGGAGCAATCCTCGCTCGTGCTCGCGAACGTCCGGCTGACCGCCGACCTCGAGGCACGTTTGGCCACGATCCGGCGGCAGGCGGCGCAGCTGCGCGCGTCGCGCCAGCGCATCGTGGCTGCGCAAGACGAGGAGCGCCGCCGCTTGGAGCGCAACATCCACGACGGGGCCCAACAACACCTCGTTGCGCTGGCAGTGAAGCTCCGGCTCGCGAACGCAACGCTGGCGAAGGACCCGGCGAGGGCTGCAGCGATGCTGCATGAGTTGCGCGCACAGGTCGATGCCGCACTCGACACGCTGCACGCATTGGCGCTCGGGGTCTATCCCCCGCTGCTCGAAGACCAAGGGGTCGCCGCGGCGCTCGCCGCCCAGTACACGCGGTCGAACCTGCCTGTACATCTGGAGGCCGCCGCCTTCGGTCGCTATCCCATCGAGATCGAGGCTGCCGTGTACTTCTGCGTTCTGGAGGGACTGCAGAACGCAGCGAAATACGCGGAGGCGGGCCGCATCGATATCTCGCTGGCGGAGCAGGACGGGCTCCTCAGCTTCGAGGTGCGCGACGACGGGCGCGGCTTCGACACGGCAGCGGATGGCGACGGGAGCGGATTGCACGGCATGCGCGACCGTCTCGAGGTCTTCGGCGGCGAAGCCGCAATCACCTCGATACCGGGCGAAGGCACGATCGTGCGTGGCCGGGTGCCGATCAGCCAGGCGGTGATGGCATGAGGCGCGCGATCGCCATCGCGATCCCACTCGGATGTGCCGGCCTCGTCGTGGCGACCGCGGTCATCGAGCGCGCAGCGGGAAACCACCTCGTCGACAACCTCACGTGGCTCCCGCTGGTCGCGGCGTGCGCCGGGATCGGCTCCCTGCTGTGGTACCGCCGGGTGGGGGGGATCCTTGGCGTCCTGTTCATCGTCACCGCGGTGACCATCACCTGGACCCTGCTGCTGTCGGCATACGCCAACCTCGCGATCGCGAAGGCGCTCCCCGCGGCGGCGTGGGCGGCCTGGGCGTTCCAGTGGTCCCTCGCCGGCGCATTCCCGTTCTTCCTGATCCTGCAGTTGTTCCCGACGGGGCGACCGCGCTCACCTCGTTGGCGGCCGCTGGTGTGGGCAACGATCGCGGGAGCCGCACTCGGCGCGCTTGCGCCGGGGCTCGGCGCGACCGCGCGCTTCACCGAGAACTTCCCGTCGCTCACACACCCCATGCGGGTGCTGCCGGCGTCGTTCGCGGATGCCCTCGACGCGATCTCTGCGGTGGCGTTGATCGGCGTATTCCTCGCGTCCGCGGTCGAGATCGCCATGCGCTACCGGCACTCGGTCGGCGAAGAACGGGCTCAGATGAAATGGTTCGCCGCCGCCGCCATCGTCGCTGCCTCGGGATTCGTCGTGGGCGCGGCCACGATCGGGGACGGTCCGGCGCTGGCGTTCGCTCTGCTTGCACCCTTGATCCCGATCGCGGCCGGCATCGCGATCGTGAAATACCACCTGTACGACATCGACGTGGTCATCTCCAGGACCCTCGTGATCGCGCTGCTCGCGGTCTTCATCACGGCGGTGTACGTGGCGATCGTCGTGGGGGTCGGCAGGCTGCTGCCCAGCGGTGACCTCGCGCTGTCGATCGCCGCCACCGTCCTCGTGGCGCTGCTGTTCCAAACGGCGCGTGAGCGCGCACAACGACTGGCGAACCGGCTCGTGTTCGGCATACGGGCGACCCCGTACGAAGTGATGGCCGGGTTCTCGCAACGAATGGCCGACTCGCTGTCGATCGACGAGGTGCTGCCGCAGATGGCCGAGGCGGCCGGACGAGGGGTCGGCGCGACCACCGCGCGCGTCCGGGTCTTGCTGCCGGGCGGCGCCCGGATCGAAACATGGCCCCCCGATGCCGAGGAGGAGGAGGAGGCCGCCGGCACCTTCCCCGTCGCCTACCACGGCGAGGCGATCGGGGAGATCGCGGTGACGAAGCCGCGGCGTGAGTCGCTCACCCACGCGGAGGAAGCCCTGCTCGCCGACCTTGCAGGTCAGGCCGGTTTGGCCCTGCACAACGTGCGACTGAATGAAGAACTCGCGAGCCGGTTGGTCGAGCTCGACGAGCAGTCCCAGGCCCTGCGGGCGTCACGTGAGCGGTTGGTGACCGCCCGCGACGCCCAGCGCCGCGGGCTCCAGCGTGACATCCACGAGGGGCCGGGACACGAGCTGGTCGCGATCCGCCAACGACTCACCGGGCTCGGGGATCAGGTCCAACACGATCCGGCCGGGGCGAGCGCCGAGCTCGAGTTCCTCGGGGAGCGCTCGAATGCGACCCTGGAGTCGCTGCGCGACCTGGCGCGCGGGATCTTCCCGCCCTTGCTCGCGGACCAGGGGATCGTTGCGGCGTTGCAGGCGCATATCCGCAAGGTGGGTGCCAACGCGACCGTGGAACCCGAGCCCGACGTGGCCGAGCGGCGATTCGACGCCGACACGGAAGCCTGCGTCTACTTCTGCTGCCTGCAAGCGATCCAAAACGTGATCCGCCACGCCGGGAACGCGCCCGCCGTGGTGTCGCTCGGCCTCGAGAGCGGAACCCTCTGGTTCACGATCCACGACGACGGACCCGGATTCGACGCGGACCGAACGGAGCGCGGGATGGGATTGGACATCATGCAAGACCGCGTCGACGCGCTGGAGGGCGAACTCGTGATCGCCAGTGCGCCCGGAACCGGTACGACGGTCCGCATCCAGATCCCGGCTCGGTCCTTCGAAGGAGCCACGACGTGAGTCCACGCGCCCGCGCCAACGTCGCCTGGTTTGTCGGGATCACCTCGATCGTTCTGATCTGTGCGTACGCCGTAGCCGTCACGCTACTGTCGAACAGCGACGGAGGTGGGACCGTTCTGCGGATCACCGTCGTTCTGGCTGCCGGGGCGTTCGGTGTCATCGGTGCGATCATCGCCGGGCGTACGGGCAACGCAGTTGGATGGGCGCTCCTCGCAGTGATCGGTGTGCTGGCCGTCGCGGTCAGTGCCGGCGCCTACGCCGACTACGCGTACGTGCACGCGCCGCCGCTCCTTCCCCTTGCACGGTATGCGGCGTGGATCGGCACCATGGGTTTCTTCCTGTCGCTCGCGCTGATCGTTGCGATCCCGCTGCTGTACCCGACGGGAACTCCGCGTTGGCGGTGGGTCTGGCGCCTCTACGTGGCCGCGACGACGGTCTTGATCGCCGGGTTCGCGATCCAGCCGCACCAGCTGAGCCTCGAATCCCAGAACGTGACGGGACCGCAGAACCCATTCGGGATCGATGCGTTGGGTGGGACGCTCGACGTCGTGCTCACGATCGCCGGTTTCATCGTCCTGGCATGCGCAGCGCTTTCGGTCGTTGCCCTCGTGGTGCGGTATCGCGAGTCGACCGGAGACGAGCGCCAGCAGGTCAAGTGGCTGGCTTACGTTGGCATTGCGACGGTGATCGCGTTCATCGGCGTGATCGCGACCAGCGCGCTCATGGGGGAGCAGGAAACGCCACTCAAGAACTTCATCGGCAACGCCTTGTTCGTCGGATTCATCTGGATCGTGCTGTTCGGGATCCCGGCTGCATGCGGGGTCGCGATCTTGAAGTACCACCTGTACGAGCTGGACGTCGTCGTGCGAAAGACCGTGGTGTTCACGCTCGTGGCCGCCACGCTGACGGTCGCCTACCTGGGCGTGCTGGCGCTCGCGACGGTCGGCCCATTGTCCAACGCACTCGTCGGCGCGCTCATCCTGGCCATCAGTTTCCAGCCGGTGCGCCGCACGGCCAGCGCGATCGCGGACCGGCTCGTGTACGGGAAGCGGGCGAGCGCCTACGAGGTCCTCACCGAGTTCTCCGGACGGGTGAGAGAGACCTACGCGACGGAGGACGTCCTGCCCCGTCTCGCGCAGATCCTGGCAAAGGGAACCGGCGCCGCAAGCGCCCGCGTGCTCTTGCGTGTCGGGCCACAACTGCGGGAGGTCGCACGTTCGCCGCAAGGTCCTCCGGTGAGCGGCCACGAACACCTCGTTGCGGTCCTGCACCAGGGAGAGGAACTCGGGGCGCTTGCCGTCACGATGCCGGCCAACGATCCGCTCACCCCGAGTCGCGAACGTCTGATCGCCGATCTCGCCGCACAAGTAGGTCTGGTGCTTCGCAATGTGCGGTTGATCGAGGAGCTGCGGGCCTCGCGCCAGCGGCTTGTCGCGGCCCAGGACGAAGAGCGACGCAAGATCGAGCGGAACCTGCATGACGGGGTGCAGCAGCAGCTGGTGGCACTGAACGTGCAACTCGGTCTGCTGGCGAGGACGGCAGGCGCCGACCCAACTAAGGTTTCGGGTCTGGCCACGGCTTTGCAGGGTCGAGCGACGGAAGCGCTCGAGGATCTGCGCGACCTTGCGCGCGGCATCTACCCGCCGTTACTCGCGGACAAGGGCTTGACCGCCGCCTTGGAGGCACAATCGCGAAAGGCCGCGGTTTCCACGACTGTTGAGACCGACGGCATCGGCCGTTATCCGCAGGATGTGGAATCGGCCGTGTACTTCTGCACGCTCGAGGCGCTGAACAACGTCGCCAAGTACGCGAATGCGACATCGACTCGGATCGTGCTGTCGCATCAGGACGGTCAT
>JANMPG010000123.1:0-7216 GCA_031369745.1 Actinomycetes bacterium
GATCCACTGCTGTGCTGCAGCCGCCGCGCCGGCCGGCGTCCCATCGCCTTCGTTGATACCGAGCGCGACCACGTTCTGGTCATCGTTCGTCCAGGTCATGGCCGACAGGAGCGCGAACGCGGCCGGAGCCTTCGTCTGCAGATCCTGGTTGAACGCCTTGTACAGGTCGTCTTGCGGGTAGGCGCACGCATACGCGTCGGTGCCGTCCGCCGCTGCCTGTTCGCACTCGGGCGAGACCTCGGGCAGCTGCACCATCGTCAGGTCGTATGCCTTCTGGGCCCAGTGCGGCGTCCAGAAGTACATCAGGATCGGCTTCTGCGCGTTATAGGCCGTCTTGAGCTCGGTCAGCTCGGCGGCCTCGGAACCCGCGTACACGACCTTCAGATTCAGGCCCAGGTTGTCCGCGATGTTCTGGTCGAACGTCACGTAGCTCGGGTCGCCATCGAGCAGCTGCCCGGCGCTTCCCGACTCCGCCGACTGGAACATCGACTCGTTGCCCTGGATGCCCTCCCACGTTGCAAGCTCCGGGTGGTCGGTCAGCAGGTAGGTGGGGATCCACCACCCGATCTGCCCGGTGACACCGAGCTGGCCTCCGTCCACCACGCCGTTGCCGGCATCGATGTACTTCTTGTAGTCCTTCGCGTGACCGGACGGCCACACCTCGAGTGTCGCATCCAAGTCGCCGTTGGCCAGCGCCGGGAACTGCGCGTACTCATCGATATCGGTGGTCTTCACCGTGTAGCCGAGCTTGTCCTCCAGCAACTTCTGGGCGACCGCCACGTTGGCGGCGGACCCCTGCCAGGGGCTCACCGAAAAGTTGATCGTCGTCGCTGAGTTGTCGGGCACTCCGGTCGAGCCGCCAGGCGCACTGCTCGAGCTGGACACGTCGCTGCACGCGGCAGCGACCATCACCAGGACCACCATGGCGCCTGCGATACGCAAGCCCCGAGTCCGTAGCTTCATACTTCCCCCTTTCGATCCGGGAAATCCCCGGGAACCTCATCTCCACCTTGTGATACGGCTTCACGGCGCGCGCGGGACGTGCCGAAGAGCCAACCGATCGGATGCGCGGCCGAAGACCGCCCCAGGGGGTTGGCCGTGGCCCGGCGCCCGGGCTGTCCGAGGGCCTGGGTGATCCGGTCGATCACGATCGCGAGGAGCAGGATGCACAGACCCGCGACCAACCCCGCTCCAGGATCGTGGTTCAGCCCCTGCAGTACCAGCAGGCCCAGCCCGCCGCCGCCGATCAGCCCGGCGATGATGACGACCGACAGCACCATCATGATGGTCTGGTTGACGCCGAGCATGATCGAGGGCTTCGCCAACGGCAGCTGCACTTTGCGCAGCAGCTGGTTGTCGGTGGCACCGAACGCCACGGCCGCCTCGACCCGATCGACCGGCACCTGTCTGATCCCCAGATCGGTCAGGCGTATGCACGGCGGCAAGGCGTACACGAGCGCGGCGACGACGCCGGGGACGCGCCCAACATGGAATAGCGCGATCACGGGAACGAGATACACGAACTGTGGAAGCGTCTGCATCCCGTCGAGCACGGGCCGCATCGCTCGTTGCGCCCGATCGCTGCGGGCGGCCCAGATGCCCAGTGGGATCGCGATCGCGACCGACACGATGACGCCGACGATCACCTGCGACAGCGTGTCCATCGCCGCCTCCCACATGCCGGCGAACCCGATCAGCGCGATGCACAGGAACGAGGCGATCGCAAGCGGGACGCGGCGCGCCGCCGCGTAGGCGCCCGCGGCCGCACCCAAGCACACCATCCACCACGGGAGCCCCAGCAACAGGTTCTTCAGCGGATCCAGCCCGAAGCGCACGGACACGTTCGTGATCGACGTCGTGATGCCACCCAGATGCCTGACCATCACATCCGTCCCCCGGTCAACGGGCCCCGCGATCGCGACCACCCACGCATCGGGGAAGTCCTGTTGGCGAAGCACTTGACGCCCCACAACGACCGCGATCACGACGAGCGCTGCGCCCAGCCCTGCGGCGACCCTGCGTGAGACCGTCCACCCGAAGATGCGCACGGTCGGGCGACCGCGCGCTTTGCGATCGCGTTGGCTCCACCCATAGGTGACGCGGTCGAGCACGATCGCCATCGACACGATCGCCAGCCCGGCCGCCAACGCCGCGCCGACCTTTTGACCCTGCAGCGCCTTGTAGACGCTCAACCCGAGGCCCTTGTAGCCAACCGTCGCGGCGAGCACGATGATGCCGAACGCCATCATGATCGTCTGATTGACGCCGAGCATGATCGAAGGACGTGCGAGCGGCAGCTGCACCTTGCGCAGCACCTGCCGCTCGGTCGCCCCGAATGCCGTCGCCGCCTCGATCGCATCCTCGGGCACGTGCCGGATCCCCAGGCTGGTCAGTCGGATCGCAGGCGGTAACGCGAAGATCACGGTAGCCACCATGGCCGTCGCCGCCCCGATGCTGAACAGCAGGACGACGACGACCAGGTAGGAGAACGCGGGGATCGTCTGCATCGCGTCGAGCACGGGTCGCAACACCTTCTCCAACGCAGGATGTCTCGCCGACAAGATCCCCATCGGGATACCGATCGCGAGCGCGACGATGACTGAAAGCAACACGAGGGCGAGCGTGTCGAGCCCCCCAGCCCAAAAACCGAGCACCCCGATCAGGAAGAAACCAGCCGCCGCGCCGACAGCCAAGCGCCACCCCGCGAGTACGCCCGCGATCGCGCCGACGGCGACCGTCATGCCGACCCATGTCATGCGCGACATCACCTGCACGAAGAGATCGACGGTGTTGTTGATCCCGTCCTTCAGCGGCACGAGGACGTAGTGGAACAGCGGGTGCGTTCGTTGGTTCTCGATGATCCAGTCATTGAGGGCGTTGAACGGTCGTGGGGCATCGATCGTCAACGAAGCGGGAAAGCCTCCCGTGAAGGCGAGCAGCCCAACGACGATCACGACGACGACCGCCGCGGTCCAGATGAGCCGGCGACGCCACGCGTGCTCCCCTTGATGGACGACGACCTCGGCGCGTTCGGTGCGCGATTCGACCTCGAGCTGGCGGAGGGGCCTCCCGGCGCCAACCTGACTCGCCACTTAGCGCTCCTCGATCATCGCTTCGAGCACCGCGGTGCGATCCACGACCCCGACCTGCTCGCCGCTGTCGACCACTCGGTACGGACGATGCTCGTTGACGACGCGCTCCAGCAGGTCCTGCACGATGGTGGACGCGGGGACATCCCCCGCATACTCGACGTCGCTGTTCGTCGCGCGCATGATCGCGCGCACCGTCAACACGTGGGCACGTGGCACGTCGCGCGTGAAGTCCGCGACGTAATCGTCCGCAGGGTGCGCCACCACCTCCTCCGGCGTGCCGACCTGCACGAATTTGCCATCCTTCATGATCGCGATGCGGTCGCCCAGCTTCAGCGCCTCCGCCAGGTCGTGCGTGATGAAGATCATGGTTTTCTGCACCTCGCGCTGCAGGCGGATCACTTCCTCCTGCATGTCCCGGCGGATCAGGGGGTCCAGCGCGCTGAACGGCTCGTCAAACAGCATGATCTCCGGATCCGTGGCGAGCGCTCGGGCCAACCCGACGCGCTGCTGCATCCCCCCCGACAACTCGTCGGGGTACGAGTTGCCCCAGCCGCCAAGACCGACCGTCTCCAGCACTTCGTTCGCCTTCACCTCGCGTGCTTCCTTCTCGACCCCACGGATCTCCAGGCCGAAGCCAACGTTTTCGACGATGCGTCGGTGGGGCAGCAATCCGAAATGCTGGAAGACCATCGAGATCTTGGTGCGTCGCACCTCGCGCAACCGTTCGTCGTCCAGCTGCAGGATGTCTTCGCCGTCCAGGAGCACCTGGCCCGCGGTCGGATCGTGGATCCGATTGAGCATCCGTACGAGGGTCGACTTGCCCGAGCCCGACAGTCCCATCACGACGAACACCTCGCCGGCTTCGACGTCGAAGGAGACGTCGCGGACGGCCGCCACGCAGCCCGTCTTGGCCAACAGGTCCGCCCGCGGTAGATCCGCGTCCGGCGTGCCGACGATCTTGTCGGCCTTCGCCCCGTAGATCTTCCATACGTTGCGGCATGACACCGTGGCCTGCGCTGCGTCGCCCACCGGGCCCCCTCACGATCGCGTCGACGCAGCGATGGTGGGCCACCGACGCGCTGAGCGCAACATGGCGGTTGCTGCCTCGGCAACCCGTGACGCGCAGGGCGCGCCTGCGTCGTGTCAGACTGCCGCTCGTGACACGGGAGGGCGGATGAGCGAGACGTACGACTTCGTAGTCATCGGCGGCGGCTCGGCCGGCAGCGCGATCGCCAACCGATTGTCCGCCGACCGCAGCAACCGCGTCCTCGTGTTGGAAGCCGGCCGTTCGGACTACCCGTGGGACGTGTTCATCCACATGCCCGCAGCGCTGGCGTTCCCGATCGGCAGCCGGTTCTACGACTGGAAGTACGAGTCCGAACCCGAGCCGTTCATGAACGGACGCAAGGTCTACCACGCGCGCGGCAAGGTGCTCGGCGGCTCCAGCTCGATCAACGGCATGATCTTCCAGCGCGGCAACCCGCTGGACTACGAACGCTGGGGCGCAGACAAGGGCATGGAGACGTGGGACTACGCGCACTGCCTCCCCTACTTCAAGAGGATGGAATCGTGCCTGGCCGCCGATCCAGACGATCCGTTCCGCGGGCACTCCGGCCCGCTGGTGCTCGAGCGGGGGCCCGCGACCAACCCACTGTTCGGCGCCTTCTTCGCATCGGTGCAGCAAGCCGGCTACCCCTTGACCGACGACGTGAACGGGTATCGCCAGGAGGGGTTCGCGCCGTTTGACCGCAATGTGCACGACGGCAAGCGATTGTCCGCCGCCCGCGCGTACCTGCACCCCGTGATGCACCGCCAGAACCTGGAGGTGCACACGCGTGCGTTCGTGTCGAAGATCGTGTTCGAGAGCACGCGGGCAGTCGGCGTGGAGTACACGCGCGGCCGCACGACGCACCGCGTCCGCGCCGGCAAGGTCGTGCTGTGCGGGGGCGCGATCAACTCGCCGCAGACGTTGATGCTCTCGGGCGTCGGCCCGGCTGAGCACCTGAAGGAGCACGGCATCGCCCCGGTCGCCGACGTGCCCGGCGTCGGCGAGAACCTGCAGGACCATCTGGAGGTCTACATCCAGTACAAGTGCCTGCAGCCGGTGTCGGTCGCCCCTTACATGAAGATGTGGCGACGCCCGTTCGTGGGCGCCGAGTGGCTGCTGTTCAAGAAGGGCCCGGGCGCGACGAACCACTTCGAGGCCGGCGGGTTCGCGCGCAGCAATGAAGACGTGGCGTACCCCAACCTGATGTTCCACTTCCTGCCGATCGCGATCCGCTACGACGGCACGGCGCCCGAGGGCGGCCACGGCTACCAGGTGCACATCGGTCCGATGTATTCCGACGCACGCGGCACGATCCGGCTGAAGAGCCCCGACCCGCGCGAGCACCCGGCCCTGCGGTTCAACTATCTGTCGACCGACCAGGACCGCCGGGAGTGGGTCGAGGCGATCCGCGTCGCGCGCTCGATCCTGGGCCAGCCGGCCATGGGGCCGTTCAACGGCGGGGAGATCTCACCCGGGCCGAGCGTCGACACCGACGAGCAGATCCTCGATTGGGTCGCCCGCGACGGCGAGACGGCGCTGCACCCCTCGTGCACCGCCAAGATGGGCGACGCCACCGACCCGCTGTCGGTCATCGACCCGCTCACGATGCAGGTCCACGGCACCGAGGGTCTCCGCGTGGTCGACGCGAGCGTGTTCCCCTACGTCACCAACGGCAACATCTATGCGCCCGTGATGATGGTCGCCGAGAAGGCCGCCGACCTGATCTTGGACAACACGCCGCTGGAGCCCGAGATGGTCGAGTTCTACCGGCACGGGGTCGATCAGTAGGAGCCCACACCGAGCAGCAGCAGTCCGAGCACGACGAACGCGATCCCGACGTACTGGTTGGTCGCGAGGCGCTCGTGCAGCGTCACGTGCGACAGCAACACGGCGATCAACGGGAACACCGCGCTTGCCGCCAACACGATCGACAACGCGTCCGCCTGCGTACCGGCGGAATAGCTCGCCACCCCGAGGACATCGGTCCCACCCGCGGCCAGCGCGAACCCGACCCCGGCGAGGGTCGCCGTTCGCAGGCGCGAGAACTCGCCGCGCCGCGCGATGGCCAACGGCGCGAACGCCAGGACCATCGCCCACCGCGACGCGAACGTCGCGACCTGCCAGATGCCCGTCTCTTGCGAGATCACGCCGAGGGTGAACCCTGCGACGCCGAACCCGACGGCCGACGCCACGGCCCACCACAACCCGGGAGGATGCTGGCGTAGCCCGGCCCGCATGGCCGTCAGGTCCGTCGACACGAGCACGGCACCGACGATCGAACACACGATCCCGACCATGGCCGGCGCGCTCGGGCGCTCGCCGAGCACGGCGATCGCCAGCAACACACCGACCACCGCGTAGCCCGCGCCGATCGGCGAGACCACCGACACCGGTCCCAGTTCCAGCGCGTGGTAGTGCAGCGCGTAGGCCGACATCGCCACGATGCCGTTGATCGCGACGAGCCACCACCACCCGGCGAGCGACGACAGACCGTGACCCGACGCGAGGAAGATCGCGGTGATCGCGATGACGGCGAGCACCTGCCCGATCAGTACCGCCATCAGCGACCCGAGCCGCCGACTCGCCAGGTGCGCGAAGAAGTCCGCGAGGCCCCAGCCGAGCGCCGCGAACAGACCGTAGATCACGCGGGCGGCTTGGCTTCGGCCAGTGCGTCAACGGCGACCGCACCACGGGGTCCCACCAGCAGCGGGTTGGCCTCAAGCGAGGTGATGCGGTCGCGCAGGTCGTGGGTCGCACGGGCGATCGACTCGACCGCCTTGGCCACGGCGCCCAGATCGTGCTCGTCGGCGTTGAGGCCGCAGCGCTCGGCTTGGGACTCGACGTAGGCACGCGCCTGCTTCGCGGTCAGCGGCGCGGCCACGAACGTGGCCTCGCCCGCCTCGGCCAGCGCGCCGCCGGGCCGGATCGTGATCGTCGCGCCGAACTGCTCGTCGACGATCGCGCCGACCAGCACCTCGTGGCCGTGCACCATCTCTTGCACCAACACCTTGGGAGCCTCCGCGCCGCCACGACGCGCGGCCGCCAGCACGTCGGCTGCCGCGGCCTCGACCTCGCC
>JANMPG010000137.1:0-1597 GCA_031369745.1 Actinomycetes bacterium
AGCCGGGATCACCCCTGGTATGCGCCATCTCAACGACGCTGACGCCGAACGTCGCTTCGAGTTGCTGAACGCCCGCTTCGTAACGGGTCGGAAAGGTACCTGGTCCGCCCCATGAGAGCGTCACGGCAGCCAGCTTGTCCCCCGGTGCAAGCCTTGGGGGACGCAGGAGGCTAGCTGAGTCGATCATTCCGGAGAGCCTAGACCGCAGTAGGGCTCGGGTGGGGGGCGGGGGACGCACGAGGGCTGAGCAGAAGGGTCATTAGTGGATGTGACTGAGGTCACCCGAGCGAAGTGACCTACTTCACCACCCGGTACAGGTGCCATCGGTCGGGGACGCCCTTGAGCTCGTGCTCGCCGGCGTCCTCGAAAGTGAGACCGGAGCCCGCGACTAGATCCTTGACGGTCTGAGACACGAGCACCTCAGAAGGCCCTGCGAGCGCGCCGACGCGAGCGCCGATCGCGACCCCGATCCCCGAGATGTCGTCACCCTCAAGCGACACTTCGCCGGTATGCAACCCAGCGCGAACCTCGACGCCCAGCGGTTGAACGGCCTGGACGATTTGCTGGGCGCAGCGCACGCCCCGGGCCGGGCCGTCGAAGGTCGCGAGGAACCCGTCCCCCATGGTCTTAATCTCGCGTCCTCGGTAACGGCCGATCTGCGCTCGGACGATCTGGTCGTGCCGCGATCGCAACTCCCTCCACGGTACGTCGCCGATCGCGGCGGCTTGCGCCGTTGAGTCGACGGTGTCGGTGAACAGCACGGTGGCGAGGATACGGTCAAACTCCGCCTGCTCCGCTCGTACCGATTCCAGGAAGCGTCCGAGGTGTGGGACGAGGTCATCCATCGGGAAGCCGTGGTCTTCTCCCGGGAGCTCGAGCATGATTGCCCCGGGGACATGCTCGGCGATGTATCGGCCTTGCCCGACGGGTTCCAACTTGTCACCGGTCCGGTGGAGCACCAGCGTGGGCACTTGGACAGTCGGAAGGACGTGCCGAACGTCCCAGTCGCTGAGGGCCCGGTCGCGGGCGGCAGCTTCCCCGGGGCTCGCCGACAGGCGCAGCACCTTGCCCAGGGCAAGCAGGTAGGCCTCGTCGGCGGCGAGGGAGGGCGACTGGGTCGCCGCGAGTTCTCTTACGAATCCTGGCGAACCCCACTCTCGCTGCTCCTTATCAATCCAGGAGTCGAACTGTTGCTCCGTCCACCCCCATGGGTAGTCGGGAGCCCATGCCCCTCGTGCGATCGCCCCAAACACCACGACACTGGAGGTGCGCTCTGGGTAGGTCGCGGCGAACACGAAGCAGAGCACCGCGCCGCTTTCGATCCCGAACAGCACCGCGCGCTCGGAGCCTGCCGCGTCCATGACGGCGCGGATGTCGTCCATCTGGGCCTCGATCGTGGTGGAGGATCCCGACCATGACCGGTCCGACGTGCCGCTGCCGCGACGGTCGAACAGGAGGACCCGGGCGTGCGATGCCAGCCCCCGCACGAACGATGCGTACTGCGGAAGGTCCCACGACGCCTCGATGTTCGAGTAGTCGTACGGGACGAAGATGAGATCGATCGGACCCGACCCGATCACCTGGTATCCGATATGGA
>JANMPG010000138.1:0-3514 GCA_031369745.1 Actinomycetes bacterium
TTCACGTCGAGGGTCCGGGGCCAGGTGATCGACTGCGGGTCGATCCCGAGCGGGTTGCCGTGATAGATCGAGGCATCCAGCGCCGCGGACAGCAGGTTGTGCTCCGCCGTGATGGCATGGAAGTCGCCGTTGAAGTGCAGGTTGATCTCTTCCATGGGCACGACCTGCGCGTAGCCGCCGCCGGTGCCGCCGCCCTTGATGCCGAACACCGGGCCCATCGAGGGCTCGCGCAGGGCGAGGATCACCTGCCTCCCGATCTTGCCGAGTCCTTGCGTGAGCGACACCGAGGTCGTGGTCTTGCCCTCACCCGCCTTGGTCGGTGTGATCGCGGTCGTGATGACGAGCTTGCCGTCGGGCCGATCGGCCAGGCGGTCCAGGATCGACAGCGACACCTTCGCGCGGTTCGAACCGTAGGGCTGGAGTTCGTCGGGAGCGATGCCGGCCTCGGCAGCGATCTCGGTGATCGGTCGAAGCGTGGCTTCCTGGGCGATCTCTAGACCGGACTTCATGGTGATGAAGGGCTCCTTCGACGTCGTGGCAGGTCGGGCGCCTGCGACCATAACGCAGGGACTCTCCGGCAGGAGAATCCGGCTGACTCGAGGTCACCACTCGATGACGAGCAGGATCAGCGTGCCGGCCGCCAACACGAGCAGCGCACCGGTGATGAGCCACGTGGCCGCCGCCGGCATCGACCGGAATCTCCCCTCCGCGAGGGCGTGTTCGACGCTTCGGTAGCCAACGGCGCTCATCGCGATCAGCGCCACGCCCACGACCACGAACCCTGCGCCGAGGGCGACGAAGCCGGTGGTGTTCTCGTCGTTCAGCAACGCGGGCAGCAGGCGTCCGACAGCCAGCGCCACCGCAAGCGCAGCCAGGCCGGAGCGCCACCACGCGAGCAGGGTGCGCTCTTCGGCGAGGTAGGTACGACGAGAGGGGTCGCCGAGATCACGATCGTCGGGGTCTGCCATGTGTGCATCATGCCGGATGGAGGCACTCGGGTGCGGGAGGTCTAGGCTGAACCCGATGGCGGCGCCCGAGCAGGTTCGTCGAAATGTCACGTCCGTACGTGTGGTGACGGTGCGCGACGGCGTGCGCACGGAACGCGCCGATGACCTGGCGACCGAAGAGCCGCTGGAGATCCGAGCCGGCGGTCCCGGGCAAGAGGCGGCCAGGGTCGCTGTCACGATGCGCACGCCGGGCGGCGACTTCGAACTCGCGGCGGGCTTCCTGTTCACCGAGGGGCTGATCAGGCCCGACGACGTTCGCCGCGTTGCCTATTGCGACGATCTTGACGATTCGGACCAGCGTTTCAACGTGGTGACCGTGACGCTCGGCGTGGCGTTCGACGCCGCGCGCATGCAGCGAAACTTCTACGCGTCGTCGTCGTGCGGGGTGTGCGGGAAGGCGTCGCTGGACGATATCGCCGTGCGCTGCGACGTGGTGCCGCCCGGCTTCGCCGTGACGGCCGAGGTGTTGGTGGGGCTGCCCGAGCGCTTGCGAACCGCACAACGGGTGTTCGACCGTACCGGCGGACTGCACGCGGCCGGCCTGTTTACGCGAGACGGGGACGCGCTGTCGGTCCGCGAAGACGTCGGGCGGCATAACGCGGTCGACAAGGTGATCGGGGAGCAGCTGCTCGCCGGCAAGATCCCGCTGTGGGACCGGGTGCTGCAGGTGTCGGGTCGTGCGTCCTTCGAGATCGTGCAGAAGGCGGCGGTCGCGGGTATCCCCGTCGTGAGCGCCGTGAGCGCGCCGTCCTCACTCGCCGTCGAGGTGGGGGAGCGGCTGGGCGTGAGCGTCGTCGGGTTCGTGCGCGACGGGCGCTGCAACGTCTACAGCCACCCGGCTCGCATCGCGTGAGGTGGGCGGCACCGACGAGCCACCCCAGTCATGGACCACCATGGTGCCAAGGATCAGGTCTTGCGCCGAACGGTCACGCGTGCTCGTCCGATCCGTCGCACAACGGTCCACTCGGCGGTGCCGTAGCGTTGGGCGCATGCCTCGCCGATGTCCGTGGGCTCCGCCCGAGGATCTTCGCTACCTCGCCTACCACGATGAGGAGTGGGGTGTGCCCGTGCACGAGGAACGCCACCTGTTCGAGATGCTGACCCTGGAGGGGGCGCAGGCGGGCTTGTCGTGGCGCACGATCTTGTACAAACGCGAGGGGTACCGCGCGGCGTTCGCCGACTTCGATCCCGCGAAGGTCGCGCGGTTCACGCCGGCGCGCGTGGAGCGGTTGCTCGCCGATCCCTCGATCGTTCGCAATCGGCTGAAGGTGGAGTCCACGGTGGGCAACGCGCGGGCGACCACGGCGCTTCGTGCCGAAGGCGCCTCACTGGACGATCTGCTGTGGTCCTTCGTCGGGGGAGCGCCGATCGTCAACCGCTGGCGTCGGCTCACGGACATCCCCGCGCAAACCGGCGAGTCCGCCGCGATGTCCAAGGAGCTGAAACGCCGTGGATTCCGGTTCGTCGGTCCAACGGTGTGTTACGCCTTCATGCAAGCCGCGGGGCTCGTGAACGACCACGTCACGGCGTGTTTCCGCTATCGCCAGGTCGCGGGAAGCTGATCGCGGGTCAGGCAGGGCGCAACGCGCGTTCCCGGTAGGGGACCGCGCGGCCATACAATCGCCTCGACCGCCCCGCGGACGCGGGACGCAGGAAGGAGCATCCATCGATGGCAGCAACGATGACCCGGCTCACCGAGCCGATGGTCCGCGACAACGGCGTGCTGCGCACCGCCACGTGGGACGAGGCCCTGGACCGGGCCGCCCAGGGGCTGCGCCGCGCGATGGCGCGGAACCCCGGCTGGGGAGCAGGGATCTTCAGTTGCTCGAAGGCTACGAACGAGATGAACTTCGTCGCAGGCAAGTTCGCTCGTCAGATCCTTCGAACCAACAACATCGATAGCTGTAACCGCACCTGACACGCACCTTCGGTCGTCGGTCTGGCGACCGTGTTCGGTGCCGGTGGCGGTACCAGCTCGTACGAAGAGGTCGAGCAGGCTGACCTCATCGTGCTGTGGGGGTCGAATGCGCGTGCCGCGCATCCGATCTTCTTCCACCATGTCTTGAAGGCGCTGCAGCGGGGAGGGCGGATGATCGTGGTCGATCCTCGGCGCACGGAAACTGCCCAATTCGCCGATCTGTGGCTCGGCATCGACGTGGGGACCGACGTCGCCCTGTCCAACACCATCGCACGGGAGATCATCTACGCGGGGCTCGCTCGGACGGATTTCATCCAGGGAGCCACGGACAACTTCGACGAGTACGCCGCGAGTGTCGAGGACTGGACCCTTGAGCGCGGGGAGGCGGTGACCGGTGTCCCCGCCGAGGTCATCCGCGAGGTCGCCCACGCCTACGCACAAGCCGACAAGGCGATGATCTGCTGGACCCTGGGGATCACCGAGCACCACAACGGCGTGGACAACGTCTTGGCGTTGATCAACCTCAGCTTGCTGACCGGTCACGTCGGCACCTACGGCAGCGGTCTCAATCCGCTGCGGGGGCAGAACA
>JANMPG010000148.1:0-2275 GCA_031369745.1 Actinomycetes bacterium
CGTCATCGGTTGGTGCGTCCGCCCACGGCCCCGTCTGCGCGATCGCAGATGGTCCATCTGCTGCGCCCCCAAGATCTCGCCGATGCCCCCGACATGTCGGTCGCCGCGGCGGGGCTTCGCGACGCGCTCGCGGGGCGGGTCATCTTGGCCTGGTTCGCGCAGGTCGAGGTGCAGTTCCTGCGAGGCATCTTCGGGGGGTCGAACCGATGGTGGCGACGCCGGGTCATCGACGTGCGCGACCTCGCGATCGCCGCCGACGCTGCGCCGGTCGCCGCCCGCGCCCAGCGGGGCTACGCGCTCGGCGCCATCGCCGAGCGCTACGGCGTGCCCGTCGCGGATCCGCACGACGCGCTGGACGACGCGCTGGTCACCGCCCAGCTGTTCTTGGTGCTGGTCGGCAAGCTCCCGGGTGTCGTGGACCCGACGCTCCACGACCTGTTCCGCGCCGGCACGTCGACTTGAATCGTTGTTCAGTCTTGCGGTACAACGGCGTGCATGGCGAGGCAGACGGCGTTTCACCCGATCACATCTCGAACCGCCGCCGGGTTCGGCGAAGAGGCAGGCTGGCTGTGGGTGACCAACTTCGGCGACGTCCAGGCGGAGTACCGAGCGATCCGCGAGGGCGTCGGCATGTGGGACCTCTCCCCGCTGAACAAGTGGGAGTTGCGTGGACCGGAGGCGCGTGAGGCGGCACAGCGGGTACATACGGCCGACATCATGACCGCGCCCGGTGGGCAGGTCCGCTACGGGGCGTTCGTCGATGAGGACGGTCTGCTCGTGGACGACGGGACCGTGTTCGTCTTCTCCGAGGACCACCTGTGGTTGTGCACCAACGGCCAGGATCGGGTGGCCTACTTCGACGACGCGACCAAGGGGCTCGACGTCGCCATCGACTACATCGCGCCCGAGTTGCCGAGCATGCAGATCCAAGGGCCACGCAGCCGCGCACTCCTGCAGCCACTCACCGACGTCGACCTCTCCGCGCTTCGCTACTTCCGCTTCCTGCCGGACCAGGTGCAGGTCGCGGGGGTGCCCGCGTGGCTGTCGCGCACGGGCTTCAGTGGTGAGCTCGGCTTCGAGCTGTTCGTGCGTCCCGAGCACGCGCTGGAGCTGTGGGAGGCGATCGCGGCCGCCGGGGCGACCCCGTACGGCATGGACGTGATCGAGCCGATCCGCGTGGAGGTCGGCATGGTGGTCACCGACTACGACTACGCGCCAAACGAGCGGTCCCCCTTCGATCTCGGGCTCGGTCGATTCGTGGCGTTCCACGAGCTGAACATGGGGACGGAGGCGCTGCGAACGATCGCGGAGGACCCGCCCGATCGGTTCGTCACCGTGCGCCTGGAGGGCGAGGTGTTGCCCGACTACGGTGCCGGCCTGCAGGTCCAGTGGCGTGACGTCGGGGTCTTGACCTCGCCCGCGATGAGCCCGCGCTTCGGTGCGATCGGGCTCGCGGTCGTCGCGGCCGACGTGGCGATGCCCGGCACGCGCGTCGAGGCGGTTACCGCGAGTGGGCCGATCCCCGGTACCGTCGAGGTCCTGGCGATCTATGACCCGGACAAACAGCGGCCCCGTGCCTAGCGGCGCGTCCGCAGGAAAGGAGACACACATGACCGAGGACGTTCGCTCACCGTTGCACGAGTGGCATGTGGCGCATGGCGCCGACATCGTCTGGGAGGACGGGTTCCCCTGGAACATGGATCAGGGGGGCGGCACGCTGGCCGAGTATGAGGCGATCCGCACGGCGACCGGCATCTGGGATCTGTTCTCGACCTGTAAGTACGAGGTGACAGGCCCCGACGCCGCGAGGCTGATCCAGCGCCGGTTCACGAACTCGCTGGCCGGCATGTCCGACGGTTCGGTGCGCTACGGCGCATTCGTCAACGCCGATGGAGCGATGATCGACGATGGCAACGTCTACAAGTTCGCCGACGATCGGTTCTGGGTGCTGATCAACTCCGCCGGGATCGAGGGTTGGTTCCGCGAGACGGCCGAAGGGCTCGATGCGGAGATCGCGCATCGGACGCTCGATCTGGCGATGATCGCCGTGCAGGGACCGACGTCGCGATCCACCCTGCAGCCGCTCACCGGGCGTGACCTCGCGGAGCTGTCGTACTTCCGGTTCTGGCCCCAGATGACCACGGTCGCCGGTGTCTCCGCCCATGTGCTGCGGACCGGCTTCAGCGGTGAGCACGGGTACGAGGTCGTGATCGACCCGTCGGACGCGCAGGTCGTGTGGGACGCGCTCCTTGCCGCCGGTGCGACACCGTTCGGG
>JANMPG010000177.1:0-2130 GCA_031369745.1 Actinomycetes bacterium
GCCAGGGCAATCCTACCAGCGCGCAATACGCGGCTGCTCACTCCATCTTGACGCCAGTCTCCTTGACCACCTTGCCCCGCCGTTGATGCCGTTCGCGCATCGCTGCGTCCGCAGGCGATCCCGGGGCCGGCATACGGCGGATCACATAGAACTGTTGGAGCATCGACCACACGTTGGTGGTGAACCAGTAGAGCAGCACGCCGATCGGGAAGTTGATGCCGGAGACCGCGAAGAAGAACGGCATCACATACAGCAGCACCTTCTGCTGCTTGGCGAACGGGTTGTCCAGTGCCGACGCCGGCATGTTCTTCATCATCAGCTGGCGCTGCGTCATGAAGGTGGACGCCGACATCAGGACGATGAGAACGACCGTGACGATCTTGGTGCTCAGGTTGGGAGCGCCGAGGAACTTGCTGGACAGCTCCGCGCCGAAGAGTGACGCGTGCTCGGCCTGCGAGGCGACGGCCTTGCTGATCGGGCCGATCGGCCCCCGACCTCCGTCGGCGTCAGGACCCTTGGCCACGGAGGACAACCCGTTGAGAACGCGGAACAGGCCGAAGAAGAACGGCGACTGGAGCAGGATCGGCAGGCACGAGCTGAACGGGTTGGTGCCCGTGCGCTTGTACAGCTCCATCGTCTCGGTCGTCAGTGCCTGACGGGAGTCAGGGTCGGACTTGCCCTTGTATTTCTTCTGGAGCTCTTTGACCCGAGGCTGGATCGCCTGCATCGCTTGCATCGACTTGATCTGCTTGATCCCGAGCGGCAGCAGCACCAGCCGGATCACGAGCGTGAGGATGATGATCGACACCGCGTAGTTGGGGACCAGGTCGAAGATGCCGGCCAGGACCCACCCGATCGCGTCGAGCAGCGCTTGGAAGGGGCCGAAGGCGAGCATTTAAACGTCCGCCCCTTCCGAGCTATGTATGATGTGTTCATACGACGTGCCCGGAGGGCGGGGACGCACGTGCTCCACGCCACCCTGCCCGAAAGGGTTGCAGCGCAAGACTCTCCAGGCAGCGAGGACGGATCCTTTCAACGCACCGTGGGTTCGGATCGCGGCCTCACCGTAGCGCGAACACGAGGGGTAGAAGCGGCATTGGCCCCCCAGCCAACCCGAGAGCGAGGCGCGATAGAACCGGATCGCCCCCGTCAGGAGCGCGCGGGCGGGGGCACCGAGGCCCCACAGCGTGCGGCGGATCACGTTCACGAGGTTCTCGCCTCGAGCAGATCGGTCATCTCGGCCACCAGGTCGTGAGTCATGGCGCCCCGGATGGCCTCACGAGCCACCAGGACGACGTCGGCATCGTCGGTGATCTGCGGCGAGACCTGTCGCCAGGCTTCACGCAGGATGCGGCGGGCTCGGTTCCGCTCTACGGCGCCACCGACGCGACGTGCGGCGACGACGGCGAGCGACCCGGTCCCGGGCGCGAGAAACACTACCACCCGCCTCCCATGCAGCGGCCGGGCCACGTCGAACACCCGGCGAACCTCCCGCGCACGCACGGGCGGCGCTTCAGACCGTCAGCCGAGCGCGGCCCTTGCGGCGGCGCGCCGCGAGGATCGAGCGGCCGGCGCGGGTTCGCATGCGCAGACGGAAGCCGTGGCGCTTGTGTCGGCGGCGGTTGTTCGGCTGGTAGGTACGCTTGCCCTTGGCCATGATCGGTCCCTCGGTCAGTCGGATTTCGTGACGAAAGCCGGCTCGCGCCGGCCAAGGTCACAGAGTATACGGGGCCGCATCGCCGCAGGACAAAGGGGTTGACAGGAGAAAGAGTGCCAAGACCCCCCGCACGGCGGGTCGTGTGGAAAAGCCCCGTGCTATCGTGCGCCCCGCGCTTCCCCCCGGCGGTGCGGCTCCGAATCTCGCCCGCCAGCCAAAGCTTCCCGTAAGGGTTTTCCACCGTTGTGGAAAGGTTCTGTGGATACGTATGCCGGTTGCCGTTCCTGAGCACGAAGCGCGTCAGATGTGGTCCTTCGTCTTGGAGCGAGCACGCGCAGATCTCCCGGAAACCACGGTCGTCATGTGGTTCGCCGACGTCGCGCCGCTCGAACTGGCGGACGACGTCTTGCAGCTCGCGGCGCCGAGCCAGCTCGTCCGCGATCGCCTGCAGCACGACCATCTCTCGCTGATCG
>JANMPG010000197.1:0-7775 GCA_031369745.1 Actinomycetes bacterium
CGTCATCACGACGGTGGCAACGATCTCGCCGGCGCTCTCGTAGTGGCGCACCGCGAACGACGTCGCGATCGTCGACCCGCCGATCGTGAACAGCAGCGTGAGGAACAAGACCACGTTCAGATACGGCGCCGGATTCTCGACGATCCGCGCGAGCTGCACGGATCCGCGACGACCATCTTCACGCAGCCGCATCGCCCGCACCCGATTCATGCGTGTGATCGCGACCTCGGACGCGGCGAAGAAGCCGACGAACGCGATCGACGCGAAGACCGCGAGCAACGATAACCAGTCGTTCGTCTTCACGGCGCCATCACCCCGCTGTAGCGAAGTTGACGTTCCCACATCTCGGCCTTCTCACGGTCGTTCTCGTGGTCGTAGCCGAGCAGGTGCAAGATGCCGTGGACCAGGAGGAGGCGAAGCTCCGCCGCGGGATCGTCGGGGTTGTTGCGGGCGGCCACCGCGGGCGAGATCACCACGTCGCCGAGCAGCCGCACGCCCTCGGCGTACTCGTCGTCTTGCGGGAAGCTCAACACATCGGTGGGACCCGGCTCGTCCATGTAGCGGACGTGGAGATCCTCGATCTCGGCCTCCTCGACGAAACTCACCGAGAGCTCGACGTCGTGCAGGCCTTCGCCTTCCAGCGTGTCAGATGCCAGGGCGATCAGGGCCGGCTCATCGAGCGCGGAACGCTGACGATCGCTGATCAGCACCGTGGGGCGCTCGGGCGGAGGTTTGTCGTCATCGTTCATGCGTCAGTCTTCGGCCGGCAGGCTCTGTTGACCGAAGCGCCCGTAGGCCTCGACGATCTCTTGCACGATCTTGTGACGCACCACGTCTTTGCCTCCAAGGTGGACGAAGGATATCCCTTCGATGTCAGTGAGGATCTCTTCGACGACGCTGAGCCCGCTCGCACCACCCTGCAGGTCCACCTGCGTGGCGTCGCCGTTGATCACGGCCTTGGAGCCGAAGCCCAGCCGCGTCAGGAACATCTTCATCTGCTCGGGAGTCGTGTTCTGCGCTTCATCCAAGATGATGAACGCATCATTCAGAGTTCTTCCGCGCATGAATGCGAGGGGCGCGACCTCCACGACGCCGCGCTCCATCAACCGGGGCAGGGTGTCGGGACCGGTCATCTCGTAGAGGGCGTCGTAGAGGGGGCGCATGTACGGGTCGATCTTCTCGTACAGCGTGCCGGGCAGGAAGCCGAGTCGCTCACCCGCCTCCACCGCGGGGCGAGTGAGGATCAGCCGGGATACCTGTCGCTCCTGCAGCGCCCGCACCCCGACCGCGACGGCGAGGTAGCTCTTGCCGGTACCGGCGGGACCGATCGCGAACGTCACGGTCGAGTGGCGGATCGCATCCACGTAGCGCTTCTGTCCGAAGGTCTTGGGTGCGATCTTCTTGCCGCGTGACGACAGCAGGCTGTCGCCGAGGACGTCGGATGGGCGCGGCGCGTCGGCGTCGTCGGCCGAGCCCGTGCCGTGGCCCGCAACCATCGAGATGGTCTGACCCACGGCGTCTTCGGTGAGCTCCGTGCCGCGCTCGAGCAGCTCGAGCAGCTCTTCGAAGACGCTGCCGACCTGCTCGATCACGTCTGGGCGACCCGTGATCGTGATCTCGTTGCCGCGAACGAGCACGTCGGCGGAGAAGGCCGCTTCGATCAGCTTCAAGAAGGAGTCGCGCTGGCCGAGCAGGGTCACCATCGACTGGTGCCCGGGGACGAGGATCTTCACTTGCGTGGTGGCGGTTGCCACGTGTCTTGTCGATCCGGGGCTTGGCCCCGTTCCCTCCTGCTCGGATAGTGATGGCCGTCCCTCACGGACGGCCGTTCGTATCGTACCCCGTCTCAGCCCGGGGGCCACGCCATCTGGCGCCCGCCGAGCAGGTGGAAGTGCAGGTGGAAGACGCTTTGCCCCGCATCGGCGCCGGTATTGGTCACCAGGCGCCAGCCGCTTTCGTCGATGCCCTCGGTACGTGCGAGATGGGCTGCGGCCTGGGCGACATCGGCTAGCATCGCGCCGTGCTCGTCTGCGACGTCGCCTAGCGAGGCGATGTGCTCCTTGGGGATCAACAAGATATGGGTCGGCGCCTTGGGGTCGAGGTCGCGGAACGCAACCACCCGATCGGACTCGCGCAGGATCTCGGCCGGGATCTCGCGGGCCGCGATCTTGCAGAAGATGCAGCTGGTTTCGGACATGGTTCGAGCCTAGTACCCCGGGCGGCGAAGGACCCCGTCAACGGCGCCCTTGCGGGGCTCGCCTCGGAGCGTGGCGAGCTGTTCCAGGAGCTTGCGCTCCTCGCGGGACAGATCGGTGGGCGTCACGACGTGCAGCGTCACGTACAGGTCGCCCCTGCCACGTCGCTGCAGGTTCGGGATCCCTTTGCCCTTCAACCGAACGACGGTTCCCGAGGGCGTCCCCGCTTCGACGGGCACGTTCTCGGCTCCGTCGAGCGCTTCGATCGTGATCTCCGCGCCGAGCGTCGCTTGCGTGATCGTGATGTCGAGCACGGTGTAGAGATCTTGATTCCGCCGCTCGAAGTCTTCGGCGGGCTCGACCTCCAGCCGCACGAACAAGTCGCCGGGGCCGGCCCCCGACACACCCGCATGCCCGGCGGCACCAACCCGCAGCTCCATGCCGTCGGACACGCCGGCGGGGATCTCGAGCGTCACGCTGGAGGTCTCGCGCACGCGCCCTCGCCCGGCACAGGTGTCGCACTTGTCCGGGATCTCCTGCCCGGTCCCCTCACAGGTCGCGCACGGCGAGCTCGTCATCAACGTGCCGAACACGCTGCGTCGCGCGCTCTGGATCTCGCCAGTGCCCCCGCAGGTGCGGCAGGCGACGGGTGCCGTGCCGGGCGCGGCGCCGTTGCCCATGCACGTCTCGCACACCGCAAGGCGCTCGATCTCGACGTCACGCTGCATGCCGAAAGCTGCGTCGCGGAAGCTCAGCCGCATGCGCACGGCGAGATCCTCACCGCGACGAGCACGCCCGCGTGTCCCTCGTCGCCGAGATCCGCCGCCGAAGCCCCCGCCTTGTCCGAAGAACATCTCGAAGATGTCGGAGATGTCGGTGAAGCCTGCGGAGCTCGGCCCGTTGGCGGTGCCGAACGTGTCGTAGCGCGCACGCTTGTCGGGGTCGGACAAGATCTCGTAGGCGCCCGCAACCTCTTTGAAACGCTCTTCGGCAGCCGGATCGCCGCTGACGTCCGGGTGATGTTCGCGCGCCAGTCGCCGGTAGGACTTGCGGATGTCGTCGTCGGTGGCATCTCGACCGACGCCCAGTATCTCGTACAGGTCGCGGACCGGCGCCACTACTGCTCCGCTTCCGTGGCGGCGTCCGATACGCGCTTGGCGACCGCTCGAACCGCGGTCATCGCCGACAGGTAGTCCATGCGGGTCGGCCCTACGATGCCGATCGTGCCGACGGTCGCGTCACCCGCCGTGAACGGCGCCGTGACGATCGATGCGCCCCATTCGCCGGTCGAGGGATGCTCATCGCCGATCGTGACCGACACGTCGCCGGAGACGGCGACTTCCTGCAGCACGCGCAACATCTCCTGTTCGCGCTCCAGGGTTTCGAACAGCCGGCGAAGGGTGTCGCGCCGCCACACCTGCGTTTCATCCGTCAGGTTCGCGACGCCGCCGATCACCACGTGGCCGGCCCGCCCGCCTTGCGTGGCCATGCGCAGCACATCGGCGGCGATCAGCAACACGTCGTGGGCTCCCGTGGGTTCTTCGGCGGCCATCTGCAGCAGGGCGGCTTGTGCCTCCAGATACGTGGTGCCCCGGACCGCGTCGAGTCGCAGTTCCGCGCCGGAGATCGCCTCGGCATCGATGTGTTCGGGACGGTCGATGATCTGCTTGTCCACCCTGCCGTGCTGACCGACCGCGAGGACCAGCAACGTGGGACCCATGTCGATCACCTCGAGGCGAACGAGATGCTCGTCGGAGGGCCCCGGCGGCACGGCGAGACCCGCGTACTGGGTCAGACGGGACAACAGATGCACCGATCCCTTGAGGACTTCTTCCAGGTCCAAGATGGCGTCGGCGAAGTGCGTGGCGATCTGGCGCCGCTGCGCGTCCTTGAGCCGGGTGGGAGCCGGCAGGGCGTCGACATAGTGGCGGTAGCCCGCATCGGTCGGGATACGACCGGCGGACGTGTGCGGATGGCTGAGGTATCCCTGTTCTTCGAGCGCCGCCATCTCGTTTCGGATCGTGGCGCTGGAGACACCGAGCGCAGCGCGTTCGGCGATCGTTTCGGAACCCACGGGCTCCCCCGTGGCCACGTACGCCTCGACGACGGCATGCAGCACCGTTGCCTTGCGCGCAGCAAGTTCCGGACGTTCGGCCATGACGGGATGATAGCTGGCACTCTCCGCCGCAGAGTGCTAAGCGACGCCGATCAGCAGGGCATCGCCGCGAGGGCATCGGCCATCTGCGTCGCGACGTCGGCGAGGTCACCTTGCACCGCAAGGACCTCCACATAGGCCAGCACGGCCTTGCGCATCGTCAGCACGTCCGTGGCGAGTTGCGCGTTCCCCTCGGCCTTGAAGGTAACCGCGGCAGCCTTCAACTTCTCAGCAAGTCGGGTGAGTGCGTCCTCGCGCGGCGTCTGCAGGTCGCGAAGGTCCAAGCACAACGACTCCGTCGAGGTCAGCGAGGGTGTCGGAGACACCGACGCGGATGTCGAGGTCTCCCCACCGCCACCGAGCGACCACAGAGCGAACGCCAGCACCGGCACGACGATGACGCCGACGACCGCGAAGACGGCGAGCCGCGTCCGGGTCGGTGGGCGGTGCCCGCGGGGTTTCGGACTTGGCGCGGGCGCGGCACGGACCGGCTCGAGCGTCTGTTTCCGTTCCGGCTCCGGCTCCGACTCCGGCTCCGGCTCAGGCTCGAACCGTCCCATCGTCGCGCTGCCGTGCTCGTGGCCGCACTCCGGGCAAGTCCAGTCGCTTGTGCCGGGCCGCATGTGGAACCGCACGCCGCAGTTGTCACAGACGGCGAACGCCCACGTCGAGTGGCACTCCGTGCAGATGTAGGCGACCGCTGCGTCGCCGATCGGTTGGCGTGTGCCGCAGCGCGGACAGGTGACCTCGGCCATCGCGCAACCTTACCGGAGGGTCAAGGCAACCCTTCGACCCTCTCAGACGTCCTAGGCTCGGACGAGGGGGCCATGGACGAGACCGAGATCCGGTTGTTCCTGCGCGACGGTTACCCGCGGTTGGTCGGTGCGGTCGCGTTGGTGACGGGCGACCTGCCGACGGCGGAAGACGCCGTCCAGGAAGCCATCGTTCGGGCCTGGGAGCGCACCGACCGCGGCGAGCACATCGCGGCGCTCGATCGTTGGGTCGCAGCCGTCGCGATGAATCTGTCGCGAAGCGGGCTACGTCACCTGCGGGTCGAGCGACTCGCGCGCCCGAGGATCGTGGCACCCGCGACGATCGACGCGTTGAGCGACGATGCGATGGACGTGCGCCGGGCGCTTGCTGCGCTGCCGCGGCGACAGCGCGAAGTCGCCGTCTTGCGCTTCTACCTCGACCTCAGCACCCGAGAGATCGCAGACGCGATGCGTACGAGCGAGGGCACCGTGAAGAGCCAGCTGTCGAAGGCTCGCGCACACCTGGTTGCCGCGCTCACGCCTCGCGACGGAGCCGATGAGGAGCCCAGCCATGCCGACCGTTGACGAAGAGTTCAAAGAGCGATTCGGCCTTGCCGTCCAGCGGCCGACCGAAAGGAACGATCTGCTCGAAGCGATCGAGCGTCGCAAGCGGCGTCGCGCGTCGACCCGCAAGGTCGGCACGATCGCCGTCGTGGGTCTCGTGCTGGTCGGCACCGTCGGTGGGTTCTTGGCATTGGATCGCACGTTCCAACGGGGAACAGAGCCGCAGGTCTCGCAAACCCCGGCTCCACCTGCGATCGTCGACAACCTCGGGTTGCCATTTCCCGTGTGCCGCGTGTCGTCGATGCCGTTGACCACAACCGGCGGCATCGGCCACGCGTATGTGTTCACCAAGGCGTCCACTCCCGGCTGCCCGAAGGAAGGCGAGGCCGGCTTCGTGAGCGTGGGCATCGACGTGACCGGTGACGGCGTGCTCGACGCGACCTCGGGTCCCCTTCCCGACTGCTTCATTCAGTGCGAAGCGTTCGCGGCACCGGATGTGAACATGGATGGAGTGTCAGAAGTCGCCGTGTCGAGCGAAGGCGCCGACGGATACGGCGTGTCGCTGTATGCGCTCACGACCTCACCCCCGTCGATCGAACCGATAGTGTTCGACGGCGAACCGTTCCAGTTCCCGTGGGTGGATGTCGCCACGCATGCGACGAGCGCTGGGTGCCAGACGGACGACATTTTCAACCCCCGGTTCGAACTCGACTGGACCGAGAAGGGCGGGTCGCTCGCCGCATTGGTCACGCAACAAACCTTTGAGATCGATGGAACCGTCGCAACGAAACTCGGCGAGCGCGAGTACCGCACCATCATGGACGAGGCGCCTATGCCAGGCACGACGCTTTGCGGCGTACCGATCTACGGTTCGGCGGCGGATCTTGCAGTTCGACCCGGTCTGAACGTCGGTCTGGGAGCGAATCTTTGCCACGTCTCTCGCACGGTGGCCGACTTCAACGGAGATGGTGTTGACGACACCGTCTATGTCGGGTCGCCGGTGCGCGATCGAGTGTGTCCCCCACAGGGAAGCGATGTGCCCGCGATCGCGGCGATCGACTATGACGGTGACGGGCTCGCCGACGGGCAGCAACCGCTGCCGAACTGCATCTATTGCCGGACGTTCGCGGCGATCGACTTCAACGCCGACGGCGCCAGTGAGCTCGTGATCTTGTTACAGGCTTCGTCGGTGCTGCAGTTCGCAGTGTATGAGTCCTCACTCGCAGGGAGCGAGCGCTCGCCGGGCTTGTACCCGGTGTTCGTCCATCCCGGCAGTGAGCAGTTTCCCGAGGGTGACCCGCTGCGATTCTTTGTGGGCGGGGACGAGGGGTTCTCTGGAGCCATCAAGTGCGAGAACTTCCCAGATCACCCGGTCTTGGTCGTGTGGGCGTCCGACGCGCCGGTGGACGGCGGACCATCGGCCATGCGCGACGTCGTCATGACCAAGCTGACGATGGGGTCGGGCGGGGCGTTCGCCGCGGTGGACGCGCTCCACCAGCAGCAGCCTGTTGGCGACCCCCCGCTCTTCGATGGGTCCGGAGAGGCCTGCGGCGTCGACTGGTATCCGTAGCCGATCGCTCAACCCGTGAGGCCGAGGACCAGCTCGTTGAGCAGGAGCATGCCGCGTTCGGTCGGTACGAGCTGGCCGAACTCGTCTTCGAGCAGGCCGCTGGCCACGAACGGCTCGTAGCGCTCGGCGTCGAACCAGCTCGCCGGTACCCCTTCGAGGATGCGCAGCTTCAAGAACACCTCTTCGAGGTAGGCGTCGGAGGGGTCAAGTGACTCGCTGCCGCCGATCGGCAGCTCGCCGGCTTCGACCCTGTCCATGTACGTCTCAGGTGGGCGCAGGTTCCACCAGCGAACGTCGTCGCGGTAGGCGTGCGCGCCCGCGCCGAGACCGACGTAGGGCCGCCGTTCCCAGTACCCGAGGTTATGGCGGCACTCGTAACCCGGCTTCGCCCAGTTCGAGATCTCGTAGTGGTGATAGCCGGCGTCGCGCAACGCCTCACAGGCGGCCATGAACATGTCGGCCTGCAGGTCCGGGTCGGGGTTCGGGCGTTCGCCGGCGGCGATCTGGCGTCCGAGCGCCGTGGCAGGTTCGATCGTGAG
>JANMPG010000257.1:0-6066 GCA_031369745.1 Actinomycetes bacterium
CGCGGTCACATCGTTGCAGTCACGTCATCAACGTTCATAAGGTTCTGGAACCAACCCGGTGCGGCACTGGTGGGTGCTGAGGGGCTCGAACCCCCGACCTTCGCCTTGTAAGGGCGACGCTCTTCCAGCTGAGCTAAGCGCCCGCTTGCGCGGTGTGACCGCACGCTCGACAGACCACATCTCCGAGCTGGATCGACAGCCGCGTGGCGCCACACGAGGTGCACCGGTCAAGGCCATCGGCCCAACCCGGTTCCGCCTGGCAGGAGGGGCAGATCAGGATCTGACGCCCTCCGGCCACCGCCCGCGCCCACGGCACCGATCGCTTGTCGGGGTCATAGGTGGGCCGGCCGCATCGCCAGCACGCCGGCCGTTCGTCCGGCTCGTGGGGTCCGTCGAGCGGCCTCACGCGGCCAAGGATACCGGGCATCGGCCGCGCGGGTCCGTAAACTCCTGCCGATGAGCGAACAGACCCCATCGCTGTCCACCGGCCTGTTCGCGGGGCTGTCCGAACACGACGCCGACGGCATCTTGCAAGCGGGCGAGACTCAGTCCTTCCCCGCCGGCACGGCGATCTTCGAGGCGGGCGACGCCGGCGACGCGATGTTCGTGATCGCGTCCGGCCAGGCGCGGGTCGACGTGGGTGGGCGGTTCCACGTGCTGAAGCCCGGCGACTTCTTCGGTGAGATGGCGCTGCTCGCACCCGGCCCGCGGATGGCGACGGTCAAGGCCGAGTCCGATGTGGAAGCGATCCGGATTGGCGCCGAGCAGTTCCAGGCGTTCTTGCTGGAGCATCCGGCGGTCTCGCTGTCGATGATGAAGCAGCTGGTGGTCCGGCTCCGAGAGGTCGAGCAGCGCATCGACGCCTGGATGGCCTAGGCATACACTGGCGCCATGCGGCGCCTCGTCCTGCCCCTCGTCACGATCCTGGTGCTGGCGCTGGCCGCCCCGGTGCACGCGGGAAGCGCCTGGGACCCCGATGACGTCGGTGGCGGCCTCGACCTGCGCTGGATCGGCGTGCACGCCAACGGCGATGGAACCGTCCGGATCACCATCACGTTGTGGGACGCGGCCGGCCCCGCCTTGCTCGGCGGTGCGCGCAGCGGGGTCTCGGTGCAGATGCTCGGCGATCGTCGCTTCGAAGCGCTCGTTCGAACCAAGCCCAGCGGTGGATATCGCGTCTGGGTCACGAGCTCGACCGGCCGGCAGGTCTACGTCGGCCCTGCTCGGCACCCCGATCCGCATACGCTTCGGTTCGTGGTGCCGCGACTGGCATCGCGTCGGTTCATCGCGATCAGCGAATACAGCGTCGAGGGGGTCGGCTTCGTCGACCGCGCGCCCGACAGCGGCGCCGTCCGGCTCTAGGCCTCGAAGACCACGTTGCCCGAGGCGACGGTGGCGATGACCTTCGTTTCCGCGATCTCATAGACAGAGCCGGCGAACGGATCGCGATCGAGTACCGCGATGTCGGCACGCGAACCTTCCACGAGGCTTCCGGCGTCGTCGTCGTGGCTCACGTAGGCGGCACCCCGGGTGAACGCCGCGAGCGCCTCGGCCAGCGTGATCCGTTGTGATGGGTCCAGGATCGGCGCGTCGGCACCGGCGCCGATCACCTGGCGGGTCACCGCAACCTGCATCTCTTCGAAGACGTTGGCGGTCGTGACGGGCCAGTCGCTGCCCATTGCCAGCACCGCGCCGCTTCGCACGACGTCGCCGATCGGATAGAGCCGATCGGCTCGCGCGCCGACGCGGGGCCGCGTCAGGGTCTCGGTCGCGGGGTCGGGACAGGCCCAGTACGGCTGCATGTTCGCGACGACGCCGAGCGGGCGCATGCGCTTGACGTCGGCAGGGTCGGGCAGCTGCAGGTGGGCGATGTGATGTCGGGCATCGTTCCAGCCGTTCGCCGCTCTCGCGGCCTCGACGGCATCGAGTGCGGAGCGGAGGGCTCGGTCCCCCAGCGCGTGCTGGTGCACCTGGAACCCCAGCGCATCGAGCCGCACGAGTGCCTCGAGGAGCGCACCCTCCTCGACGAACTGCAGCCCGCGATCGTGCTCGACGCCGAAATGCCCTTCGTAGGGGTCGAGCATCGAGCCGGTGGCGCTTTCCGGGCAGCCGTCGAGCATGATCTTGACGGTCCCCGCGTTCACGTTGCCGCCGGAGCCCCATTCCCGTTGTTCGACGAGCGCGGCGATCTGCTCGGGGCCGATGTGACGATCCCACCACAGCGCGGTCACCACATGCATGGTCAGCTCGTGCAGATGGTCGAGCTCGCGATACGCCTTGAGCAGATCGGGGCGCACCCACGCGTCGTGCCACCCGGTGATGCCGAGGGTGTGCAGGTATCGCTGCGCGACGCGGATCGACTCCATCCAGTCTTGGACCGAGTCTGGGGGGACGTGGTCAGACCAGAAGGAGTACGCGGTGCCCTCCTGCAGGCACCCGGTCGGCATGCCGTCGGGCTCGCGGACGTAGTAGCCGTCCCAGGGGTCGGGGGTCGAAGCGGTGATGCCGGCCAGCTGCAGCGCACGCGTGTTGACCCACGCCGCGTGCGTGTCGGTGTTCATCAGATAGACGGGGCGGTCGGGCACGATCGCGTCGAGTTGCGTCCGCGTCGGACCCTCGTCGCCGAACACCGGCGCGTACCACCCACCGCCGACGATCCACCGCTCGTCGGGGTGCGCGTCGGCGTGCTCGCGGATGCGCGCGAGGTAGCCGTCGACGTCGTGCAGATCGTCGAGGTTCAGGTGCCGACGGATGCGGCCGGCGAACGCCGCGTGGATGTGCGCGTCCTGGAAACCCGGCACGACGCAGGCGCCGCTGATCAGCTGCGCGCCGTCGCCCACGCGCTCGCGTACCTCGGCCTCGGTGCCGACCGCGACGATCCGGTCACCGCGGATCGCCACCGCCTTGGCCCAGCTTCGCGCCGCGTCGACCGTGTAGACGTCGCCGACGACGACCAGATCCGCCCGCTCGCTCATGCGCGGCGGACGCTACCACGGGCGGGCCCGGCTCAGCCGAGGGTGATCGGCCCGTGCATCCCGTAGGCGAAGTGGCCCGGCGCGTGGCACGCGAACTCCCACCCGGGGTCAAGCTGCGCTGGGAACGTGAACATCGTTTCGACCGTCGCGCCCGCCGGCACCGAGATCTCGCCCGGCCGTGTGCCGTGCACCGGCTCGGTGCCCTTCTCGTGCCGCGTCTGCATCGCGGCGTCCCCCACCAGGAACTCGTGGTCGATCGGGTCTTGGTTGATCACCACGAATCGAACGGTCTCGCCTGGCGAGACCTGCAGGGAAGTCAGGTCGAAGCGCGAGAAGTGGATCGTCACGGTGACCGTCTTGCTGGGGTTGTCGGGGGCGGCGGTAGCGGCGACCGTGAGCCCCGCTGCTGCCAGCAGCGCGGCACATGCCGCCACGACCGCCACCCCGCGCTTCATCGCGTGATCGCGGCTCCCGATCGCTGGATCCGCCAGCGGGCGAGCACCGCGACGATGGCGATCCCCATGCCCAGCCACACAAGCGTTCTCGCGGCGTCGGCGGAACCCACGGGCAACGTGACCGTGGCGGGCTGATAACCCGCCGCGATCGGGTCCGGGTGGCCATAACCACTCGCATCGATCGCGAGGTCGTGCGTGAGATCGCCGGCTCGCGCGTCGATCTTCAGATAGGTGAACCACATGCCGCCGTTGGGGATCCAGCGGGACCGCTGGTCCGAGCGCAGGTCGTTCATCAAGCTCCCGGAGGCCTGTTCGCTGCGCTCCAGCACGATCCCGCGCTGGTCGAGGTCGCCGTTGGACGCCTCGGCGATCGGCAACGTCGCCGGCGCGCGATCGGTCAGCAAGAACACATCGGCCTGCACCAGGTCGGTGGGCTGACGGCCCAGCGACAAGATCCGCAGCGGCACCCAGGGGTTGGGTGTCGGGATCACGACGTGCACCGGTGTGCCCTCGCCCTCGCCCAAGCCCTGTTCGGCCGCGCGCGCGGCGTTGAACCTCGTGGCCATGAAGATCGGGCTTCGCTGCGCGTAGAAGTCCAGCACCTCTGGGGCGTCGGGAGGCAGGAAGAACCCGCGCTCGCGCGCCCAGTTGCCGACGGCCACCGCGCCGCCCTTGAGCACCGTGATGTCGAGCGCATCGACCTTGGCACGCAGCAGCACCGTGGCGTCCTCGGCCACGGCACCCGCGGATGCGGCGAACACAGCGCGCTCGACCACCGGGGGCTGCACTTCCTGGACGAGGCGCTGCAGGGTCCAGTCGCCGCCCTTGATGACCTTGGTCGGCACGCCGGGAAGTGGCGTGATCGAACCGAGCGACCCGTCCACCTTGCCGGCGTAGCTGAACGACGTGAGGTAGTGCTCGATGCCGTTGTGGTAGGCGGCGAGGGTGGTGGTTCGCAGCAGGCTGATCGTGCCGTTGGGCGCCACCAGGCCGCCGCAGGCCAGCGCGCTCGCGGCGCTGCCGAATATGAAGGTCGTCGCAAGTGCCGACACGACGGACGCGCGAGCCAAGATACGTGGGCGCATGGATCCCCCTTCCAGGGTGGGAGTGATCGCGGTTGGACGCGCCCGGGCCGGGGCAGGTTCCCCGGGCGACCGGATCGGCGCTCACCTATATGCTCCGGGCGTGCTGCTGAACCCGACGGAACACGATCGCTTGCGGATCTTCACTGCGGCGCAGCTCGCCCGCACGACGCTGGACCGTGGGCTCGCGCTGAACGCGCCCGAGGCCGTCGCGCTGCTATGCGACGAGATGCACATGGCCGCCCGTGCGGGTGTGACGTGGCAGCAGGTGCTGGACACCGGCACGAGGGTGGCCGCGGCCACCCCCGTGCTCGACGGCGTTGCCGCGCTCATCCCCGAGATCCGGCTCGAGGTGCTCCTGGACGAGGGCACGCGCCTGGTGGTGCTGCGCGAACCGTTCGGCGCGGGCGAGCCGAGCGTGCGCTACGGCGTCGGCGACGTCGCGCTGGTGCCTGATCGCGAGCGCCGCACCCTGCACGTCGCCAATACCGGCGAGCGGCCGATCCGCATCTCGAGTCACTTCCCGTTCTGGGACGCGAACCCGCACCTTGTGTTCGATCGTGAGGCCGCCCGGGGGTTCCGTCTGGATCTGCCCGCAGGCGACTCGCTGCGATGGGCGCCCGGCGAGTCCAAGGACGTCGGGCTCGTGGCGCTCGGCGGTACGCGCGATGCCTGAGCGCCTCAGCCGCGAGGAGCACGCGCTTCGCCACGGACCGACCGCGGGTGACCGCGTACGCCTGGCCGACACCGATCTGTGGATCCGGATCGAAGAGGACCTGACCGAGCCCGGCGATCAGGCGCTATGGGGCTACGCGAAGAATTGGCGTTCCCGCATGACGCAGCATGACGCGGCCACCACGGCCTCGGAGCTCGACACGGTGATCGGATCGGTGATCGTGGTCGACCCGCTGCTCGGCGTCGTGAAATGCGATCTCGGCATCAAGGACGGTCGGATCGCCGGCATCGGGCGCGCGGGCAACCCCGACATCACCGATGGGGTCGACCTGACGATCGGTCCCGATACGTGGCCGATCCCGTGCCACGGGTTGATCGCGACGCCGGCGATCGTCGACTCCCACGTCCACCTGTTGTCGCCCCGGCTGGTGCCCGTCGCGTTGTCCGCCGGTGTCACGACGTTGATCACCGCGGGGTTCGAGGAACCGCCCGATCGCATGCGCGCCACCTACGCCGCCTTCGAGCACCTGCCGGTCAACATCGGGCTGCAGCCGAGCGCGCGCACCGATGTGGCGGGCGGGCTCGACCCGGCGATCGAAGCCGGCGCCGTCGGGCTGAAGATCCACGAGGATTGGGGCGCCTACCCCGAGATCATCGACGCCACATTGCGCGCTGCCGAGGCGCACGACATCGCCGTGTGCCTGCACACCGACAGCTTGAACGAGTCCACCGAGCTGGAGGGCACGGTGGCAGCGATCGCCGGGCGCACGGTGCACGCCTATCACGTAGAGGGGTCGGGCGGCGGTCACATACCCGACGCGCTCGGCCTGGTTCGCGAGCCCAACGTGTTTTGTTCCTCCACGACGCCGACGCTGCCCT
>JANMPG010000259.1:0-2696 GCA_031369745.1 Actinomycetes bacterium
CGCACCGCGACAAGCGACCTTGGACGCTGCGCCAGTTCTACGAACTGCTGGAACCAGATGACTTCCTCATGCCCCACCGCGCCGACCCACTGTCGCATGCCGGACCATTCGATCGCGACGGAATCCTCGTCGCCGTCCGACGCAGCGAACGTGGTATTCCGGATCCGCACGCAGGTTCGACCGGCGGCTAGGTTGCTGGTGGCGGCGTCCAGACGAACGGCGTCGTCGTGGTAACCGCGATGAACCCGAGTCGCTGGAGGATCGGCCGGCTGTCTGCCGACGCGTCCACCTGGAGGAAGCGGAATCCCCGCCGAGCGGCAAGGTCAGCGCGGTACGCGACGATCGAGCGGTAGATGCCCCGTCCCCGCCACTCAGCAAGCGTCCCTCCACCCCAGAGCGTCGCGAAGTCGGTGCCGGCGACGAAAAGTACCCACCCGGCGCACAGGGTCTCTCCATCGCTCTCGGCGACCACGATCGCCATGGCGTCGGGATCGACGGCGAGCTCCTCCTCAAGTGCGTCGGGCAGCTGCCCGACCCGGCCGTCATGCCAGATCGCCTCCTCCAGGGCTCCGATCCGCTCCAGGTCTGACCGCTCGCTCACCTCGCGCAACGTAACTCCGTCCGGCGGGAGCATCGGGGAGGTGACAGGGCCGGCGATCGGCGCGATCATGACCGTCTCCACCTCTTCGGGGACGAACCCTTTCGCACGCAGTCGGTCGGCGAGGTCGGAGGGGCTGTCGTGCTCGTGCAGCTTCCACTCGAACGGCTCGACGCGATGCGCGAACACATCCACCTGACGCGCGATCAGCTCGTCGAGCTCAGGGCCGTCGAGTCCATCGAGATCGCGATAGCTCACGAACCCTCCGTAGCTGGACCCGGCGAAGCGCAGCAGCGGGCCGTCTCGCTCGACCGTCACGCCCTGGGGGAGGCGCTCCGGGAGATGGAGGCGCAGTTGCGAGTCATATCTCGTGCGCAGGTCGTCTGCATCGGAGTCAGGCACGCGGTAGACGGTACAAGGTGTGATGGTCGGAGTGACTCGGGCTGACGAGGATGTCGAACGGCGGGCGGTATCCGCAGGCCCCGCCCTACGTGACGCAGAACTCGTTCGCCTCGGGAGCGACCATCACGATCCAACGCTCGTCCCGCTCCTCGACGATACGGGACGATGGACGCACCCTCGGCCCAGAGGCGATCCACCTCCGCATCGACGAGGTCCCGCCGTTCGGCCTCTCCGGGCCGCCCCTGCGCGGATATCGAGATGCACCCGATTCTTCGACACTTTCGGCTCGGGAACTCCCCTTGGAGGACGGCACTCCTCTGCATCCATACGGCGTCCTCGAGCGGTTCCAGACGCTCACCGCCGCGGCGGGTCTACGGCGATGCCGCCTCCACGATCTGCGGCACTCATGGGCGACCGCGGCGCTCGAGGCCCGGATCCAGCCCAAGGTGGTACAGGAGCTGCTCGGCCACGCGAACATCGCCACCACGACGATGATCTACCAGCACTCCATCCCCGCTCTGCAAGTAGATGCTACGGAGCGGGTTGCGTGAGGCATCTTTGGACCCTCGAAGTCGAGTGGTTGACCGTTTGGGCAGAAGAATTGGCAGAAGAAGGCCCCCGGACCGATTCTTGGCTCCGAGGGCCTTCTTGTGTTTCCCCAGGTCAGGTGGTGTCGGAGAGGGGATTTGAACCCCTACGCCCCGCAAAGGGCACTAGGCCCTCAACCTAGCGCGTCTACCAAGTTCCGCCACTCCGACGTGGTGCGGATTCTACCAACCCGATGCCGGCGCCCTTACGGGGTCCACTTCCAGGAGAGCCAGAACGTGCACAGACCGAAGATGACGGCCGAGAACACCGTGAAGCGGTCGAGCTTGCGCTCCAAGCCGGTGCCCCCAGACAGGGTCGATCCCCCGCCGAACATGTCGGACAGGCCGCTCCCCCGCCCCGAGTGCAGCAGGATCGTGGCGATCAGGAAGAGCGCCGACAAGACATCGATCACGATCACGACGGTGTTCAGCATGCGTACGTGGCTCCCGGTCAGTCGCTCGAAGCCATGATGCTACGGTCCTCGAGCGGGAAGTGACACGCGGCGAGCTGCCCCGAGGTCTGACGCTCGAGCAGCGGGATCTCCTCCTTGCAGCGGGGGAACTGCGCCTTCGGACAGCGAGGATGGAAGCGGCAGCCCGACGGCGGGTCGATCGGCGAGGGGACGTCGCCTTCGAGCACGATGCGCTTCCTCGCCCGTGCGGCCTTGGGGTCCGCCACCGGAACGGCCGACAGGAGCGCGCCCGTGTACGGGTGCTTCGGGTTCTCGTACAGCGTCGGCCCGTCGGCGATCTCGACGATCTTGCCCAGGTACATCACGGCCACCCGGTCGGACACGTGCTTGACCACGGACAGGTCGTGCGCGATGAACAGGTAGGTCAGGTTGAACTCGTCCTGCAGATCGTCGAGCAGGTTGATGACCTGCGCCTGGATCGAGACGTCGAGTGCGGAGACCGGCTCGTCGGCCACGATCAGCTGCGGGTTCAGCGCGAGCGCACGCGCGACGCCGATTCGCTGGCGCTGGCCGCCGGAGAACTCGTGGGGGTAGCGCTCCGCCATGTCGGGCAGCTACCCCACCATGGCGATCAGCTCGCGCACCCGCTGGTTGTAGGCCGCCTTGTCCTCGGCCATGCCATGCACTTCCAGCGGC
>JANMPG010000275.1:0-2630 GCA_031369745.1 Actinomycetes bacterium
GCGAAGGGCGGGCCACGACGACTCCAGCGTCTCGAAGGCGGCCTCGACCCCGTTCCATGCGATCGCTGGCGCGTCGACTACGAGTCGCCTGCCAGTGTCGTCGGTGATCCCGTCGAGCGAGACTCCCTCGATACCAGCAGCGACGAGCGCCTGGATCCGAGCCGGCCGGGTCGAGTAGTGCAGCATCCCCACGAGCGTCGCTCCCGCGCGGACCATGCGGAGCTCCTCGGACTCCGGGCAGCGCAGGGTCACGACGATGTCTTGCGCGAACGCCTCCTCGTTGGTACCGATGCGGATGCGAGGCGAACGCGACGTGTAGTCGCTTTCGATCAGGCCCATCCCCGAGCCCAGGCCCGCCTCGATCACGACGTCGGCGCCCACATCGGCCGCCACGGCGACCAGGTCCGGTAGGTAGCCACGCCGCTCGCCTGCTTCCTTGTGCATGCGCGGGAAGCCGACGGTCATCGGTCGCGCGCCGCGGTCCATCGCTGCAACTCCGCTCGTGCGACGCCTCGAACACGCAGGTGCGCGCTCGAGCGGTCCCAATCGATCTCGGGGACGCCGAGCACGGTCTCCATCACGGACTCCACCTGCTCGCCGTAGCGCTCCATGCTCTCGGTGGGGCGCAGCCCCGGCCACGCATTGCAGGACAGGGCGACGCGCCGCACGCGCGTGTCGGCGAATGGGGACAGTTCGTCCCAGGCCGGGTCGTCCTCCTCGAAGACGTGCTGCAGGAGGGAGCCGTGCGGAAGCCCTTCGATCCCCTTGACCGTCGGTGGGTCGATCGTCGTGTCGTAGGGGTCGGCCGCGAGGTCGAGCAGGACCGCGTGCGCGGGCAGCACGGACAGCCAGGCGTTCGGGATGATGGCCCTGCTGGGATCGGGGCGTAGTGTCGAGTCGACCAGCAGGTCGGTCGCGTGCAACCGGCCGAGCATGTAGTCCTCGTGCCAGGACAGGTCGTGGTCGATCACTGCGACCTCGACCCCGGGTACACCCGCGCGATGCAGCGCCATGCGAAGGTCGTGGTTGCCGTAGCGCGTCGCCGCATGCATCGCGTGCGCGCCGAGGGCGCCCGAGCCCAGCACGGTGGCGCGGATCGGGGCGCGGCCCGGCACGTCGAACGACACCCATCGAAGCGCCATTTCGCGGACAGCGGCCTCCACCCCCGCCCACGCGGTCAGCTCCAGATTCTCGATCATGCGCCGGCCGAGGTCGTCGGTAACCGAGTCCAAGCTGACGGCGAGGACTCCCCGTTCGCGGAGCAACTCGTTGCGCACGGGACGGGTCGCGTAGTGGAGCATCGAAACCAACACGGCCCCCGGTCGCATCTGTTCCAAGTGGTGATGGGGTGGGCAACGCAGAACGAGCACGATGTCTTGGGACAGCACATCGGCACGGTCACCGAAGCGCGCACGCCCGTCGGGCGTCTCGTAGTCATCGGGCCCAAGTCCCATCCCCCCGCCGTAGCCGTGCTCGAGCACGACCTCATCTGCGCCGAAGTTGGGCAACGCCCGCACGAGCTTGGGCAAGAAATCCCGTCGCTCGCCGGGGTGCTCCGACATACGGGGAAGGCCGACGGTCAAACCCATGACGTCACGCTACCGCACCGCACCAGTGCCTACTGATGGGCGGCGCTCAGAAGGTGCCTGGGGGCAGCAACAACTCGACAACGGGCTGAGACTCTGCGGTTACGAGCTGAACCAGACCCGCTCGCCTCTCAGAACAGAAGATCCAAGAAACTGCTGAACGTGGGCTTGAACCCCGCTCCGCCGGCCATCGCCAGCATGGCGAGCGTGGCGAGCGAATATGCGATCTTTCGAAGCATGTGATCACTTCCTTTCTGACTGGCTCCGGTGACGGCCGCTAATTCGGCTTGAACCGGGCGCCGGCCGCAAGCGCCAACGCCGTCAGTGCCGCTGCCGCGTACAGCAGGTGCTTCCACGAAGAGAACTTGGCTCGCATCCGATCACCTCCTGATCCGTTCCCCGCAGCATTGCCGGACCACACGTGTCCCCGCATCGACCGATGGTCGCGAACTCGCTCGGCCGATACCGGATGCCAGGTACGACCGTTGCCGAACGAGAAGGAAGCGTGAGCGACCCGGCTAGAACCGTGGGGCGGGCGCATGACCGGCACACGCGAGCGCACAGACGAGCACTACCCATGGGTGACCAGGTGTGAACCGGAGGGGAAACCCGTCGGATCCAAAGACCCGTGCCTCCGCTACCTCGGTCAGCGAGCCGGCCAAGGGGGGGCGTGTGTGCGTTCTACCCAACGCCCATGCGCAGAAGGCTCCCGCCACTACCCACCGGGACGGCAACGTACATCACCGTTGCGGGCGTGCCGTCGATCGACAAGAGCGTCGGTGCAGGGCCCCAACCTGCGCTCGCGATGTCGGGCATGTCGATGCTCGATGGAAGCTTCGTTCCCGGCGGCAGGGCAACCGTCCGGAGCTCGAGCGTTCGGTCAGCCGCATCGATCCATGCGACCACCGCTCCGTGGTCGAGGGCGATGACAGCGGGCGAGGCCCCACCCGACGTCAGGATTGAGGTCACGGAGTGAACGCCTCCCCGAAGCGTATGAACGACGAGCATCGCGCGCGCCACGGGGCATGAGACCAACCAGGTGTC
>JANMPG010000060.1:0-2186 GCA_031369745.1 Actinomycetes bacterium
CGTCAGCCCGCCGCCCCCCGCTACGCTGAGGCCATGCGTGCCGCGGTCATCCAGCTCAACGCCGGAGGAAGCGACGTCGACGGCAACGTCGACGTCGCGATACGCCTGGTGGAGGAGGCCGCAGCGGGCGGTGCTGACCGCGCCGTGCTGCCCGAGCTGTTCGCCTACTACGGGTCGCAGCGCCGGATGCGCGAGATGGCGGAACCCGTGCGCGGACCCGTCACGGCGCGGCTCGCCGAGGTAGCGCGCGATCGCGCCATGTGGGTGCTCGGCGGCTCCGTGTGTGAATCGGATGAGGGGCGCATCTACAACACCTCCTTCTTGTTCGATCGCTCGGGTGAAGCCGTCGCCCGCTACCGAAAGATCCATCTGTTCGACGTTGCGCTGGCCGATCAGCGCCCGATCCAAGAGTCTGCGTTGTTCGCTCCCGGCGACGAGCTCGTTTCGCATGAGATCGAAGGTCTGCGCCTCGGTCTGTCGATCTGCTACGACCTGCGTTTCCCCGAGCTGTATCGAGGGGTGATGGCGCTCGGCGCCAACGTGATAGCGGTGCCGTCGGCCTTCCAATACGCCACCGGCGAGGCGCATTGGGAGACGCTGCTTCGGGCGCGCGCGATCGAGGACCAGAGCTACGTGCTTGCGGCTGCGCAGTGGGGGCCGTGGGGGCCATCCGAGGCCGGTCATCGAACGTACGGGAACGCGATGATCGTCGACCCATGGGGAGACGTGTTAGCGTGGGCCCCCGACGAGGGCGACGGCGTCTGGTTCGCGGACCTCGATCGCGATCTCGTGCGGTCTGTGCGCGCGAGCCTTCCGGCGCTGGCGCATCGCCGACTCGGCACCGTGTGCTGACGAGCGCGTGTCGGCTTTCGCCGACGCGAGCCGAGGCGAGCAGCGCTCCGCTCGGGCCTAGCAACCGGCCCAGGGCGAACGCGTGCACCCGGGGCGCCTACCTAGGCTCCCTCGAGATCTTCGTGAGTATCGATGTCGATCGGCGCGCGCCGATCGACTTGCACCTCGTGGACCCATTCCGGGTGGGAGGCCATCAATGCGCGCGCGCCGATGTCGCCGTGCAGGTGTGCGGCCTCGCCGTACACCTCGCGCGACAGCAGCGCGGGCCCGGGTCCGTCGACATAGCGCAACCGCACGATCTGTGAACGCGTCGTGCGGAAGCCGTGGATCAGGGCGCGTACGTCATCGACCGTGACCCCGGGTTGGTCGGCCATCAAGATCACTGCCGCCTCGCTGTCGGCGGCGACCCCGTGTAGCGCCGCCGCGAGCGACGTGGCTTGACCATCGCGGTAGGACGGATTCGGCGCGACGAGCACATCGTCGGGAAGGACGCCTTCGACGGTTTCGGCGTCGTGTCCGGTGACGACGATCAGCTCGCCGACATCTGCTGCGCGAAGCGCCTCGATCGCGTGCATCACCAGCGGTAGGTCGTCGACCACATACACCTGCTTGGTGGAGCCGAACCGGGAGCTCGCGCCGGCGGCGAGCACGACGCCGGTGATCACGACGAAACGTCGTTGGTCTTCTTGCCGCCGAAAAGCCGCCGGAAGAAGTTCGCGATGCCGGCCCACATCGCGGCGAGACCGAGACCGATGCCGCCGACCGGCTTGGCGATCACCGGTGTGACCGGCGCGACCGTCTCCGCGCCGCGATCGGCATCGCCAGACTGCGCGCCCGCCTCGAGGTTCGCGCGCAGACATTCGGCGAACTGTGCGGTGAGACGCTTGGAAACCTCCGGCAGCAAGCCCCGCGAAAGCTGCGCCGCAGCGCCGGTCAGCGTGATGTCGGCCTCCATGAACACGTGGGTGCCGTCATCGGCGGGCTCCATCCACGAGGTGACGGTGGCGTTGGCCGCGCCCTTACCGCGCTGCTCCATGCCCTTGGCGTGCAGCTTCACGCGGTGCGCGTCGTCGTCGCGCTCCTCCATGGCTACCGTGCCGGCGAACGACATCGAAACCGGCCCGAACTTCATGTTGAGCTTGCCCTTCCAGTTGCGCTCGTCGACCGTTTCGGTCAACTCGGCCCCCGGCATGCACGGCGCGACCTTCTCGACGTCCAACAGGTAGCTCCACACCTCGCTCACGGGCCGCGGAACCGTGAAGTCGTTTTGGATCAGCATGGTTGGAGCCTACCCGTCTTACCTTGCTTCCGTGCCGGGGCGGGGGCGATCGTGG
>JANMPG010000082.1:0-13957 GCA_031369745.1 Actinomycetes bacterium
CCTGGACCGCGAGGCTGTGCACCCATGCCGGCGCGGGCACCTCGCCGGCACGCAAGGACTCGATCAGCTCGCGCGCCCGCTGCGGGGAAACGTTGTCGTGGTTACCAAAGTTCACCTGGACGGCCGGAGCGAAGTCGCACACGCCCAAGCACTCTTCTTCGTGCACGGTGAACATGCCGTCGTCGGACAACTCGTCGCCGTGGCGCATACCTGCCGCCTGGTGGGCGGCTTCAGAGACCGCCTCGGCGCCGCGCAGCTTGCACGCGAGGTTGGTGCATACGTTGACCACGTGCTCGCCGGTCGGTCGGAGCCGGTACATCGAGTAGAACGTTGCGACCGCTTCGACCTCGGCCGTCGTGATGCCGAGGAGCACGCCGATCTCGCGGAGCGCCTCGCGCGAGACCATGCCCTCGACCGACTGTGCCAGGTACAACAGCGGCATGATCGCCGAGCGCTGGTGCGCGGCCGGGTAGCGACCCATGATCGCGTGCGCGTCATGCGACACCGAACCGTCGAAGACCGACATCAACGATCCACCCCGCCCATGACCGGGTCCAGCGAGGAGACGGCCGCGATCACGTCGGCGACCAGATACCCCTCGATCGCATCGGGCAGCGCCTGCAGGTTGACGAACGACGGGTCGCGGATCTTCACGCGGTAGGGGCGGTGCTCGCCGTCGGACACGAGATACATGCCCAACTCGCCGCGCGGCGCCTCCACCGTGCTGTACACCTCGCCGGAGGGCACCGCGACGCCTTGCGTCACCATCTTGAAGTGATGGATCAACGCCTCCATCGACTCCTCCATGATGTGGGCGAGATATCCGGGGTCGTTGCCGATGCCGTCGGGACCCACCGACAGGCGCGCTTGCCAGCCGACCTTCGGGTCCTGCACCATCACCGGGCCCGGCGTGTCCATCAGTCGTTCCAACGCCTGCTCGACGATCTTCAGCGACTCGCGCATCTCGTCGATGCGCACCCGGTAGCGCGCATACGCGTCGCCTTCGCTTCGCGTGGGCACATCGAAGTCGAACGTCTCGTAGCCGCCGTACGGCATGTCCTTGCGCAGGTCCGCCGTCGACCCCGCGGCGCGTAGCGCCGGGCCGGTCACGCCGAGCTCCAGGCACCGCTCGGCGGACAGCACCGCGATCCCCTCGTGGCGCTCACGCCAGATCGGGTTGTCGTTCAGCAGCGTCTCGTATTCATCGATGCGTCCCGGCAGCATGTCGATCAGCGCTCGGATCTTGCGTGGCCCGTCTTCGTGCAGATCCATCACCACGCCGCCGATCCGGATGTACGCGTGGTTCATGCGCAGCCCGGTCAGGGACTCGAAGATGTCCATGATGACTTCGCGCTCGCGCAGCCCGTAGAGCATCACCGAGGACGCACCCATCTCCAGACCGGTCGTCGCAAGGCCGACGAGGTGCGACGTGATGCGGTTGAGCTCACACACGAGCACGCGGATCAACCGAGCCCGCTGCGGCGCCTCGATCCCGAGCAGCCGCTCGACACCGAGGCAGTAGGCCAACTCGTTGAAGAACGGCGCCACGTAGTCGGCGCGCGTGACGTAGGTGATGCCCTGGATCCAGGTGCGGTACTCGGTGTTCTTCTCGATGCCCGTATGCAGGTAGCCGATCACCGGCTTGCAGCGGATCACCGTCTCGCCGTCCAGCTCCAGGAGCAGGCGCAGCACCCCGTGCGTCGAGGGGTGCTGCGGCCCCATGTTGATGATCATGGTCTCTTGCCGGTACTCCCCGGTGGCGGGATCGCGGAACGCTCCCGCGACGTCGCCGGCGGCGTCGTACGTGGCCCCCGACCCGCGGTGATCGGTCCCGGGGCTCACGCCATGCCTCGCTCGTCGATCGGCGGCATCGTCGCGCCCTTGAACCAGGTGGGCACGCCGCCCAGCGGCTCATCCTTACGCAGCGGGTGGCCCTCCCAATCCGCCGGCAGCAAGATCCGCGTCAGGTCCGGGTGCCCCGCGAAGTCGATGCCGTAGAAGTCATACGTCTCGCGCTCCAGCCAGTTCGCCGTGGCGAACAGCGGCGTGACCGACGGCACGCTGGCGTCGGTCTCGGTACACGAGACCTTCACACGCAGTCGCTGGTGCAGCGACATCGACCGAAGCTCATAGGCGACCCAGAACGCCGGGTCGCGATCGGGCCAGTGCGTGGCCGTCACGCTCGACAGGAAGTCCATCGACAGCTCGGGCTGTTCGCGCAACCACCCGAGCGCCTCGAGCAGCTCGCCGCGATCCACCACCACCGATACCTCGCCGCGCGCGACCACGACGTCGGGATAGCGCTCGGCCACGATCTCGGCCAGCCGCTCGGCGGTCAACGGAACGGCTCCTCGGTGCGCACCTTGCGCTGCAGCGTCAAGATGCCGTGCATCAGCATCTCGGGCTTGGGTGGGCAACCGGGCACGTACACGTCGACGGGCACGATCGTGTCGACCCCCTGCACGATCGCGTAGTTCGTGAACATCCCGCCGGCCGAGGCGCACACGCCCATCGAGATGACCCACTTCGGTTCGGGCATCTGGTCATAGATGCGCCGAAGCACCGGCGCCATCTTCTGCGACACCCGCCCCGACACGATCATCAGGTCGGCCTGGCGCGGCGAGGCGCGGAACAGCTCCATCCCCCAGCGCGACAGGTCGTACTGCCCGGCGCCGGTGGCCATCATCTCGATCGCGCAACACGCGAGGCCGAACGTCGCGGGCCACATCGACTGCTTGCGCGCCCAGCCGGTCGCGCGGTCCATCGTCGTCAACAGCAGGCCGCGCTCGACCTCGGCTTCGATCTCCTCGGGCGTGGTGCCCAGGTGGATGCCCTCGTAGCGTTCAACCGGCACGGGAGGCATCCTCAAGCCACGTGCGCTCGCGCTCGGCGACCTCCTCGGACTCGTTGGGAGCGATCTCCTGGTTGGCCCAATCGAACCCGCCCTTGCGCCAGATGTAGACGTAGGCGACGAAGACCAACCCGATGAACACGGCCATCTCGACCAACCCGAACATGCCGAGTCGCCGGAAGGACACCGCCCACGGGAACAGGAAGATCGTTTCGATGTCGAAGATGATGAACAGCATCGCCACCAAGTAGAACTTGACGCTGAACCGTTCGCCTCGGGGCAGCCGGACCGGGTCGTTGCCGCATTCGTACGCCGACAATTTGACGGGGTTGGGCTTGTTGGGGCGAAGCAGGGACGACACGGTGAGGGAACCGATCGCGAACACCGCAGCCAGTCCCGCCATCACGACGATCGGCAGGTAGTCCGTCAGCATCGGTTCCACATCCTACGAGTCATCGATCAGGCCGCCTTTGCCACGCGGATCGCCAGATCGAGCAGTCGATCCTGCAGGTCGCCGTCGCGCCCGTCACTGAGATTCGCCATCGCGCGAAGCGCGAACGCCATGATCCCGCGGCGCGGCAGCAGGTGCGCGGTCGCCCTGCCCATGATGGCGGGCTTGCCGATGATCTTGGCGAACTGCCGTCCGATCGCGAAGTAACCGCCGTAGGTGTCGCGCAACACCTGCTCGTACTGCATCGTGATCGCCGGGCGGTCGTTGACGAGCGCCTCGTGCACGAGTTCCGACGCGATCTCGCCCGTCTCGATCGCATAGGCGATGCCCTCGCCGTTGAACGGGTTCACCGCCCCCGCCGCGTCCCCGATCAGCAACAGCCCCGGCACGGCCTGGGGCGTGCGGTTCATGCCCATCGGCAACGGTCCCGACAGCACGCGACCGTCGGCCGTGTCCTCGTCGATCCCCCATTCGCCGGGCAGCATGCGTGCGAACGCAGCGAACAGCTGCTGCGCGGAAACAGCCTGGAAGTTCTCGAACGTGTTCAGCAGCCCCGCGCCGAGATTGATGCGACCGCCCGCCACCGGGAACAACCAGCCGTATCCGGGCAGCAACAGATCGCCGTCCCACAGGTCGAGCCACGACTCGATCCATGGGCCGGGGTGATAGTCGACGCGGTAGTACCGGCGCGCGGCGATCCCCAGCGGTCTCGTCGGGTCGCGGCGCACGCCCGCGGGCTTGCCGAACCTGCTGGCGGCGCCGTCGGCCGCGATCACGTAGCGGGCCCGGATCGTGGCGGGCTCGCTCTCGCGATCTCCGGTCGTGCGCACGGTCGCGCCCCGCACGTACCCGTCGGTGAACACCGGCTCGATCGCCTCGGTGCGCTCCAGCAGCCGGGCGCCCGCCTTCACGGCGCGCTGGGCGAGCAGGTGGTCGAAACCCTCACGCGGCATCACCAGCCCGAACGGCGGGAACGACGTGAGATCCGGCCATGGCAACTGGATCGTGGTGTGCCGAGCATGCACGCGAAGGCCGATAACTCGCTCGAACCGCGGATCCTCGGTGTCGATCCCCATGTCCTGGATCGCCTTGACCGAGCGCGGCGTCAGTCCGTCGCCGCACACCTTCTCGCGGGGGAACGCGGCCTTGTCGATCACGGTGACGTCGATGCCGTGTCGAGCGAGGTGGTAGGCGGCGGCCGACCCACCCGGGCCCGCGCCGACGACGAGCACATCCGTCTCGATGACTCCTTGCACCTTCTTGCCCCCCTGCACCTCGGAAGCGGAACCTATCCGGGGCTTGTGAAAGTTTTCACAAGCTCAGGCTACCGCACTCCCGCGGCTGTGCCGAGGCAGTTTAGCCAGGTGGCCCGTGGTTCCACGTGGCCACGACGGCCGGCACGACGCGGAGGAAGCCCAACACGGCGATCGAGGCCGTCAAACGCTCGAACCCCTCCCCGGCGAGCAGCGTCCGGTACTTGTCGTGCCACGCCGACATCGGAGCCCGCAGGTCCGGATGTTCGGCAGGCAGCAGCTCGGCGACCCCTTCGATGCGAACCCCGGACAACTCCATCCAATCGCGCCCGCGGTCGATCAACACGCACACCCGCGGGTCGCGAAGGGCGTCCTCCCAGCTCGTATCGCCCACGCCGGTGGCCACCCAGATCGCGTCTTCTTGCCACACGAACCAACGCGGGGCGACGTGCGGGCCTCCGTCCGGCCGCACCGTGGCGATCCTGCAGGTGGGGACGTCGCGGAACATCCGTCGCACCAGGTCTCCGTCTTCGGTCACAGCGTCTCCACGAGGTCGGCAAGTTGGTGCAATCCCGCCAGCACGGCCGGCTCGAGCCTAGCGCCCGCGAGCGCTTCGCGTGCCTTGGATACGAGCGCGGTGGCGTCTGCCCGCGTCGCGCCGCGAGGCGCGTCTGCGTCGGCAAGATCGTCCAGCAGCTGGAACGCCTCGCCGAGCGGGCGAGCGTAGGCGCGCAATATGTCGTCGACGTCGGCGGGCGCTCCGGCGAGCGCGGAACCGATGAGCAGGGGTCCTTCGACCGTATACGCGCCTCCTTTCAGGTACGGCACGACGCCGGGTCCCGCGTCGATCCCGGCCAGATCGAGGTACGTGCCCGCCGCCAGCACGAGACGCATCCGATAGAAGCGCTCCGCGCCCGCATCCCGAAGGGCCGTCGGGAACCCGGAGGTCAAGAACAGCTGCTCTGCAAGAACTGCGGCCAGATCGCCTGCGACGATCGCGACCCCGAGCCCCACGCGGGCCGGGTCGGGCTGCCCCCGCTCGGCGGCCGCTGCTTCCTGTCGGGCTTCTGCCGTGGGCTCCCCCCTGCGCAGTCGGTCGCCATCCATGACGTCGTCGTGGATCAGGGCCATCGTATGCAGGAGCTCCAGCGCAGCGGCGGCTCGCCAGATCGCATCGCCGTCGGGGCCGCCGGCCGCGCGGTACCCCCACAGGCAGAACGCCGGGCGGATCCGCTTCCCGCCGGCTCGCAACAGTCGCAGGATCTCGTCAAGGGGCTCGGTCGCGCCTGGGTCGATCGCAGCCAACTCCGTGCGACGGTCTGCGACGAACGCCTCGACCGTCGCATCGATGCGCGAGGCGACGCCGGCGAGCGCGGGAACCGCGGCGGATGCGTTCATCGCGGCCAGTATCGCAACCCGCCGCCATAGGCGCCCCCTGACGCCGGTCACCTATCATGGGCGGCCGAAGCCCGATGAAGCGCACCTTCCGCTCACTCGCCACTGCCACCGTCGTCCTCACGCTGCTGCTGATCGCGTGGGGCGGGATCGTGCGCGCGACCGGCTCGGGCGACGGGTGCCCCGACTGGCCGACGTGCTTCGGCTCCTGGATACCCCGGGTCCAGTACCACACGCTGATCGAATACACGCACCGACTGCTCGCGTTCTTGGCGGGGTCCCTCACCCTGGCGCTCGGGGTCACCGGCGCCTGGTCGCTGCTGCGGCACCGCGAGGTCGACCGCGCGGCATCGATCATGGCGGTGATCTTGTTGCCGTTGTTCATCGCCCAGGCGGCGATCGGCGGCTGGATCATCGCGACCCACGAGGCGCCGGGAGTCGTCACGATCCACTTCGCGGTCGCGTTCTTGGTGCTGGCGCTCGGCGTTGCGATCGCGGCGCGAACCCGTCTTCGCGTCGGGGTCGGCATGCCGAGCTACCGGCGTCTCACCGCCTTGACCGCAGGGGCCACCTACACGTTGTTGCTGGTGGGGACGTACGTGCGAGCGGAGGGGGCCGGCTTGGCGTTTCGCGAGTGGCCCCTGATGGGCGACAGCATCGTGCCCGACCTCGCGCGCCCGGGCGCCGTCGCGATGTTCGCGCACCGGGTGCTCGCGATCGCGGTCGTGGCGCTGTTCGGCTGGTGCATGATCCGTGCCCGCACGATGCAGCCGCGGTCCCCGCTGCTCGTGCGACTGTCCACGATCTCGCTCGTGCTGCTCGGGGTGCAGGTGCTGGTCGGTGGCGCCAACGTCTTGACCGAACTCGCGACCTGGGCTCGAGCCGCGCACGTCGGGATGTCGGCGCTGATCTGGACGGCCGTCGTCGCCCTGGCGGTGGCGGCGCGCGTCGAGCCGGTCGCCGACGCCGACACGGACCACGCCCTGCTCGGCGCGCCCGAGGCCGCCGCGGAAGGCGACGAGACCCCAACCCGCGGCGACACCGTTCGCGCCTACCTCGCGCTCACGAAGCCGCGCATCATCGTGCTGCTGCTGATCATCACCGTGCCGGCGATGTTCCTGGCAGCCGGGGCCGTCCCCCCGGTGTGGCTGATCCTCGCCACGCTCGTCGGTGGCACGCTTGCCGCAGGCGCCGCCAACGCCATGAACATGTATCTGGATCGCGACATCGACCAGGTGATGCGTCGCACGCGCCAGCGGCCGCTGCCGCGCCACCGGATCGAGCCGGAAGCGGCACTTCGCTTCGGCTTCGTGCTGGCGGCGTGCTCCTACCTGTTCCTTGCCATCACGGTCAACGTGCTGGGGGCGCAGCTCGCGCTGTCGGCGATCGCTTTCTACGTGTTCGTCTACACGATGTGGCTCAAGCGCTCCACGGATCAAAACATCGTGATCGGGGGCGCGGCGGGCGCGGTCCCCGTGCTGGTCGGGTGGGCTGCCGTGACCGGCACGATCGGGATGCCGGCCGTCGTGCTGTTCGCCGTGGTGTTCGTGTGGACGCCGCCGCACTTCTGGGCGCTCGCCCTGCGCATGCGCGAGGACTACGCGGCCGCGGGCGTACCGATGATGCCGGTGGTTCGGGGTGAGGACGAGACGCGGCGCCAGATCTTCCTGTACTCGCTCGTGCTGTTCGGCACCACCCTGCTGCTGGTGCCGATCGCCTCGATGGGGCCGATCTACATGGCGACGGCCGTGGGGCTCGGCGGCTCCTTCGTCTACCGCTGCCTGCACCTGTGGCGCAAGCCGACGGATGACCGCTCGTGGCGGGTCTTCACGTTCTCGATGCTCTACTTGGCGGGACTGTTCGCCTCCGTCGCACTCGACGCGCTGGTCTGAGCCGCCAGCAGGCGATCGAGCAGCCCCGACAGCTGCTCCGCGTCGGTCGGACCGGTCACGACGAATCGGATCGTGCCGCTGGCATCGACCACGTAGGTGTCCGGCAGGCCGATGTAGCCGAGCGTTCCCGCGAAACGGCCCGACGGGTCGGCCAGACTCGAGTAGGGAACGTCGAAGCGTCGCACCCATTCCAGCGCCGCCGCCTGCTGATCCGCGTGGTCGATGCCCAGGAAGCGCACTCCCCGCTCGGCATAGCGATCCGCGACCTGCACGAGCGCCGGCTGCTCACGCTCACACGGCGTGCACCACGTCGCCCATGCGTTCACCACGAGCACATGGCCGGCCAGGTCCTGCGAGCTGAGTGGCTTGCCGCGCAGGTCCTCCCCGCTCAACACCGGCATGGGTTCAAAGACCTCCCGCACGCCCGTGACCGAGTCCTCGCCCGAAGCGCGGGTGCACGCCGCTGCGCCGACAACGATCAGCCCCACGATGAAGACCCGCGTGATTCGCACCGCTCCACGCTACCCAACGGCGGGGCGAACGCCCGCCGCGATCACTCGACCGTGACGCTACCCGTCATCGTCGTATGCACCTCGCATCGGAAGGCGTACGTGCCGGGGTCCAGCGCGGGGATCGCATACTCGCCGGTCGCGACACCCGTGATGAGATCGCCCGTGAACAGCGCCGGGGCCGTATAGGAGTCGTCGGCATAGATCGCGATGTTGTGCGGCACGCCCGCGTCCTCGTTGTCGAACGTGATCGTCGACCCCGCGCCTGCCGGCAGCGAGATCGCGGCGGTGTCGAACGCGAGTCCGGATGCCGTCACGGTGACACCCTCGCCGGCCGGCGGCTGCGACCCGCTCGACGACGGCTTCGAGCCGGGCGGCGGGGTTGCGCTGTCGCTGGGCGGCGGCGCGGCAGAACTCCCACCGTCGCCGACAGTGACGGTCCCGCTCATCGTGGGGTGCACGTCGCAATGGAAGAAGTACGAACCTGCGGCCAGCGCCGGGATCGTGTAGGTCGCCGTGTCGACGCCCGTGACGAGCTCACCGGTAAACAGCGCCTCGGAGGCCGACGCGTCGGTGTAGATCGCCACGTTGTGCGGCACCCCGGCGTCGTTGTTGTCGAACGTGAGCGTCGAGGCGGAGTCCGCCGGGAAGGACAGCGTGTCGGTGTCGAACGCCAAGCCCGACGCCGCGATCACGTTGCCGCCGCCGGTACCGGGGGCCGCGCCGACGGCAACCGTCAGCACGCCGTTCATCGTGGTCGGGTGTACCTCGCAGTAGAAGTAGTACTCGGCCTCGGCCAAGGGGGCGACCTCGTAGTCGAACTGGATCGGACCGGTCACGATCTCACCGGTGAACAGTGTCTCGGCGGCTGGATCCTTCGCCGGGTCCGCCGAGGCGATCACCACGCTGTGGGGAACGCCCGGGTCTTGATTGTTGAATGCGATCGTGAACGCGGTGTCAGCCGGCGCCGTCAACTCCTTGACGTCGAAGCCACCGATGGCTGCACCCTCGGGTGCCGCCAGGGCGACGGAAACAACCTCAGCGCCGCCCTCCTCGGTGGACTGCCCGACGAGCAACGCGGCACCCGACAGCAACATGCTGACACCGAAGACGCCGACGACCGCGGTCAGCAGCGTGCCGTTGTCGACCCGCTTTCTGCTGGCCGCGACCGCGATGATGGCGACGATCGACACGGCGACCAACAGCGCGGTCAGCGTCGCGGTCCGCGGCTCCACCTGCAGCAGCACCCTGGAGAAGCCCCACAGCACGAGCCCGATGATCGCGAGCAGCCCGAACACGATCGCGATCGGCAGCCACAAGCTTTCCCGCGGCCCGTTCGGCTTTGGGGTCGGCGCTTGGTCTTGGTCGGTCATCGTGTCAACCCCGCTTGCACGTCGGCTTCGACATCACGTAGCGCCAAAGCATCCCAGCCCTGCTCTTCCCGGGCACCCCACCGGAAGAAGACCACCGCGATATAGCCCCACAAGATCAAGCCACCCACGATCTTCATGAGCAATCCGGCGATCAGCTGATCGGTCAACGCCGAGACACCGAACAGCCGCGGGAACGACTCGTAGACCCTGTACAGCGGCTGATGACCGAACGTCAGGAACGACGCCGGGATCGTCGGCACCAGCGACTGCACGAACAGATAGAGCAGCTGCGCAGGCGGCGTGATCGGCGGCATCTCGGGCAGCGGCGAGAAGATCGGCCACCACACGATCAGCGCGGACAGCACGATCAGCGAGTGCAGCGTGAAGTGCAGCGGTTCGGAGCCGACGGATGCCGAGACGACAGCCGGCCAGTGGGTGAACAACAGCACGCCGTTGAAGATGATCGTGGCGGTCACGGGTCGGGTCGCGGCGCGCCAGGTACGCGCGATCGTGCGGTTGCGCAGCAGCGAGCGCCACATCCACGCCGGGATGCCCGACACCAGCAGCGGTGCGGCCACCAGGGTGTACGCCATGTGTTGCACCATGTGTGCGGCGTACCACGTGTGCTCGGCCAGGTCGTGCAGCGGCCATTCGGAGCCCACGAACAGCACCGCCATGCCCGACAGGAACAGGCGGCGGTTGCGCTGCGCCGTGACCTGCCCGGTCTCCCGCTCGTGCCGGGCGCACCAGACCAGGTACACCGCGACGACCGAACCGAGGATCAGCCAGACGTCGACGTGGGCGTGCCAGCCGGGCAACGGTCACTTCCCCCAGACACCGAACATCAGCAAGACCACGACATACAGCGTGAACGCACCGATCGCCCCGAGCGCGAACAGGCGCGAGAAGCGCCCGCTGTCGAACTTCAGGTGCATGAAGTAGCCGACCACCATGAGGAACTTGGTCAGCGTCAAGGTGAGCAGCATCGCGATCAGCTTGGTGCCGCTGATCGAGGAGTAGCTCAGCCACACCTCGAGGCAGGTCAACACCACGAGGATCAGCGCGACGCGGATGTACTCGCGCGAGGACGGGTGGTACTCCGCGTGCGCCGGCGCGGGTGCGTGTGCGGCGTCGCCGTTGACCGGATCCGGTGTGTCGTGTTCGGTCGTCATTCCCTCACCTACTTCTGCGGGGTCGGGATCAGGTACACGAGCGTGAAGATCACGATCCACACGATGTCGACGAAGTGCCAGTACAGGCCCACCATCTCCACGGGAAACGCCGTGTCTTCGGACAACGAGCCGCGCCACGACATCACGACGAGGATCAACAACATCAAGATGCCGACCGTGACGTGCACGCCGTGGAAACCGGTCAGCACGTAGAACGTCGTGCCGAACAGGTTCGTCGAGATCGACAAACCCTCGTGATAGAAGGTCGTGAACTCGAAGACCTGACCGCCGACGAAGGTCAAGCCGAGCATGGCCGTGCCCGTCAGCCACAGGCGCATGCGGGCGAAGTCCTTATCGAGCGCCGCGTTATGCGCGAACACCATCGTCAACGAGCTCGCCAGCAAGATGAACGACGACACCGACGTGTAGCCGATGTCGAAGACATCCTGCGGGTAGGGACCTTTCAGGCTCGCCCCGCGATACAGGATGTACGCGGTGATCAACCCGCCGAACAGCATGCACTCCGACGCGAGGAACAGCCACATCGCGAGCTTGGTCGAGGACAACCCCGTCGAGGTGTGCTCCTCGTGGACGACGTCGTGCGTGATATCGGCCATGCCTACTCCGCCACCGAGGGTTCGAGGGCCCAGCCGATCAACCCGACGGCGATGATCGCGACACCGGCCGCCAGCAACCACCACGAGTACAGAACCCCGTACGCGATCACCGGGAATCCGACCGACACGGCGATCGGCCAGAACGACGGACTGGGCAGGTGGATGCCATGACCGCCGCCGCTCGGAGCCTGCGCACCCGAAGCACCTGCCGGCACCCGAACGAGGCGCCCCTCGGAGTCTTCCGCGTACTTGCGGTGCCAGAACTCATCCAGCGCGTGCACGGTGGGCGTCTCTTCGAAGTTGTAGGCGGGCGGCGGGCACGACGTCGTCCACTCGAGGGTGCGAGCGTCCCACGGGTCTTCGTTCGCCAGACCCGCCGGCCGCATCTGCGTGCGGATCGCGTTCACGATGAACATCGCGACGGACAACGCGATCAAGAACGCGCCGACCGTTGCCAGCTGATTCCAGAACGTCAGCCCGAGCGAGGCCGGGTAGGTGTACTCGCGGCGGATCATGCCGCCGAGGCCAAGGATGTGCATCGGCGCGAACGTCAGGTTGAAACCGACCAGCAAGAGCCAGAACTGCACCTTGCCGGAGCCTTCTCGCAGCATCCTGCCGAACACTTTCGGCCACCAGTAGTACATGCCGCCGAACAGCCCGAAGATCGCGCCGCCGAACAGCACGTAGTGGAAGTGCGCAACGATGTAGTACGTGTCGGTCTGCTGGTAGTCCGACGGCACGATCGCGTGCGTCACGCCCGACAGACCGCCGATCACGAACATCGCGACGGCGCCCACCGCGTACAGCATCGGGGTATCGAAATGCAGGTCCCCCCCGTACATCGTGCCCATCCAGTTGAAGATCTTGACGCCCGTGGGGATCGCGATGATGGCGGTCGTGATGCCGAAGGCCGTGTTGGCGACCGGCCCGAGCCCCGCCGCGAACATGTGGTGCACCCACACGCCGAACCCGATGAAACCGATCGCGAGCCCGCTGAACACGACGAACTGGTAACCGAACAAGGGCTTGCGGCTGAACACCGGCAGGATCTCGCTGATGATGCCGAACGCCGGCAGGATCAACACGTAGACCTCGGGGTGCCCAAACAGCCAGAACATGTGTTGCCACAAGATCGGCTCACCGCCGCGCACCGGATCGAAGAACGCGGTGTCCCAGCGACGATCGAACAGCATCTGGAACAGCGCGACCGTGATGATCGGTAGCGAGAACGCCAGCAGGAACTGCACCACGAGACCCATCCACACGAACACCGGCATGCGGAACATCGACATGCCGGGTGCGCGCATGTTGATCACGGTGATCGCCAGGTTGATCGCGCCGATCGTCGATGCGATACCGGTGATCAGCAATCCCAACGCATAAAACGTCATGGCGTTGCCTGGATCGGTGACCGAGTTCGGCGGATAGCCGAACCATCCGCCGTCGGGGGCCCCCCCAAGGAACCAGCTCGAGTTCAGGAACAACGCTCCGAGCAGGAACACCCAGAACGACAGAGCGTTCAGCCGGGGGAACGCGACGTCTCTCGCGCCGATCATCAGCGGGATCAGGTAGTTGAAGAACGCCGCCGACATCGGCATGACGAACAGGAAGATCATCGTCAGCGCGTGCATCGTGAATATCTGGTTGTACTGGTCGGCGTTCAACAGCGTGTTGCCAGGCTTGGCGAGCTGCGAACGGATCAGCAGCGCCTCGACGCCGCCGAGGATGAAGAACAGGAACGACGACACGCCGTACAAGATCCCGATCTTCTTGTGGTCCACCGTGGTGAACCAGCTCCAGAAACCCGTCGTCGCCAACGGGCGGCGCAAGAGACCCGGTCGGGGCGAAACGGTCACGCTAGCCATCGATCAACTGCTCTCCTAGGACAAGGTGTAGAGGTAGGCGACGAGCGAGGAGATCTCGTCCTCGCTCAGGTTGTAGTCGGGCATCTTCGCGCCGAGTTTCACGGCGTTGGGATCTCGCAGCCAGGCCTTGAGGGCTTCCTCGTTCGGCGAGCCATCGGAGTTGACGAAGGTGTCGAAGTCGCAACCGGCGAAGCATTGATGGGTCTGATCCGCGAAATGCGTGAGGTTCGGTGCGGCCACGCCCCCGGCCGCCGTCCCGCCGACCGCGTGACACGCGATGCACTGCCCGCCCGTGCCGTTCGTGCCGAGGAACAGATCCATCCCCTGCATCGCGAGGCCCTCTGTGGGGGTCTTGGCCGGCTGTTTGTGGTTCGCGACCCACGCCTGCCAGTCCGCGGGATCCAGCGCGACGATCCGGAACTTCATCATGGCGTGCTGCAGTCCACAGAACTCGGCGCATTGTCCGTAGTACGTGCCCGGCTCCCAGGCCGAGAACACGATGTGGTTGTCATCGCCCGACGGACCCGGCACGACGTCTTGTTTGCCGAACAGTCTCGGCGCCCAGAACGAGTGGATCAC
>JANMPG010000098.1:0-18543 GCA_031369745.1 Actinomycetes bacterium
GGCCGCGATCTCCTCAGGATCGCGGGCGAGCGACGGCAGCAGGGCGTGGTGGTTCGGTCGACCGGTCGTGTACGTGACCGTCGACACGAGAGCGAGCGCGTAGACCACCTCGACCGGCGCGTTCAGCCCCATCGCCACGGCGACGCATGCGGTCGAGACGCCCTGCGCGAGATAGCCCAGCCGCACGACCCGGTCGCGTGCGATCCGGTCGCCGAGTGCGGCGGCGACCGGTGCAAGCAGCCCAGCCGGCACGAGGAACAGGATCGAAACGAACCCGACCGCGCTCGTTCCACCCTTGCCGTAGGCGTACACCAAGATCGCGATCCACATCGCGGGCTCCGCCAGGTTGAACAGCAGGAAGGCGAGCTGCATCCGCGTGATCTCGCGATTGCCGAACACGCCGCGAAGCGCCCGCAGCGGAGGTCCGAGGTGGGTGATGAGTCGATTCATGTGGAGCGCACGCTACGCGACCGCGGCCTCAGCCGCGCGCGCTCAGCTGTTGAGGGCGGCCAGGAACTCGTCGAGGTCGGGGGCGACGTTGTAGGACGCCTCCACGTAGCCCTCGAGAGCCTCGATCGTCTTGTAACCGTTGCCGGTGACGTAGGCGACCGTCTCTTCCTGGGGCTTGATGATGCCCTGGTCGCACATGCGCTTGAGGTTGGCGATCGTGACGCCGCCGGCCGTCTCGGTGAACACGCCCTCGGTCTCGGCGAGCAGCGCGATGCCGTCGCGGATCTCGCCCTCGGTGCACCACTCGATGTGGCCGCCAGTCTCACGAGCCACCTGCATCGCGAACATGCCGTCGGCGGGTGAGCCGATCGCGAGCGAACGCGCGATCGTGTTCGGCTTCATCGGCTGCACCGTCTCGGCGCCGTCCTGGAAAGCCTGCGCGACCGGTCGACATCCCTCGGGCTGTGCGCCGGACACGCGGTAGGGCTTGGCCTCGACCGCGCCGATCGCAATGAACTCCTGGAAGGCGCGATGGATCTTGGTGAGCAGCGCACCCGACGCGATCGGCACCACGACATGGTCGGGCAGCCGCCAGCCGAGCTGCTCGGCGGTCTCGAATCCGAGCGACTTGGAGCCCTCGGCGTAGAACGGGCGCATGTTCACGTTGACGAATGCCCACGGCAGCGCCTCGGCGACCTCGGAGCACAGCCGGTTCACCGCGTCGTAGTTCCCCTTCACGGCGACGACTTTCGCGCCGTAGACCTCGGTGGCGAGGATCTTTGCCCGCTCGAGGTCCTCGGGCACGAAGACGTAGCACGGCATGCCGGCCTTGGCGGCGTGCGCGGCCGTCGCGTTGGCGAGGTTGCCGGTCGAGGCGCAGCTGATCGCCTCGAAGCCGAACGCGCGCGCCATCGTGATCGCAACGGTCACGACCCGATCCTTGAACGAGTTCGACGGGTTGACCGAGTCGTCCTTGATCCACAAGCGCTCGAGCCCGAGGCGCTTGGCGAGGTTGTCGGCGCGGCGCAGTGGCGTGAAGCCGGCGCCGAGATCGATGCGCTCCAGGTCGGGACCGCCCGGCAGCAGTGGCTGGTAGCGCCACATGCTGGCCGGCCCGGCCTCTACCTGCTTGCGGAAGTCCATGCCGTCGATCGCGTCGAGGTCATACGCGGGCTCCAGGGGGCCGAAGCACTCCTCGCAGATCGTCAACGGCTCGACCGGGTAGCGCGCGTGGCAGATCCGACACTCCAAGGCGGCCGGGTTCACGACACCCGCGGGCGTCACCACGTCGGCGCTCCTTGGTCGGCCGATCCAACCGTGCGTGCGTACTTCGCGAGCGCGCCTTGGGTGTACTTCGGGGCCGGCTCGACCCAGCCCGCGCGGCGGCGCGCCAACTCGGCATCGTCCACCAACAGCTCGAGGGTGCGGCCGTCGGTATCGATGCGGACACGATCGCCGTCGTTGACGAGCGCGATCGGGCCGCCGACGCAGGCTTCCGGCGCGATGTGACCGACGCTGATGCCCTTCGTCGCCCCGCTGAAACGCCCGTCGGTGATCAGCGCGACATCTTTGCCGAGGCCGGCTCCCGCCACCGCAGCGGTCACAGCGAGCATCTCGGGCATCCCGGGCGAGCCCTTCGGTCCTTCATAGCGGATCACGACGACGTCACCGACAACGATGGTGCCGGCGGTCAGCGCGTCGAACGCGTCCTGCTCGGAGTCGTAGACGCGCGCCGCGCCTTCGAAGACGGTGCCCTCCATGCCCGCGGCCTTGATCACCGCCCCGTCGGGCGCCAGATTGCCTTTGAGGATCGCGATGCCGCCCCACGGGTGGATCGGGTCGCTCGCCGCGTGCACGACCGTGCCGTCGGGGGCGGGGGGCGGCGCATCGGCCAGGTTCTCGGCCTGGGTGCGCCCCGTGATCGTCATGCAGTCGCCATGCAGCAGCCCGAGGTCGAGAAGCTCCTTCATCACGACGGGCACGCCGCCGACGCGATCGAGGTCGCTCATCACGAAGCGGCCCGCAGGTCGCACGTCGACGAGGTGCGGCGTGCGGCGTGACACACGATCGAAGTCATCGAGCGCCAGGTCCACGTGTGCCTCGCGGGCGATCGCCAGCAGATGTAGCACCGCGTTCGTCGAGCCCGCGACGGCCATCACGACCGCGATCGCGTTCTCGAATGCCTCCTTCGTCAGGATCTGTCGCGGCCGAAGATCCAACTCCAGCACCTTCGTCACGGCGATGCCGCTCTCGCGGGCGGCAACCTCACGACGGTAGTCGACCGCGGGCGGGCTGGCCGAGCCCGGCAGCGACATGCCCAGCGCCTCGCCGACACAGGCCATCGTGTTGGCCGTGTACATGCCGGCGCACGAGCCGGTGCCGGGGCATGCGGCGCGCTCCAGACCCAGGAGGTCCTCGTCACTAACCGAGCCTTTCGCATGGCCGCCCACGGCTTCGAACACATCCTGGATCGTCACATCCTTACCCTTGTAGGTACCGGGAAGGATCGTGCCGCCGTACAGATAGACCGACGGGAGATCGAGCCGCGCCATCGCCATCAACATGCCGGGCTCGGACTTGTCGCACCCGGCGATGCCGACCAGCGCGTCGAATCGCTCGGCGTGCATGACGAGCTCCACCGAATCCGCGATGAGATCGCGGCTCATCAGCGACGCCTTCATGCCCTCGTGGCCCATCGCGATGCCGTCGGACACGGCGATCGTCGTGAACTCGATCGGCACGGCATCGCCCTGGCGCACCCCCTCCTTGGCCAGCGCGGCAAGCTTGTCCAGGTGGTAGTTGCACGGCGTGACCTCGTTCCAGCTGGAGGCCACCGCCACTTGCGACTTGCCGAAGTCTTCCTCGGAAAAGCCGACGGCGCGCAGGTAGGAACGCGCCGGCGCGCGCTGCGGGCCGTCGGTGACTTCCCAACTTCGGGGACGGTTCGGCTGACCTGGCATCTGGATCGCGATCCTTCAGGAAGGAGACGAGGCCCTCACGGTAGCAACCGGGACGAAGCTACGACTCGGTACGATGCGCCCGTCATGGCCCCGCACCCAACCCCGCCCGATCTCGGTCGCAGCTGGTGGCTGCGTGAGGCGCTCGCGCACGAGCGGTTCGCCGGCCCCGAGGCGCCGCCGCTCGCCGGGGACACCACCGCAGACGTGGTGATCTTGGGCGGCGGGTACACCGGGTTGTGGACCGCGTGGTTCCTGAAGGAGCGCGACCCCGGCATCGACGTCGTGCTGCTCGAACAAGACATCTGCGGTGGCGGCCCGAGCGGGCGAAACGGGGGGTTCTGCGACGGCTGGTGGGGCCACATCGTCGATCTGATCGATACCTACGGCGAGGACGACGCCCTCGAGTTACTGATGCACGCCGGCCGTTGCCCATCCGAGATCGGCGGGTGGTGCGAGGCCAACGGCGTGGATGCGTGGTTCCGCATGGGCGGCGACCTGGCGGTGGCCTCCGCTCCGGCGCATGCGGGCGGCTGGCGTCGCACGCTCGAGGCCGCCGCACGCCTCGGCGTCGCCGACGAGTACCGGGAGTTGTCCGCCGATCAGGTCCGCGAGCGGGTGCGCTCACCGATGCTCGGGGCCGGGATGTTCATGCCCGATGCCGCGAACGTGCAGCCCGCGCGGCTCGCACGCGGAGTTCGCAACGCTGTGCTCGCCCGTGGCGTCCGCATCTACGAGGGCACGCCGGTGACCCGGTTCGGCTTCGGCACACCCGCGCTCGCCCAGACGCCCGGCGGCACCGTTCGGGCGGGCGACGCCGTGATCGGGCTCGGGGCCTGGGCCACCTGGTGGCGCGCGTTCAAGCCCCGCCTGACCGTTCGCGGTTCCTACATGGTGGTCACCGAGCCGATCCCCGATCGCCTCGAGGAGATCGGCTGGACCGGCGGGGAGAACCTGCGCGATCTGCGCGCATCGGTGCACTACCTGCGAACGACCGCCGACGGCCGCATCGCGATCGGACTCGGCGGCCTGCAACCCGATCTGGCCCGGCACATCGATCCGCGCTACGCCTACCACGAGGGATACGTCCGCCGCGTCGCCGAGGACCTCGTTCGGATGTTCCCCCAGCTCGCGGACGTGCGCTTGGACGCCGGCTGGGGTGGGCCGGTCAACGTGAGCGGCCTTGCGATGCCGTTCTTCGGAACGCTCGAACCTGGCAACGTGCACTACGGGCTCGGCTTCACCGGCAACGGCGTGGGGCCCTCGCACCTCGGGGGCAAGATCTGTGCCGCGCTCGCGATGCACGCCGACGACGGATTCACGCGCCTGGCGGTCGTCACGCAGGAGCCCAAACGCTTCCCCCCCGAGCCGCTGCGTTCGCCCGGCATGCTCGCCGTGAACGCCGCCATCCGCCGGAAGGACGACCGCGAGGCGAACGGGGCGAAACCCGACGCGGCGACCCGTGCGCTCGCGACGCTTCCCCGTAGACTCGGCTTCCACCTGGGTCCCAGGCCCTGACCGCACCGCCAGGAGCATGACGAACATCCCACCCGATCACGGCCGAAGCTACTGGCTGCGCGAAGCTCTCGCGCTGCCCGAGTTCGCCGGCGAACCATGCCCGCCGCTTGCCGCCGACACGACGGCCGACGTCGTGATCCTCGGGGGCGGGTATACCGGCATGTGGACAGCCTGGTTCCTCAAGCAGCTGGACCCCGGCGCCGACGTCGTGCTGCTCGAGCAGGACATCTGCGGTGGCGGCCCGAGCGGGCGCAAAGGCGGCTTCGTCAACTCGTTCTGGGGTGACCTGACGTTCTTGTGCGAGACCTTCGGCGACGATGCCGCGCTGCGGCTGTGCCGCGCCGGCGAAGACAGCGTGACGGCGATCGGCGCGTTCTGCGCCGAGCAGGGGTTCGACGCGTGGTTCCGCGCCGACGGCGACCTCGGAGCGGCCTCGAGCTCATCGCAGATCGGCGAGTGGGCGGACGCCGTCATCACGAGCGACCGGCTCCAGCTCGATCACCTCACCGTGCTGACCCCCGAGGACGTGCGCGCCAAGGTCGACTCGCCGGTGCTGCGCGGCGGTGTGTACTCGCCCTACGGCGCCACCGTGCAGCCGGCTCGCCTCGCCCGCGGCTTGCGCAACGCGCTCGTCGCTGCAGGTGTGCGGATCTATGAGCAGACGCCGGTCACGCGCTTCGGCGCCGGCGCCCCCGTGATCACCGAGACCCCGGGCGGGCGCGTGACCGCCGGCGCGGGGGTGCTCGCGCTGAACGCCTGGGCGCAACACTGGAAGCGCTTCAAGCGGGCCATCACCGTGCGCGGCTCTTACATCGTGTTGACCGAGCCCGCCCCCGATCTGCTGGCCGAAACGGGCTGGACCGACGGTATGGGCCTGTGGAACTTCCGCGAGGCGCTCCACTACGTGCGGACGACGCCGGACGGACGGATCGCCTTTGGCATCGGCGGGATGCAACCGGACCTCGCTCGCCACATCGACCCGCGGTTCGCCTACGACGAGGACTCGATCCGGGTCGCGATCCGCGACCTGCACCGCATGTTCCCGACGTTCGCCCACGTGCCGATCGATGCCGCGTGGGGCGGGCCCATCGACGTGAGCGGCGACCACCTGCCGTTCTTCGGCTCACTCGATCACGGCTCGGTGCACTACGGAATGGGTTACACCGGCAACGGCGTCGGCCCGGCCCACCTCGGTGGGCAGATCCTCGCGCATCGGGCCCTGTCGAAGTACGACGACGTGCTCGCCCTGCCGGTCGTCGATCTCGAGCCGCGGAAGTTCCCACCCGAGCCGATCCGCTCCATAGGCGCCGCCGTTGCGAACCGCGCGATCCACCACCGCGACGAGGCCCTCGATGAGGACCGCGACCCGAACCCCTTCGTCGACTTCGTGGCGAAGCTGCCCCGGCGTCTCGGCTTCAACCTCGGCCCCTAACGTCGCGTTCGAGAGCCGTGCCAGCATGGCGTCCATGATCGATCTGCCGAGACAGGCGAACGTCTCGTGGTGGATGGAGGAGGCCCGCGCCGACCAAGCCTTCGCGCCGGAGCCGTGCGCGCCACTTGCCGGCCCGACCCGGGCCGACGTCGTGATCCTCGGGGGCGGGTACACCGGCATGTGGACCGCGTGGTTCCTGAAGGATCGCGATCCGTCCTGCGATGTGGTGCTGCTCGAGGCCGACGAGCTGTGCGGCAGCGGCCCGTCCGGCCGTAACGGCGGCTTCTGCTACGGCGTCTGGGAAGACCTCGAGCCGCTCGTGCGGTTCTTCGGCGACGCCGACGCGCTGCGCGTGGCCAACGCAGCGCAGCGAAGCGTCGATGAGATCGAGGCATGGCTCGCAGCCCAAGGGGTGGACGCGTGGTTCACGCGGACCGGGCACCTGAGCGTGGCGACCTCGCCGGCTCAAGACGCCGCATGGGGCTCACTCCTCGAAGAGGCGCGGCGGCTTGGTGTCGCCGCCGGTCGCTTCGTCGAGCTCGACGAGGCTGCGGTGCGTGCCCGCTGCGACTCGCCGGTGTTCAGAGCAGGGCTGCTCCAGCCGGACAACGCAATCTTGCAGCCGGCGCGTCTCGCGCTCGGACTGCGCGCAGCGCTCCTTGCCCGCGGTGTACGCATCTACGAATCCTCCCCGGTCGCCCGGTTCGCCGAGGGACCGCCGGTCACGGTCGAGACGCGTTCGGGTGCCACCGTGACCGCCGAGCGCGGCGTGATCGGTCTCGGCGCGTGGGCAGCCTCGCTGCCGCGATTCCGTCGCGCGATCGTGCCACGCGGCACGTACATCGTCGTCACCGAGCCCGCACCCGACCGGCTCGCGGAGATCGGCTGGACCGGCGGGGAGGGCCTCGCAGATTGGCGAACCGCGCTGCGCTACTTCCGAACGACGCCCGACGGCCGCATCGCGTTCGGTGCAGCATCTGCGGCCGCGGGCCTCGGCGTCGGTCTCGGACCTCGTCTGCGATACGACGAGCGCTCAGTAGTCAAGTTAGTTGACGATTTTCGACGGTTCTTCCCGTCGTGGTCGGGCGTCGCCATCGACGCGGCGTGGGGCGGGCCCATGGACGTTACGGGGCGGCATCTGCCGTCCTTCGGCACGCTGCCGGGCGGCTCGATGCACTATGGGCTCGGGTACACGGGCGGCGGCGTCGGGCCGTGTCACCTCGGCGGCAAGATCCTCGCGGCGCTCGCGCTCGGCATCAACGACGAGCACACGGCCCTGCCGCTCGTCGATATGGAGATGATGCGGTTTCCGCCGGAACCCTTCCGCTCGGTTGGGGCCGCCTTGACGCAACACGCGATCGTGCGCAAGGACGAGGCTGAGGACCGTGGCGAGCAGACCGATGCGTTGACGACCTTCGTGGCGAAGATGCCGCGACGTCTCGGCTACGAACTCGGTCCCTAACGCCGCAACCTCGCTGCGACCGATACCCTGGGCACATGCGGATCCGCCTGCCCCCGATCATGTTCGGCGTCATGTTCATCGTCGGCTCGGTCACCACGACCCTCGGCGCCTCGGTGGCCACAGCGCCGCGCGCCAGCGGTGGGAGCTGGGCGGTTACGGGCGTCGATGTGTCCCATTGGCAGGACACGATCGACTGGAACACGGCCGCAGGCAGCGTCGATTTCGCGATCATCAAGGCGACGGAGAGTCAACGGATCGTCGATCCGATGTTCGCGACGAACGCGGCCAACGCGGCTGCCGCCGGTGTCACGATCGGCATGTACCACGTCGCGTCGCCGAGCGCATCCAAAGACGATGCTCGCGCCGAGGCGAACCATTTCTTGTCGGTCGCAGCTCCGCACGCGGGCAACCTGATCCCCGCGCTCGACATCGAGATCAATCGCGTGCCCGACTGGATGACGCCGACGCAACTCGAGACCTGGTCGCGGGCATGGTTACTCAGGGTCACCAAGAAGCTGGGCGTGCGCCCGATGGTCTACGGCAGCATCTACATGTTCCAGACGCTGCTCGCGAACACGACGTGGTTCGCAGACAACGGATACCCGCTGTGGTTGGCGAGGTGGGGTGCGCTGCCCGCCACGCTGCCGGCCAACGACTGGCAGGGCCAGGGTTGGACCTTCTGGCAATGGAGCAGCACCGGCAAGATCCCCGGCATCACGGGCAACGTCGACCGCGACCGCTTCGTCAACATCAACCTGGTGTCGGCGAAGATCGCCGGCGTCACGGCCCAGCCCGGGGCCGGGGGCTCGATCGCGGACGATTCCGGTCGGTTTACCTGCGCCGCCGGGCAGACCTGCACGACGGTGTACAGCCCGAATGACGCCTTGCAGCTCACGGCCACGCCCGACGCGGGCTATTCGTTCGTGTCGTGGGGCGGCGGGTGTGCCGCGGCCAGCACGACGCCGACCTGCTCGCTGACCGCGCTCGGCAACAAGACGGTGACGGCGACGTTCAGCCACAGGCTCAAGGTCAGGGTCGAGGGCAGCGGTATCGGCACGGTCAGGTCGTCGCCGTCGGGTATCGCCTGTCCGGGCACGTGCACTGCGATCTTTGCGCCGGGCGCGACGGTGACGCTGACCGCCGAGCCCGATCAGTGGTCCGGCCTCGCCTGGTCCGGGGACTGCACCGGATCGGACCCCAACGGCTGTGTCGTCACCATGGACCAGCAGCGCGCGGTGACGGCCACGTTCAAAGACCTCGCGCCGGCGACCGCGACGATCAAGCCACCGGGATCGCGCACCGGTCCGGTGCTCGTGCGCTTCGACGAGCCCGTGCATCGCGTCACGACCTCCAACCTGGTGCTTCGGCCCAAGGGCGGCAAAGCCCTTGCGGGCACCCTGCGGTGCTTCGGCGCCCAGGGCAACCGCACGTCGTGCGACACCGGCGATGTGCGTTCGGCGGTCTTCCAACCGGCCGCACGGCTACGGCGCGGCCGGACCTACGTCGCCGTGGTCGATCCGGCGGGTGCGAAGCCGATCGTCGATCGAGCGGGAAAACCAACCCCGTCGGTGCGCAAGACCTTCACCCTCTAGGGCAGCCCGGCCGTCTCGCCGGGCGTCGTGGCGACCAGCCACAGCCGCTCGGCGCCCGAGACGAATGGCTGCAGCTGTGCGTCGAGCGCACGGAACGATGAGAACCCCGCGGCCGACAGCAGGTCGGTCAACGCTTCGATCGAATACAACCGCACGAACGACGTACGCACCTCGCGTTCGTGGCCCCGCGTGAAGGTCCAGGTGGTCTCGATCCGGCACGTGACGGCGTCGTAACGCCGGACCTCTGCAACGCCGGTGCCGCCGACCTCCCAAGACGCCGTCGGTTCGAAACGGGGAAGGACCGTTTCCTCGACGATCGTGTCGATCAGGAAACGCCCACCGGGGGCAAGCGCGTCGGCGGCAGCTCGCGCTTGGGCCGCGTTGCCCGCATCGTCGAAGTAGCCGAATGAGCCCCACAGGCACACGGCGGCGTCGAACATCGCAGGACGCACCACCGTCGAGCGCATATCTGCCCGGATCACCGGAACGCCGGCTGCCCTCGCCACGTCGAGGAACGTCGCCGTCGCGTCCAGACCGACGACGTCGTAGCCCCGATCGATCAGACGCCGCGCGATCCGGCCCGTCCCGCAGGGAACGTCGAGCACACGCTCACCGGGTCGCAGTTCGAGCGCCCGCTCGAGCAGATCGACGTCGTCGTCCGCATCGTCGGCCTCTTCCCAGGCGAGCTGGACCGACTGCCAACCGGATGCGGCGAACATGTCGCGCCACCATTCCATCGGCGAACCCTAGCCGAGCGCGATCAGGGCGACGCCGACGAACGCCGTCACGACACCGGCCCACTGAAGGCGCGACAGGCGCTCGTGCAGGAAGCCGCGCGCGAGTATGACGGTCGACACCGGGTAGAGCGATCCGAGCACCGCGACCAGCGCGAGCATGCCGGTCTGTGCCGCCAGCGCGAACATGACGTTCGCGAGGTTGTCGAAGCCGCCGACGACGATCAACGTCGCGGTCTCGCGGCGGGTGGGCGCGCGCTCGTGGCCGCGTGCGACGAACACCGCGATCACGAACAGCGGCACCGACGTGGCGCGGACCATGAAGGCGGCCCACGGCGCGCTCCCCTGCCCGGCCGTACCGAGGAACGTCACGAGCAGACCGACGAACAGCACGGCGACCAGCGCGTAGCCGAATCCCGGACCGAACCAGCCCCGGCGAGACGGCGGCTCCTCCCCACCTTCGATGTCGGTCGGATCGGACTCGCGGGCCGCCAGCACGATGCCCCCGACCGCGCACACCATGCCGAACACCTGCACGGACGCGGGGCGATCGCCCTGCGCGAAGCCGACGATGACCGGCACCATCACGGACAAAGAAACGGTGGGGGCGACGATGCTCATCGGACCGATCGCGAGGCCCTGGTACAACGCTGCGAGGCCGACGGCTCCCGCGAGCCCGCCCAGCCCGCCGAACACGAGGTAGCGCGTCTCGGGCACCGGTGTGCCGAGCGCGAGGATCAAGATCGCGGTGAACACGAGTCCCGATCCCTGCGCGATCGCCATGACGAGCGCGACGCCGAGGCGCCGGGTCATGAGCCCGCCCAGGAAGTCGCCGGTTCCCCAGCTCAGGCCCGAGAACAGCGCGAGCGCGAACGCACCCATCCGGAGCGGGTCACACGACCCGAACGCCGTCCTTCCAGACCTGCTCGATCCGATCGTGCAGCGTGTCGAACGCGAAGGGATCGCCGTCGACCACGACGACGTCGGCGATCTTGCCCGGCTCGAGCGATCCCAGCCGATCGTCCCACCCCATCAGCTCGGCGGCACTGAGGGTCGTTGCGTGCATGGCCTGCTCGGGCGTGAAACCGTTGTTCGCCATATGCGCCAACTCGTTGAGGTTCCACCCGTGTGGCATCACCGCCGCGTCGGTCCCCATCGCGACCTTGACCCCGGCATCGGCGGCAAGCCGCATCGCGTCGAACTCGGGCCGGCCGAGCCCCTTGAACTTCTCGCGGATCTCGGGCGCGAGCTTTTCGTCGTTGGCCAGCGCCTCCGTCGTGTCGCCGGCCGTGAGGGTGGGCACCAGCCAGGTGCCGCGCTCCACCATCAACTCGGCGCTTTCGGCGTCGAGGTAGGTGCCGTGCTCGATCGAGCGCACCCCGGCGCGCACCGCACGCTTGATGCCTTCGGGCCCGTGGGCGTGCGACATCACCCACCGATCGAGGTCGGCGGCGGTCGATACGATCATGTCGAGTTCGTCTTGTGCGAAGTGCGGATGCATCGGATCGTCGGCCGGCGAGAAGAACCCGCCCGACGAGGCGATCTTGATCACGTCCGCACCTGCTCGGATCACCTCGCGTACCTTCCGGCGCACGCCATCCACCCCGTCGCACACACCGTCGGGAAAGCCGGGGTAGGGCAACCAGCCGGCGGTGACGCCGCCGCTGGTAAGCACCTCGTCGTTGTGGCCGGCCGTTTGGCTGAGCATGGTGACCGCCACCTGCATGCGCGGACCGACGAGCAGCCCGTCGTTGACGGCTTGGCGCAGCCCCGCGTCGGCGCCGCCCGCGTCGCGGATCGACGTGATCCCGAGCTTGATCGTCGTCAAAAGGTTGCCCGGGGTCTGATAGAAGCCGTAGGAAAAGGGTCGGTGCTGGATCGTGAGCTCGTCGTCCTCGTAGGTGCCGGTCACGTGCACGTGAGTATCGAACAGGCCCGGCAGCAGCGTCTTTCCGGAACAATCGATCCCCTCGTCGCCGTCGAGACCGGGCCCGACCTCGACGATCCTGCCGTCTTCGATCACGACATCGGCGTCTGCCAACGGCGCCATCGTGCCGTCGAAGACCTTGCCTGCGTGAAACACCGTTCTGGTCACTGGGTTCCCTCCCGATGCGGTCAGCGGCCTACACTCCGGCGCGAACCCTACCCCGAAGGAGCGAGTGCCGGTGGACATGCGATTGACCGATGGCGATGCGGCGCTGCAGACCAAGGCCAGGCGCTTCGCCGACGAGGTACTCCAACCGCTGGAGCTGGAATGTGAAGAGCACGACGGGCTGACCCCGGCGAGTGCGGCGGCGGCCAAGCAGGCGGTCTTGGACTGGGAGTTCCACGCCATCAACCACGCCGAGACCGACGGCGGTCGCGGGCTCGACACGTTCCAGGTGATGCTCGTCGAGGAGCAGTGGGGGCGGGTCACCAATGCACTGTGGGACATCCCGTGGCGCCCGTCGATCCCCTTGGCGGCGGGCACGCCCGAGCAGAAGGAACGGTTCCTGCGGCCTGCGTGCGCCGGGGAGCGGCGCGACGCCTACGCGATCACCGAGGCCGAGGCGGGCTCCGACGTCACGATGGTCGCAACGACCGCGCGCCGCGACGGCAACGAGTGGGTGCTCGACGGCGAGAAGTGGCATGTGACCAGCGGCGACGTCGCCGACTTCTTCATGGTGCACGCGCACGTCGACGGCGATCCGGCCAAGGCGACGATCTTCCTGGTGGATAAGGACATGCCCGGCGTGCGGTTGGTACGCACGCCGAAGTACACGCATACGTTCGTGTTCGAACACCCGATCTTCGCGTTCGAGGGCGTGCGGCTCGGCGATGACCGCGTGCTCGGTGCCGTCGGGCAAGGCCTGGAGCTGACCAAGGACTGGTTCGTCGAGGAGCGCTTGATGATCGGGGCGCGCACCGTTGGTGCCGCGCAGCGGTGCCTGGACGAGGCGCTGGCGTTCGCCACGCAGCGGCGTCAGTTCGGGCGGGCGATCGTCGAGTTCCAGGCGATCGAGTTCATGCTTGCCGACATGGCGGTAGAGATCATGGCCGCGAAGTCGATGCTGTACCGCGTGTGCTGGGAGACCGCGCGCGGCGGGATCGACCGCAAGCAGCTGCACGCGGAAGCCAGCGCAGTGAAGCTGTTCTGTAGCGAGATGGCCGGGCGCGTGGCGGATCGCGCCGTGCAGGTGTTCGGCGGGCGCGGCTACATGCGCGAGTTCGCCGTCGAGCGGCTGTGGCGGGAGTTGCGCGTGGACCGCATCTGGGAGGGCACGTCGGAGATCCAACGGGTCGTCATCGGCAACGAACTGCGCAAGCGCGGACCCGGGGCATACATCGGGTGGCCCACGCCGACGTCGCTAGGCGATGGGGTTCGGGACGAAACGCTCGATCAGATGCAACCCATTGAGTAGCGGGTAGGAGATCGCCACGATCCCGAGCAGGATCGAGGTGACCGTCGAGCTCGCCCCGCGACCGCCGAGTCCCCCGACGATGCCGAGGCCGACCGCGATCAAGCCGAACACGAGCGCGAGCGTGCCGAGTTGATCTGCGAGCTGCCCACCGCTGGCGAGTTGCGCCGAATACGAGCCCAGCAGCGTGGCGTCGGGGTTGAAGTGATAGATCCACAAGATCACCGAGAACGCCGCCCCGATCGCGCCGACCAGCGTGCCGACCGTCCCGGCCGGATTCGCCGCCTTGCCGCTGCTGCCGTAGATGCCCGTCATAGGCCACGATGATGACCGAGCGGAGGGGTCGGGGGCAAGACGCCTGGTTGGCCTAGGCCACCTGGAGCGCGGCCGCGATCTCGGCGATGTCTGCGGGCCCGGTGCCGCAGCATCCGCCGATCGCCCGTGCGCCCGCGTCGCGCAGCTCGATCGCGAGCGGGCCGAACCCGCCGGGGACCGCGTCGCCTACCCAGGTCTTGGCCGCCGCGTTCCACGTCGCGCCTCGGTTCGGGTAGACGACCACCGCCATGGCCGTCCGGCGCCGTGCGGCCCGAACCAGATCGACGACGTAGCGCGGTGGCGTGCAATTCACACCGATCGCGACCACGTGTGCACACGATGCGAGGACGTCCATCGCCAGATCGATCGGCGTGCCGTCGTTGAGGTGTCCGCCGTCTCGACACGAGAAGCTCACCCACGCCGGCACGTCGCCGATCGCATCGAGCACGTGCACGAGCGCCTCGGCCTCGTCGATCGACGGGACCGTCTCGATCGCGAACAGGTCGGGGCCGGCAGCCGCGAGCGATTCGGCGCGCGGCAGATGGAAGTCGCGGAGCGCCGACACCGCGCCGGGACCCAGATCGTAGACGCCCGTGTACTCGGCGCCGTTGCCGAGGACCGCGCCGTAGGGACCGACGGACGCAGCAACGAGCACCGGTCGCTGGACGGTCGCGGCGGCCTCGCGCGCCAACTGCACGCTCTTGCGCATCAACGCGGCGGCGGCCGGCCGCTCCAAGCCGCGGGCGGCCAGCCCGTCGAAGCTCGCTTGATAACTGGCGCTGATCAACACGTCGGCGCCGGCGTCCACGTAGGAGCGGTGCACATCCGTGATCAGCGACGGGTCCTCAACCAGCACCCTCGCGGACCACAGCGCGTCGCGCAGATCGGCGCCCCGCAGCTCCAGCTCGGAGGCGAGCCCACCGTCGAGAACGACGGTGCCGGGGATCGCGGCGAACGGATCTGGATGCACGCTCGAATCGTACCGGTCAGCTCCGCGAAGCCTGCTCCACGAGCGCATCGACCGCCACACACCCACTCGGCCCTACGATCACGGGGTTGACGTCAAGGGCCGCGATCAGGTCACCGAGGTCCGCGGCAAGCGCCGACAATCGCGAGATCGCGCGAGCCAGCCCATCGATGTCCACCGCGGGCTCGCCTCGCACACCGTCGAGGATCGGACGGATCTTCAGGCCATCGATCAACCGCCGCGCGCCGGCTTCGTCGACGGGTGGAAGCGCGAGCGAGCGATCGTGCAGCAGTTCGACGAACACACCCCCGGCCGCAACCAAGACCAAGGGCCCGAAGGTCGGGTCGCGAACGATCCCAAGTGCGACCTCGACGCCGGCCGGCGCCATCGCGGCGACGACCACAGCGGGGCCGAGGCGAGCCGCCACATCGGCGTAGGCGGCACGAACGGCGTCGGCGTCGATCAGCGCGACGCGAACGCCACCGACATCGGACTTGTGCGTGATGCCGGCCGTCGCGGTCTTCAACACCACCGGGTAGCCGATGGCGTCGGCTGCCGCGATCGCCTCCTCGTCGGACTCCGCCGCTGTGGCGGGCACCACCGGCACGCCATAGTCGGCGAGCAACGACAACCCGTCGAGCTCGGAGAGCTCACTGCCGCGCGACAGCCGCTCTCGCCAGCGATCGCGCAGCGCGCCGTCCACGTGCCCAGGCTCGACCGTGGCCGGGCGCGATCGCCAGGCCGCATCGTCCAACAGGTGGCGCAGCGCGCGGAGACCACTGTCGGTGCCCTCCAGCACGGGAATGCCGTGGTCCCGCAGGACCGTCGCCTCCGCCGAGGACACCGCGCTCGCCAGGTTCGCCAACACACAGAACGGATCGTCGGTCGCGTCGAATCTGTCTCGGGCGATCCGCAGGTACCCCTCATTGTAGGGCTCACCCTGCATCGTCATGTCGATACAGAACACGCTGACACTCACCTCAGGGTCCTCGGCGAACGCCGCGAACGACTGCATGAAGATCGCGTCGGCGTCGATGCCCGTTCCCCACGCGTCGAGCGGATTGGCCGCGTCCATGCCGGGGTCGAGCACGTGTTGGATGCGGGTGAGCGTGGCGTCGCTCACCGACGCGAACGGCACACCCAGTTCGGCGGCGAGGTCCACGAACATCGCCCGTTCACCGCCGCTGTCGTGCACGCTGGCGATGCCGCCGCCACCGCGCACCCGGCGCGGCGAGGAGAACAGTTCCATCGTGTCGGCCATCTCGTCGAGGGTTCGCATCTCGTGCACGTCGTACGCACCGAACAGCGCCTCGTAGGCGCCATGCTCGCCCGCCAACGCGCCGGAGTGCGCGGTCACCATCGCGCGTGACCTCTCGGTGCGCCCGACCTTCATGGCCAGCACCGGGATGTTTCGCTCGGCGGCAGCCACGAGCTGGGCAACGAACTTGTCAGGGTCGCGCACCGTCTCCAGCAGCAGGGCGAGCACCCGCGTGCTCTCCAGCCCGAGTGCGTACTCCATGTAGTCGGCCTGTGTGGTCACGACCTCCTGCCCGCTGGAGACCAGCAGGTTGAAGCCGATCCCACGATCGTTGAACGCGACCGCCGAGAACGCCGACCCGCTGTGCGACAGGAAGGTCACCGGTCCGGGTCGCAGGTGCTCGGGCGTCAAGAAGCCACTCGCGCGCACACGCGACTCGGGGTTCAGGAAGCCCATGCCGTTGCCACCGCACATCGCCATGCCGTGCGCAACTGCGATCGCGCGGAGCCGGTCGCGCAGCCCCGGGCCGCCCCCACCCTCATCGTCATACAACGACGAGAACGTCACGGCGCTGCCGGCGCCGGCCGCCGCCGCGTCGGCGAGTGCCTGTTCCACCCTCGCGTTCGCCACGCCGAGGATCGCGAGGTCGACGGCCTCGGGCACCTCCAGGATCGAGGCGTAGCAGCGATGCCCGTCGACCTCGTCGTAGCCCGGATTGACCGGATACACGGCGCCGTCGAACCCGCCGCGCCGCAGTTCGGCCATCATCGACTCGCCGAGCGACCCCGGCTTGATCGAGGCGCCAACCACGGCGATCGAGCGCGCCCCCAGCATGCGCTGGATGGCGGTTCGGTCGTCGCGGGAGTGCGAGGGGTCTGCGTCGCTCACGCGCTACTTCTTCCCCAGCGCCTTGTCCTTCTTGGCCATGTTGAAGGCCTGCCAACCGGGGATGCCGTTGACCCCGCCGCCGGCATGGGTCGCGCTCGAGCCGTGGTACAGCCCGCGCAGCGGCGTGCGGTAGTCCGAGTAGCCCGGTGCCGGCCGCATGTGGAACAGCTGATCGACCGACAGCTCCCCATGGAAGATGTTGCCGCCGATCAGGCCAAGGTCCTGCTCCATGTCGTAGGGCCCGATCACTTGGTAGTCGATGATCGAATCGCGGAAGTTCGGCGCCAACTCGTTGTAACCGTCGAAGATCCGCTGGGCGTACGCGTCGAGTTCCTCGTAGTGAGGCTCGGTGTTCCAGTCATCGGGCACCCACTGCGTGAACATCGAGAACACGTGTGTGCCCTCCGGTGCGAGCTTCTTGTCCAGGGTGGTTGGGATCGTGCCGTCCACGAACGGGGCGATGGAGGCCTTACGTGCCATATGCGCGTCCTGGAACGCCCGCTCGGCATACTCCGGGCTCAAGCACAACTCCACGGAACCGGTGTGATGCGGCTGGAGATCGGACCCGGGCATCGAGGTGAAGTTCGGCAGCTCGCTGATCGCGACGTTCACCTTCACCACGCCGCTGCGCGTCTTCCAGCGTTCGATATCCCACACGAAATCGGCGGGCAGCTCGTGGCGATCGATCAGATCGAGGAACCCGATCTTGGGGTGGACCGTCGTGACGACGACCGGCGCGCGAAGCTCGCTGCCGTCCTCCAGGGCTACGCCGACCGCGCGACCGCCGCGCACGAGGATCTTCTTGACCTTCGCGTTCGTGCGGATCTCGCAACCGAACGCCTCGGCCGACGCACGGATCGAGTCCGACACCGCGCCCATGCCGCCTTGCTGGAATCCCCACGAGCCGAGGTGGCCATCGCCGACGTCACCGATCGAGTGGTGCAGCATCACGTAGGCGGTACCCGGTTCGTCGGGGCCGGCCCACGTGCCGATCACGCCGTTAACGGTGAGCATCGCCTTGATCGCGTCGGACTCGAACCAGTCGTTCAACAGGTCGGTGACCGACATCGTGAACAAGCGGGTCACGTCGCCGACGCCACGCTCACCGAGCTTGCGCATCTTCCACGCCGACTGCAGGGTCTTCAGCAGATCGCCCGGCTTCATCGACCCCACATGCGGCGGCACCTGCAACAGCAGCGGACCGAGTACGTCGGACACACCCTTGAGCCACTCCTCCCACTTCGGCAGGGTGTCGGCGTCCTTCTTGGAGAACTGGGCGATCGAGTCGTAGGACTTCTGGTGATCGTCGGCGTAGACCGTGATAGCGCGCCCGTCGGGGAACGCTTGGAAGTAGGGACCGAACGGCGTCACGTCGTAGCCGAACTGCTTGAGCTTCAGATCCTTGATGATCGTCGGCGGCATCAGCGACATGACGTAGGAGTAGGTCGTGACGTTGATGTCGGGGTGATCGGCGAACGGCGCGCTGGTGTCGGCGGCTCCGCCGGTCTTGTGGCGGCCCTCCAGCACCACGGTTCGTGCGCCCTCGCGGGCGAAGTACGCGCCGCTGGTGAG
>JANMPG010000134.1:0-33061 GCA_031369745.1 Actinomycetes bacterium
GCCCGCTTCTTCGACCTTCTCGAAGCCGGCGCGTTGGTACATCATGCGGGAGCGGTTGTGCGCAGCGACCGAGAGGGAGAGGGACTGGAAGCCTTCTTCTCGGGCCTGGACCATGCATGTGCGGAGGATCGCTTCGCCGACCCCCTTGCGGCGGTGGATGGGAGCGACGGCTATCGAGAGTTCGGGCGTCTTTTCGTTGACGAAGCCGTAGCCGGGGTCGGTCTCGGTGAAGAGGCGGTACCAGGCGGCGCCGGCAGGGGCGTCGTCGATCTCGGCGACGACGCCGCCGTCGCCGGGGCGGCCCCAACCGACGTAGTAGCGCAGCAGCATGGGCTCGGCGAGGACCTCCTCGATGGGCTCGCGGGGCCAGTCGGGGTTCCAGCGGGCGGCCTCATAGAGCATCTTTCGAAGGAACGCCAGGTCATCCTTGGTGGCGGGGCGGATGTTCATGCCTGGAATCTAGCGCACGCGGCGGGCGGGGTCAGGCGGTTTCGGTGTCACTCGTAGGGGTGCCCTTGACCAGCATCGGCACGCTCGTGAGGGCGACCCGGTCTTCGAACAGGAACAACCGCTTGATGAACAGCGCGTTCTGGTTGTGCAGCGGCAGCTGCCACCAGTGCGACACGATCACCTCGGGCACGATCACGTTCACCACCGTGCCCGGGTCCGAAGAGTAGCGACGGACCTCCTCGAGCATCGGACCGGTCAGATCGCGGAAGGGGGCCTCCACGATGTCGAGTGGGATCTCGAAACCGGTGTCGAACCATTCGGTCTCGAGTCGGTGCGCAGCCTCTGGATCGAGATCGAAATAGATCGCCCGCGTCACGCTGGCGTCCAGGGTCTTGGCGTAGTTGACCGCTCGGATCGTCAGGTCGTTCACGCCGGACAAGAACACGAGCGTCACCGTCCGATTCGGGATCAACGGCTTGGCGTCGAGGCCGCCAAGGCCCTCGTGTGTCGCCACGACAGGTACATCGGTGACGACGACACGCGGGATCCGCAGCAAGGCCGCCTTGAGGCGCACGAGGTCTTTCGTATGCACGACGTGGCTGGTCAGGTGATCCCCGCCGACCATCTCCGGCACGACGACCGTCACGATGTCGTGTGGCGCAAGCTCGAGCGACGTGACGAACGTACGAACCCTGGCGGTGAGACTGCCGGCTCCCAAGGGCATCAGCGACGGCGCGCCGTGACCGGCGAACGAAGCCCAGCGCTCGGCAAGGTCCGCCGGCACTACCGCCGCGGGCGTGACCACGTGGAACGACTGTGGTCGCCACGACCGGATGTAACCCAGCGCCTCGGCCACGGCGGCGTCCACGTCTCGAACCAGCAAGACCACGTGATTCGTCCCCACGACCCCCGAGCGCTCAGCGCCTCGATGTACGACCGACCGGACCCAGGTGTAGTGCCGGTGGATCGCGTAGAACACCGGCACCAGCAACGCCATGATGAGGATCGACAGCCAGGCCCCGTCTTTGAACTTCGACACGACGACAACGATCAACACGACGAACGTCGTGATCGCGCCGATGATGTTGATGACGATCGACCGACGCCACCCTTTCATCGCCGCAGGTCCTTTGCGCCCCTCGCTGATCCAGTGGCGGATCATGCCGCTTTGCGACAGCGTGAACGACGTGAACACGCCAACCACATAGAAGTGGATCAGTGTGTTCAAGTCGGCGTCGTAGAGATAGATCATCAAGCACGACAGCAACCCGAGGACGATCACACCGTTGGAGAACACCAACCGATCGCCGCGGTTGACGAACTGGCTGGGCATGTACCGATCGCGCCCCAAGATCGAGGCGAGCCTCGGGAAGTCCTGGTAGGCAGTGTTCGCGGCCAAGATCAAGATCGCTGCCGTGAACGCCTGCACCACGTAGAAACCGATGGACGCGTTGCCGAACACGGCGATGGCGATCTGGGCGACGGCCGACTGTTGCTCACTGGCCACGACCCCGTGGATGTGCGTCACGAGGTACGAGATGCCGAGGAACATCGTCACCGCGATCGTGCCCATGATGGCCAGCGTCGCGGCGGCGTTCTTGGCCTGCGGACGCTTGAATGCAGGCACGCCGTTGGAGATCGCCTCGACACCCGTCAGCGCGGTAGCCCCTTGCGAGAACGCTTTCAGGAGTACGAACACGGTGACGCCGGCGACCGCAGCCGTGGCTTCCATCTGATGGGGCTCGGGCAGCACGCTGGGACATCCCCCCAAGCACTTCACGAAACCGATGCCGATAAGCACCAGGATCGACGCGACGAATCCGTAGGTGGGTATGGCGAACAAGGTCCCCGATTCCTTCGTTCCACGCAGGTTCATCAGCGTGATGAACGCAACGAATGCCAGCGAAAGGAACACCGCGTGCTGGTTCGCCCACGGGAAGGCGGAGCCGATCGCGAAGACACCGGCGACGATCGATACGACGACGGTCATCATGTAGTCGAACAACAGCGCCGCGGCGGCAACCAGCCCCGCGAAAACGCCGAGGTTCTCTTTGCTGACGATGTAGGCACCGCCCCCGCCCGGGTACGCGCGCACCGTCTGCCGGTACGAGCTCACGACGATCGCCATGAGCGCGGCGATCGCGAACGAGATCGGCATCACGTACTTCGTGGGGTTCGTCGTTGCGAGCGTGAGTGCGATCAAGATCTCGCCCGATGCGTACGCCACGGAGGACAGGGCGTCGGAGGCGAACACCGGCAATGCCAACACTTTCGGCAACAACGTGTGTTCGAGGTTCGCGCTCGAGAACGCCCGCCCAAGCAGGACGCGCTTGGCGACGGAGCCAGTCGGGGCTTTCGAAGACGCGCTCATCGGCCCCAGATGCTACGGCGTGGCGGGCTCGGCACCACGACTCGTCAACCGCTCGGTTCCGCGATCCAGCGATAGCCGACACCGGGCTCGGTCACGATCAGGGCTGGAGCTGAGGCATCGTCGCCGAGCTTCTTGCGCAGGGTTCGGATGTAGGTTCGCAGGTAGGTCGTCTCGGTTCCATACCCCTGCCCCCACACCCTGCGCAGCAGCCACTGGTGTGTCAGCAACTTGCCCGGGTTGGTGGCCAGGGCCTCGAGCAATCCGTATTCCGTCGGCGTCAGGTGCACCGGTTCGCCGTCCAGCGTGACCAGCTGCTTGGCAAGATCCACCTGCAACGCACCGAACGTTGGCGTCGGCGTCGTCGGCTCCTCGCCCCCGCGGCGACGCAGCGCAGCGCGCGAGCGAGCGAGGAGTTCTTCGATGCCGAAGGGTTTGGTGACGTAGTCGTCGGCGCCGGCGTCGAGCGCCGCGACCTTGTCGGCCTGGGATTCGCGGACCGACAACACGATGATCGGTACCTCGGAGAATGCACGGATGCGACGGATCACCTCGGTGCCGTCCATGTCGGGCAAGCCGAGGTCGAGCAGGATCAGTTCCGGCCTGGCTCCGGCCGCCGCAACGACACCCTCATCACCGGTGCCGACCGTGGCGACCTCGTAGCCGTGTGCCTCGAGGCTCGTGCGAAGGGCACGGCGGATCTGCGGCTCGTCATCGACGACCAACACCTTCACGCGCTCACCTCTTCGATCGGCAGATCGAACACTAGGGCGGAGCCGCCGCCGGTCGATCCTTCGACCCAGATCAGCCCGCCGTGTGCGGTGACGATCGCGCGGACGATCGCGAGTCCCAACCCGCTGCCCGGGCGTTCCGGGTCTTCCCGGCCACGATAGAAGGCTTCGAACACCTTCTCGCGTTGGTCCGGCGCGATACCGGGCCCTTCGTCGGTGATGCGCACGCGGATGACCTCACCGGACACGGCCACGTGGATCCGAACGGTTCCACCCGCTGGCGAGTGACGCGCGGCGTTCTCGATGAGGTTGGTGAGCACCTGGTCCAACTGGACCGGGTCGGCCGGTATCTCCGGCAGGTCGGTCGCGAGGTGCAGCTCGATGCGCACGTCGCCGAGCTGCGGGCGCATACGTGCAACAGCGGCCTCGGCGACTTCGTCCACGGCGGTGGGCACCCGGCGCGGGATCAATGCGCCGGCACGGATCCTGGCGAGATCCAGGATGTTGCCGACGAGGCGGTTCAGCCGATCGGTCTCCTCCAAGATGGTGGTCAACAGGTCGCGCTGCTGCGTCGCGTCGTGCACCGTCGAGGCGTCGAGCAGGCTCGTCACGCCCGCCTTGATCGACGCCAGAGGCGTTCGCAGGTCGTGGGTAACCGACGAGAACATCGCCGCGCGCAGCTGGTTGGTCTCCGCGTCCAGCTGCGCCAAACGGGCGCGGGCGTCCAGACGCGCCCGGTCCAGCGCAACGGCGGCCTGACGGGTCGCGGCCTCCAGCAGATCGCGCTCGCGCTTCGTGAACGGGCGTCCCCGCAGCGGCCGCTCGGCGGTGAGCGTGCCCAGCGGGATCGAGGCCACCACCACCGGGACGATCTCGGTAGGGCCGCCGGGCTCGGTGTCGTCCCGCCGAGCGATCGCCGACATCTCCTGACCGTCGAGGGTCACGTGGACCATGCACGTCGCCAAGGCAAAGGGCTCGAGGAGCACCCCGACGAACTCGTCGAGCACGCGATCGGGAAGGTCGCCCGACAGCAGCTTGCTCGACAGGTAGGCGAGCAGCCGGGCTTCCCGCTCGCGTTCGGTCGCGCGGCGGCGCTCCGCGGCGGCGTTGCCGACGACCAACCCCACGACTGCCGCGATCGCAAGGAACACGACCGCTGCGATCACGTCGCGCAGTTGCTCGAACTGCAGCCCCAGATCGGGACGTTCGATCACGGGTACGGCCAGCGATGAGACGACGGCCGCCACGACCCCCGCCCAGATGCCTCCGCTCACGGCGGCGATCGTGACCGCCAGCATGAAGATCGCGACCGAGGCTCCGGGGCCCAAGCCCCGGGCCAGCAACGCAAGCAGCGCACCGCATGCGGCCGCGACGAGGCCGATCAAGACCGCCTTGACCGAGAGTTGATCGACGCGGGGTTCCCTGCGGTCTGTCGCCATGGGCACACGCTACTGCCGCATTCCCACCGATTCACGTGCCGGGCGTCTTCACGCCTTCTTCACGCCTGCGACCGGTTCCTTCACGCCGCCCTCACGGGTCATGCCCGAACCTTGGCGGTGGAAAGAGGTTCTCGCGGAAGTCGACGACGGAATGTCACCCCCGGCGGCGGCGGAAGCGGGACAAGGACAACCAACAACCACTTTCCTCCGAGCCCGTCTGCGGGGCCGGTAGCTCCCTCCAGCTGCCGGCCCTCAGGCATATCTAGACCCCGTTTCGAAGCCAAGTCGGCGGTGTCACGGGGCAAAGGGACGGGTACCCTTCACCGCGATGCGGGTCTTGATCATGGGTTGCGGACGTGTCGGGTCCGAGTTGTCGCATGCGCTCGGCGACGCCGGCCACGAGGTCACGGTCATCGACAAGCGTGCCGAGGCATTCGACCACTACCCGCCCGGCGAGGATGCCAGACGCATCATCGGACTGGGCTTCGATCGCGACGTACTGGAAGAAGCGGGCATCCGCGAAGCCGACGCGTTCATCGCCGTGTCGAGCGGGGACAACTCCAACATCGTGTCCGCACGGGTCGCGCTCGAGCACTACCACGTGCCGAAGGTGGTCGCGCGCATATTCGACCCGCGCCGCGCCGAGATCTACGAGCGCCTCAACATCCCGACGGTCGCAACGACGACGTGGGGCGTGAAGCAGATCCAGCTGATGCTGCTGCACACCGGTAAGGAGGTCCGCGAGAGCCTCGGTGGAGGCGAGCTCCTACGGGTACGGGTTCCGGTGACCTCGCACCTGGTCGGCAAGCCGGTCTCGTCACTGAACGTCGACGGCCACATCCTGGTCACCGGCGTGTCGCGGGGAGGCAAGGGCTTTGTCCCAGCCAGCGACTCCACGATGCAAGATGGCGATTTCCTGATCGTCATGATCGGCAAGGACTACATGGACGAGCTCGACGAGCTATTGGACACGCCGGGGCGGGATCACTGATGCGCGTCATCGTCACCGGCGGAGGCGCGATCGGACGCCACGTCGCCGCCGATCTGGTCGTGCGAGGGCACGAGGTCACCCTGATCGAGCAAGACCGCGCAACGGTGGAGGACCTTCGCGCGGAGGTCCCTGAGGTGAACGTGATGCTGGGTGATGCGTGCGAGCCTTGGGTCCTCGACGACGCGGACCTCGCCCACGCCGACGTCGTCGTGGCCGCAACGGGCGACGATGAAGACAACCTCGTGACGTCCCTCCTCGCGAAACAGGAGTTCGCCGTGCCCCGCGTCCTGGCGCGCGTCAACCACCCGAAGAACGAGTGGCTGTTCACCGATCAATGGGGCGTGGACACGGCGGTGTCGCCGCCGCACATGCTCACGTCGATGGTCGAGGAAGCCGTTACCTCCGGCGACTTGGTGCAACTGCTCCGGCTCGAAGGTGGGCGGATATCGATCGTGGAGATGAAGCTGGAAGCCGACTCGCCGGCGACCGGCAAGCCCCTGTACGAACTGCGTTTGCCGTCGGACTCGGCGATCGTGGCCATCTTGCGTGACGGCCACGTCGTGATCCCCCAGCCCGAGACCGTCTTCGGCGCGGGCGACGAACTCGTCGCGCTTGCCGGCGACGGGGCCGAGCCGGTGATCCGCACGGTCATCGTGGGCTGACCGCGCCACCCCGGCGCCCGAGGAGGGGCCGGCTACGCGGTCAGTTCTAACCGCGGATTCATCATCGACACGTGACCATGCTGCTCCGCGAGCACGCCCTCCACGACGACCCGCGTGCCCAGGGTGAGCCCACCGATCGCGCGCCTGCCCATGAACCGCAACGTCACCTCGCCGGTTCCGTCCGACACGACGGTCTCGAGCGACTCGTTGTCCACCATCGGAAACACGGTCATGCGCCGGATCACTCCGGCGATCTTGACGCGCTCACGAAGCGGGGCCGCTCCGATGCGCACCGATCCCGACACCGCATCGGCCCACTCCTGGATCTCGGCGTCCAGGCGCACCTCGTCGGTCTCGGAGAGCCGATCGAGCCACCGACGAAGCGCGCCCATGTGCGGTCAGCCTACGCCGCCGTGGACCCGACCTTCGCCTGCGCGAGGTCATCCTCGAGGCCCGAGGTGCGGTTCTTCGACACCCAGATCATGACGCCGAGGATCGTGGAAGAGATCACCACGACCGCGACACGCAACGCCGTGTCGTCGGCATGCTGCACGACGACCGGGGCGATCAGCAGCGCCACGAGGTTCATCACCTTGATCAGCGGGTTGAGCGACGGACCGGCCGTGTCCTTGAAGGGGTCACCGACCGTGTCGCCGATCACGGCGGCCTTATGGCTGTCGGAACCCTTGCCCCCGTAGTGGCCGTCTTCGATGAACTTCTTGGCGTTGTCCCACGCGCCGCCGGAGTTCGACAACATGACCGCGAGCAACTGGCCGGTCAAGATCGCGCCGGCAAGGAACGCGCCGAGCGCCTCGTCGCGTAGGAAGAACCCGGCGATCAGGGGCGCGAGCACCGCCAGGAGCCCCGGCGTCATCAGCTCGCGCAGCGACGTCTTCGTGCAGATGTCCACGACCGCGCCGTAATCGGGCTTCTCGGAGTAGTCCATGATCCCCGGGTGCTCGCGGAACTGCTTGCGCACCTCGACCACGACCTGCGCTGCGGCGCGACCGACCGCGCGGATCGCGAGCGAGGAGAACAGGAACGCCACGCACCCGCCGATGAGCAGCCCGACCAAGACGTTGGGGCGATCCACCCGGATGCCGGGGAACTCGTACCCGACGCCGTAGGCGCCTCGCAGGGCTTCCTCGAACGAACCGAACAGCGACGTGGCGGCGATGACGGCTGTCGCGATCGCGATGCCCTTGGTGATCGCCTTGGTGGAGTTCCCGATCGCATCCAATCCGGTGAGGATCTCCGCGGGGCGTCCCTCGAACTCCCCCGACATCTCGGCGATGCCCTGTGCGTTGTCCGAGATCGGACCGAACGTGTCCATCGACACGATGACACCGACGGTGGTCAGCATGCCCATGCCGGACAGCGAGATGAAGTACAGCGACTCCTGCGGGCTGTTGCCCAGGAAGTAGGAACCGAGCATCGCCGCACCGACGATCAGCGCCGACCACACGGTCGACTCCAACCCGATCGAGAATCCGGACAGGATGGTCGTGGCGGGGCCGGTCACCGTGGCTTCCGCGATCTCTTGCACCGGGCGGTACTTCGTGTCGGTGAAGTACTGCGTCAAGACCTGGATGACCGAGGCCAGCACCAGGCCGAAGATCACGGCGATCGCAGGCTTGTAGCTGTCCATGTACTGCCCCGACAAGATCAGCACGGCCACCGCCGACACGAACGCCGAGGCGAAGAACCCACGGTTGATCGCCTTCATGCCGTGTTCGTCCTCCGAGCGCGGTGTGACGGCGATGATGCCGATGATCGACGTCACCACGCCGATCGCCCGCACGAACAGCGGGAACATCACGCCGACGATCGCGCCTTGCGGAGAGCCGGTGTAGGCGGCCGCGCCCAAGATCAGCGACGCGAGCAACGTGACCTCGGAGGACTCGAACAGGTCCGCAGCCATGCCGGCGCAGTCCCCGACGTTGTCTCCGACGTTGTCGGCGATCGTCGCCGCGTTGCGCGGGTCATCCTCGGGGATGCCCTGCTCGATCTTGCCGACCAGGTCGGCGCCCACGTCGGCAGCCTTCGTGAAGATGCCGCCGCCGACCCGCATGAACATCGCGAGCAGCGCGCCGCCGAACCCGAAGCCCACCAGCACCGCGGCGGCGTCGGCCTTGTAGACGATCAAGATCGCAACGGCGCCGAGCAGACCGAGGCCCACCGTGAACATGCCCGCGACGCCCCCGGAGCGAAACGCGATCCGCATGGCCTGACGAAGTCCTGACTCACGCGCGGCGTTGGCCGTACGAACGTTGGCGCGCACCGCGAGCCACATGCCGATATACCCCGTGACGGCCGAGAAGAACGCACCAAGGATGAAGGCGATCGATCGACCGAGGCGGATCGACAGATCGGAGTGCACCGCGTCTTCGGGTACCGGCAATACGAAGAACAGGATGACCGCCAGCACCGCAAGGAAGACCGCCACGGTCCGGAACTGCCGCGACAGGTACGCGCTAGCGCCTTCTTGGATCGCCTTGGCGATCTCCTTCATCTTGTCGGTACCTTCCGGGGCCCGCAGCACTTCGCGGGCGAGGTACCAGGCGAACAGCAGCGCGACGAGCGAGATACCGAAGATCACCCACAAGGCGGTGTCCTCGAACGAACCGAAGACCGCCTTGATCGGTCCCCCCTCCTGGGCAATCCAGCCGATCATCGAACCTCCTACGCCACTCACGGGAACGTCCCCGGGTCGGGGACCGGTGAAGGATACCGGAGCTCTGTCGGCGCTGACCTGCGTGAAGACCCCACCCGTACCGCCTGGGACGCACTACGATGCGCGCATGCGAGCGGCCCTTGCGATCGCCGTGGCGGGTGCTGTGGGTGCCCTGGCTCGTTGGGGCGTCGGCTCCTGGTTCGGTCAACGATTCCCCACGTTCGCGTGGGGCACGTTGGTCGTGAACGTCAGCGGCTCGTTCGTGCTCGGGGTGCTCTTCGCGTTGTTGATCGAGCGGGCGAGCGGGTCCCCGACGATGCGCCTGGCCCTCACGACGGGCCTGATGGGTGCCTACACGACCTTCTCGACGTTCTCCCTCGAGACGTTCCGGATGTTCGAGGACGGAGCCACGGGGTCGGCGCTGACCAACATCGGGCTCAGCCTGGTACTCGGCCTCGGCGCCGTGTGGCTCGGCATCACCCTGGGCCGGGCGGTGGTGTGACGTGAAGATCGAGGGCGAGGGCTTGCCGATCCTTGACGAGATGGTCGGCGACGGACTCGTCACGACCGAGTCCGTGCACGTCGTGACCTACCGCGGTTCCTCCTGCGACTGAGCGCGACCTCGCAAGATCACGGCCGCACCGATCCCGCACGCTGCGAGCGAGACCAGCACGCCGATCCGCGCCGCGGCAAGCAGGCTCGACCCCTCAGGGAACGCACCCGAGGCGACGAACAAGCTCACCGTGAACGGCGCACCGGCCGCAACCGCAAGACCGGCGAGCGCGCCGAGCCCAAGCCCTTCGGGTAACGGGCCGAGCCGCCACCGCTTCGCCGCAGCTGCGGCGCCGACGATGCCGATCACCTTGCCGAGCACTCTGGCGAGTACCAGACCGATGATCAGCAGTCGCGCGGCCTGTCCCGACCACCAGCCTCCGGACCACCGCACCCCCGCGTTGGCGAGGGCGAACAGGGGAAGTGCGAACAGGTTGACCCACGGCAGCAGGACGTACTCCGTGCGTGCCAGCGGCGAGACGGCGTCGCCGGACAGTCGCGCCAGCTCGAGCCAGCTCGCCGCGTCTGCGTCGGGAGGATCGGGGTCATCGGCCGTTCGATCCGCGATCCGGCGGGCGGCGGCGCTCACAGCCGCTGGCCGATGAAACGCACGCGCGGGCACAAGGAGACCGAGCAGCGCGCCCACGAGCGCGGGGTGCACGCCGCCTTCATAGGCGCACAGCCACGTGAGCGCGCCCAAACCGACGTACGGAAGGAGGTGCCGCACGTGGGCACGCTCGCACACAACGATCGCAGCGACCGACAGCACCGCCAACGCGAGCCAGACGCCGGACAGGTGCCCCGCGTAGAACAGCCCGACCACCGCGACCGTGAGCAGGTCATCGACGATCGCGAGCGTGAGCAGGAAGGGGCGAAGCCCGGGTGGCAGCGCACGGGACGCGAGCACGAGGATCGCCAGCGCGAACGCAAGATCGGTGGGCATCGCCATACCCCATCCCACGCTCGCCGACGTGCCCCGAGTGATCGCCAGGAAGATCACCGCCGGCACGAGCATCCCGCCGATCGCGGCAAGGACGGGCACAACGACCGCTCGCCGATCTCGCAGCTCGCCGGTCACGAGCTCGCGCTTGATCTCGAGACCGGCCAGCAGGAAGAACAACGTCATCAGCCCTTCGTCTATCCAGAAGCGCAGATCCTCAGCGATGAACCATGCGCCGAGTCGCAGCACCACCGGCGAGGACCACACCTGCTCGTAGCTTCGCCACCACGGTGAGTTCGCCCACACGAGCGCAACGAGCAACGCCATGAACATCGGGAGCGCACCCGCCGTGGATGAGCGCAAGAACGCCTGCAGCGGACGCACGATGACACGTGGCACGGTCCGATCAGACCGTGACCACGGGTGCGAGATGTCGTCGCGGTCGGCTGGATCCATGCTGATCCCCTCCCGCCGACCAGTCTTCCCGGCACACCGTTGTCGGTTCTGTGCGTTGCCCGCGATGCTAGCCGCCGCCGCGCGCGCGTGTCGAAGGCGCCGTCACGACTTCGTCACGAGCGTTACCGGGAAACGCGGGGAACCACTGGTAGCCTCGTGGCGTTTTGGCGAACGAGAAGACCCCCCTGCGGGACACCGCACCGTCCACGCCACAGCGAGCCATCAAGAGCGCCGATCGCTCGGCGGTGGCTCGCCGGCGCGTCATCATCGGCGTCGTCGTTGCGATCGTGGTGATCGGTGGGCTGTACCTGCTCTTCGGTGGCAAGGATGCACCGATCTCGATCCCCAACTTCTTCAGCAGTTCCCCGCCGGTGCCTGCATTCTCGTTCACGAGCGTGCGGTCCGGCTACGAGGCGACCGTCGCGGGCGCCGACAAGGACGCGCAGGCGGCGACGGCCAAGGACCTCGCGCCCAAGGTCGAGGACACCGTGACCACGTTGTTCCAAGCCGGGTACGTCGACCCGTCCAGCTGGGGCGACGCAGGCGCGATCGAGGATCTGTTCACCGACGACGCCAAGGGTCAACTCGACGCGAACATCGACGTGCTCACGCTCGGCACCACCGCGGGCGACGTCTACACCGCGCTGCAGCCCTCGACCAGCTCGCTCAAGGTGGTCGCCCTCACCGACGCGAAGGGCAACGCGCTGCGCGCCGAGGCGCTACCCGTCTTCGTCGCGATCGCGACGCATGCCGACGGCACGTTCTCCGAGATCACGGTCACCGGCACGCTGTTCCTGGTCCATGACGGTAACGAGTGGAGGATCGAGGCGTTCAGTCTGAACCGAGACGAGAAGCCTGCCGAAGCACCTGCACCGTCTGCTTCCGTATCAACGTCTGCCTCGGAGTCCCCATGACCAAGAAGCTCATCGCGATCGTCCTCGGCCTGTCCGCCTGGATCACCGGCACCGTCGCCGCCACGGTTGGACAGACTGGAACCGCTGCCGCGCAGTCGCTATTCAAGATCGAGCGCGCCCACGCCGACTACACCCCGTCGCTGGACGGCACCGATCCGATCTTCATCCTGATCCTCGGATCCGACTCACGTCCGGGCGAACCGATGAACCGCGGGCGCTCCGATTCGATCCACATCCTCGGCATCAACCCCGCCAAGCACCGGGCGACGATCTACGGCATCCCTCGCGACTCGTGGGTGCCGCTGTCCACCGGCGGCACGAACAAGATCAACGCGGCGATGCCCGCGGGCGGACCGGAAGCGGCACTGGCGACCGTCGAACAGCTGACCGGCATCACGTTCGACTACTACGTGCTGTCGGGGTTCGACGAGGTCACGCACGCGGTCAACCAGATCGGCGGATTGGTTGTGGACCGCCCCTACACCGTGGTCGGGGACCGTCAGACGTTCGCTGCCGGCAGCAGCCGCATGACGGGCTCGGAGGTGCTCGGCTTCTCCCGCACCCGGCACTCGCTGCCGCTCGGCGACTTCGACCGTTCGCTCAACCAAGGCGTCGTGCTGCTGAGCGCGCTGTCGCAGTTCCGCAAGGAATACGCGAAGGACGCGAGCCGCATGTACACCTGGCTGGGCGCCGGACTCCGCAATACGCAGACGACGGTGCCGGTCGACGAGCTGATCAGACTCGCGGGCTTGGCACAGGCGCTTCCGGCAACGAAGGTGAGCAACCTGGTTGCCATGGGCTCGAGCGGGATGCAAGGCTCGCAGAGTGTCGTATACCTCGCCGACCAGAACGCCGCGCTGTGGCAAGACCTCGCGGCCGACGGCTACATCTTGCAGAAGGACATCCCTGCTACAGCGCAACCGGCTCCGTAGGCATCGCGCGCTCGGCGTCGTCGTCGTCGTCGCAGCGCTCGCGGCGGCGTGCACCAGCACGGATACCGGCGCCGACACCGCCGCGTCGTCCGTCACCCCGACGACCGGCGCATCCCCAACCTCGGTCGAACCCACCCATCGCCTCGATCGAGCCACGCAGTGGAAGCTCGCGAAGCGCAAGATCACCAACGTCGTGTTCCTGGTGAAGGAGAACCGCACGTACGACCACTTGTTCGGCATGTTCCCGGGGGGCGACGGCGCCACGTCGGGCGAGCTGTGCGACGGCACGACGATCGAGCTCGGCCGCGCGACCGACGGTCAGCACGGCGCCTCGCACTCGTTCACCTCGGGCATCACCGCGATCCACGGCGGTCGCATGAACTGTTTCGATCGCATCCAGCAAGGCGAGGGCGGCGCCACGTACGTGCAGTACGCGGAAGATCAGATCCCCAACTACTGGGCGTACGCGCGCAACTACACGCTCGGTGACCGCTTCTTCTCCTCGACGTATGGCCCCACCTTCGTGGAGCACTTCTGGTTGGTGGCCGCATCGTCGAACCGCTACATCGAGAACCAGCGGCCGGTCGACGGGCAGGCCGGCGACGACGGCGTGATCGGCGGCTATTGCGACGATCCGACCGAGCGGATCTATTCCTTTCCGAGACTGAACGCGGCGGATACCGCCACCGTGTACGACCTCGAGGAACGCGCGCACGTGCGGGAACTCACGCGGGATTGGGTGACGGAGCGCTGGCCCTGCCACGACATCAAGACCGTTCCCGACCTGCTGGAACACGCCGGCATCTCGTGGAAGTACTACCTGTCCGACACCCCGTACTTCGACGTGATGGGAACGATCCCCCACATCCGATACGGGCCGATGTGGTCCAACGTCGTCGACACGTCGACCTTCATCCCCGACGTGCAGTCCGGCAACATGCCGCAGGTCACGTGGCTGATGCCGCCGACACCCGAGTCCGATCACCCCGGGTACGGCGCGTTGTGCGACGGTGAGAACTGGACCGTGCGCACCGTGAACGCGATCATGAACAGCCCCGAGTGGAAGCACACCGCGATCTTCCTCACCTGGGACGACTTCGGCGGCTTCTACGATCACGTGGCGCCGCCCCACGTCGACATCTACGGCTACGGGCCCCGAGTCCCGCTCGTCGTGATCAGCCCCTACGCCAAGCGCGGGTCGGTGTTCCACGGCACGTCGGACTTCACCAGCGTGTTGCGCTTCATCGAGGAGCTCCACGGATTGCCTACGTTGACCGAGCGTGACGCTGCGGCCAACGATCTGATCGGCGCGTTCGACTTCAGGCAAGCGCCGAGCGAACCGCTCACGCTGCACGAACGCGACTGTTCGACGGTCACCTAGCCGTTGATAGGCTCCGCGCCATCACCGTGACCAACCGCAAACGCCGCCGTCCGATCGCTCGCCATCTGTGGCGCTGCGGCGCGATCGGCGCAGCCGTGGCGATCGCGGTGGCATGTACACGATCGAGTGGACCCTCGGCCACGGACCAGCCGACTTCGATCGGTCCCACGCCGACCGCGGACACATCGGCGTGGGAAGCGGCACGCTCCAAGATCACGAACGTCGTGTTCCTGGTGAAGGAGAACCGGACGTTCGACCACCTGTTCGGCACGTTCCCCGGTGCTGACGGCGCCACGCAGGGAACGACGTGTGACGGCTCGACCGTGCCGCTGCGGCCCGCAACCAACGACCAAGAGGCGGCCGTGCACTCCTTCCTGGCGGGGATCAAGGCGATCAACGGCGGCGCGATGAACTGCTTCGATCGGATCGAGGGCGGCGGCAACCTCGAGTCCTATACGCAATACGATCGCGCGCAGATTCCGAACTACTGGTCCTACGCGCAACGGTTCACCCTGGCAGATCGCTTCTTCTCCAGCGCGTACGGCCCGACCTTCGTCGAGCACTTCTGGCTGGTGGCCGCATCGTCGAACCGGTACGTGGACAACGAGCGACCACTGTTCGACCAGGCCGGTACCGACGGCGTGCCCGGCGGCTATTGCGACGACCCCGGCGAGAAGATCTTCTCGTTCCCGCGCTTGTCCGAGGAGCAATCGCAGCGGCTGTACCGGCTGGAGGACGCCGGCGATACCGAGGCGGTGGCGCTCTACATCGTGCAACGGCGCGCGTGCGATGACATCCGCACGCTGCCGGACCTGCTCGAGCGGGCCGGGATCTCGTGGAAGTACTACATGGGAGACACCCACCTGTTCGACGTGATGCGCTCGATCCCGCACATCCGTTACGGCCCGATGTGGTCCGACGTCACCGACACGTCGGCGTTCATCCCCGATCTGCAAGCGGGCGACATGCCGCAGGTGTCGTGGCTGTTGCCGCCGATCGCGCTGTCCGATCACCCCGGGTACGGCGATCTGTGCGCGGGAGAGAACTGGACGGTGCAGATGATCAACGCGATCATGCAGAGCCCCGAGTGGGAGCACACGGCCATCTTCCTCACGTGGGACGACTTCGGGGGCTTCTACGATCACGTGGCGCCGCCCCACGTGGATCTGTACGGCTTCGGCCCGCGCGTGCCCATGCTCGTGATCAGCCCCTACGCGAAACAGGGGTCGGTCTTTCACGGAGAGTCGGACTTCACCAGCGTGCTGCGCTTCATCGAGGAACTGCACGGTTTGCCGACGTTGACCGAGCGCGACGCCGCCGCCAACGATCTGATCGACGCGTTCGACTTCTCGCAAGCGCCTGCGGCACCGCTGGTGCTCTCCGAGCGCGACTGCTCGGCGCCCGGTTAGAGCTTCGTGATCACGTAGGCGACGTAGCCCACGTAGAACACGCCTTGCACCAGCAGCAGCGGCGCGGACAACCGACCACGGATGCGCAACGTCAGGTAGAGCACGCTCCCGGCCGCGAGCGCCACCAACGCGGCCACGAGTGCCTCGCCGCTGAGCTCCCACGGCGTGAACAGCAAACCGACCGTGACGGGGAACGAGGACTGAAACACCATCGCTCCCGTCATGTTGCCCATCGCGAGCGTGTCCTTGCGCCGGCGCACCCACAACACGCTGTTGAACTTTTCCGGCAACTCAGTGGCAAGCGGTGCGACCAGCAGGGCGAAGGCCAGCGGTGGGATGCCCGCCGCCTCCCCCAACGTGCCGACGGCGTGCACGAAGATCTCAGCACCGAGCACGATCAGGCCGAGCGCGGATGCGACCTGCACGAACGGCGCCGCGACCGAGCGCTCCTTGGACCACTCGGGGAGTTGTCGGGCCGCGACCCGCAGCCAACCCCACACATACAGCGGGTTGATCTCGTTGGCGGCCTGCTTCTCCAGATCCTGCTCGCCGGGCGACTGGAAATGTCGGCGCACGTAGTAGCCGTATCCGACCACCAGCACGATGGCCAAGCCGTAGTCGATCGCTTTGACCTTCAGCAACCCGGCCACGACCGCCAGGGAATACATGATCAGGAAGTAGCCGAGGTCTTGTCGGATCACCCCGTGATCGATCTCCAGATCGAGCGAGCGGCGACCGCCGCGGCTGAAGATGAAGATCGCGACCGCGATCACGACCATCGCGAGCGTCGTCAACATGAACGGGGCGCCCAAGATGGCTCCCGTGCCGATCGCCTCGCCCGAGGTGTTCCCCGACGCGATCGCGATGATCGGCAGCAGGGTTTCCGGCAACGCCGTGCCGACGGCGGCGAGCACAGAACCGACCGCGCCCTCGGACAGGCCGAACCCCTCGCCGACCCATTCGATGCCGTTGGTGAACAACTCGGCGCCGGCGAGGATGACGAACAACGACAGCACCAACAGCGCCCAATCCATATGGCCTCGCATGCTCCCAGGACTGCTAGGGTCGCCACAAGCGATGACGACCCCGCGCGCGGCCGCCAGCCCGTCCATCAACCGCAGCATCCGCCTCGTCTTCGGCCTTGCGCTCGTGTCCGCCGCGCCCGCGCTGTGGGTCCGCTGGACCGAGCCCCACCTGTCGTACGGCATCGAGGCGCTGCTGTTCGGTCTTGCGATCGTCGGAGCCGCCTTCATCCTTTCCTGGGTCGCAGAGGTTGCGCAGCTCGACATCTCCGCGGGCCTGTCGCTGGCGCTGCTCGCGCTGATCGCGGTGCTGCCCGAGTACGCCGTCGACTTCGTGTTCGCCTGGCGAGGCGGGCAGGCGGTGCAGGCGTTCGGCGCCTCCTGCCCGAGCGGCGAGCCGGGTTTCGCCTCACCCTGCTCGCTCGCGCTCGCGAACATGACCGGCGCGAACCGGTTGCTGATCGGGGTCGGGTGGAGCAGCGTCGTGTTCATCGCCTGGTATCGGTCGCGCCGCAAGGGACATGACAGGCCGTCCGATGCCCCCCCCGGCGCGCCGTTGACCGAGATCCGGCTGCAGCGTTCGCACACGGTCGAGATCGCGTTCCTGGCCGTCGCGACGCTGTATTCGCTGACGCTGCCGCTGAAGCACACGATCACCCTGGTGGATTCGATCGTGTTGATCACGCTGTTCGTGCTCTACATGGTGCGGCTGTCCAAAGCGCCGGCCGAAACGCCGCACCTGATCGGTCCCGCTCGATGGATCGGTGGCTTCCCACAGCGCTGGCGGCGTTTGAGCGTGGTCGCGCTCTTCGCATGGGCCGGGCTCGTGATCTTGCTCTGCGCGGAGCCGTTCGCGCACGCGTTGGTGTCGGCGGGCCGCGAGTACGGCGTGTCGGAGTTCTTCTTGGTGCAGTGGCTGGCGCCGCTCGCGTCGGAGGCGCCGGAGTTCATCATCGCCGGGTTGTTCGCCTGGCGATTGCAGACCGACGCCGCGCTGGGTGCGCTCGTGAGCTCGAAGGTGAACCAGTGGACGCTGCTGGTCGGCTCGCTGCCGGTGGTCTTCGCGATCGCTTCACACAGCCTGCATGGGCTGCCGATCGAGGGGACACAGCGGTTGGAGCTGCTCCTCACCGCCGCCCAGTCACTGTTCGCCGTGGCCATCATCGCCAACCTGCGCATGTCGGTGCGCGAGGCATGGTGGATCTTCGGCCTGTTCTGGATGCAGTTCCTCGCATCGGCATTCGCCGGGCCCCGCCTACACGAGGAGGTGCTGATCGTGACGTCGGTGGTGTATCTGGTCGCCGGCACCTGGCTGATGCTCACCCACCGGGCTGCGTTCGGCGCGCTCCTTCGTGACGGCTTCCGCACGCCGTATGACCAGATGCGCGACGCGCCCGATACCGCCGGCACCCCGTAGCCTGCGACGGTGGATCCCCAGGCGTTCCTGGACCGACTGACCGCCGCCCCCGCCGACGCCGACTGCCTCGCTCACGTCGAGGAGTTGCCCGCCCGCGAGGCGATCGTGCGACCGTTCCCCGACGGGCTCCCCGAGGTCCTGATCGGACGGCTCGGGCTCCTCGGCATCACCGGGTTGTATCCCCACCAGGTCGAAGGGCTCGATGCGCTTCGCGCCGGTCGTGACGTCGTGCTGGCAACCGGCACCGCGAGCGGGAAGTCCCTCGTCTACCAGGTGGCTGCTGCCGAGGCGATGGTGACTCGCCCCAAGGCGACGGCGCTGTTCCTGTTCCCGACCAAGGCGCTGGCGCGCGATCAGCTGCGCGCGATGCGATCGCTGAAGCTGCCGCAGGTGCGCGCGGCGGTCTATGACGGCGATACCCCCCAGGGCGAGCGACCGCTGATCCGCAAGAACGCGAACCTCGTGCTGACGAACCCCGACATGCTGCATCTGTCGTTGCTGGCCGATCATGCCCGGTGGGCCGACTTCCTGCTTCGCCTGTCGCTCGTGGTCGTGGATGAGGCGCATGTCCTGCGCGGTGTGTTCGGCTCGCATGTGGCGATGGTGCTGCGACGGCTGCGACGGCTGGTGGCGATGCACGGCGGTACCCCAAGGTGGTGCCTTGCCAGCGCCACCGTCGGCAACCCCGGCGAGCTCGCCACCGGGCTGACCGGGCTCGATGTCGACGTGATCACGGGCGATGCCGCGCCGCGCGGCCGCAAGCTGTTCGCGCTGTGGAACCCCCCGATCGTCGACGACGAGACCGGCGCGCGGCGAAGCGCGCTGGCCGAGGCCGCGACCGTCATGACACAACTGGTCGACGACGGCGCCCGCACGATCGGGTTCGCGCGGTCGCGTCGCGCCGCGGAGCTGCTGGCCGACTTCACGCGCCGCGGGGTGGCCGACGCGGCCGCGCGCTCCCGGATCCGCGCCTATCGCGCCGGCTACCTGGCCGAGGACCGCCGCGCGATCGAGCAGCAACTGGCGAGCGGCGAGCTCGTCGCGGTCGCCGCAACCAGCGCGCTGGAGCTCGGCATCGACATCGGCTCGCTCGATGCGGCGGTGCTCACCGGCTACCCGGGCACCAGGGCGTCGATGTGGCAGCAGGCAGGCCGGGCGGGGCGCCGCAGCGACGAGTCGCTCGCCGTGCTGGTCGCCCAAGATGACCCGCTCGATCAATACTTGGCCCAGCACCCCACGGAGTTGTTCGACCTGCCGGCCGAGGCCGCGGTGATCGACCCGACCAACCCGTACGTGCGCGAGCCACACCTGCGTTGCGCGGCGCGCGAGTATCCCCTGAGCGACGCCGAAGCCGAGACCTTCTTCGGGCCCGACGCCGTGAGCGCGCTGGCCGCGAGTGCGGCGCGCGGCGAGCTGAAACAGCGCGCCGATCGTTGGCACGACATCGGCTCGACGCCACCGCACCGCGACGTCGACATCCGCGCCGGCGGTGGCAACGTCTACCGGATCGTGCTGGCCGACACCGGCGAGATGCTCGGCACCTCGGATGAGCACCGCGCGTTCGGCACCCTGCACCCGGGGGCCGTCTATCTGCACCAAGGCGAGCAGTACCTCGTGCAACAGCTCGATCTGGTCGCCCGGGTGGCGTTGGTCGCCGAGGCGGACCCCGACTACTACACCCAGGCGCGCGACGTGACCGACATCACGATCGTCGACCAACGTGATCATCGCGCCCTCGGCGACGCCGACCTGTGCTTCGGCGACGTCGAGGTGACCAACCAGGTCGTCGGGTTCGTCCGCAAGCTGGTGTCGACCAACGAGGTTGTCGGCGAGCAGGCCCTGCCGTTGCCGCCCGTCACCCTGCACACCCGCGCCGTGTGGTGGACGCTGCCCGGGCGCGTGATGGATCGCGCGGGCGTGACGACCCACGAGTTGGCCGGCGGGATCCACGGGGCCGAGCACTGCGCGATCGGCCTGCTGCCGCTGGTCGCGACGTGCGACCGCTGGGACATCGGGGGCGTCTCAACCCCCTTGCACCCTGACACCGGTCTCACCACGATCTTCGTCTACGACGGCTACCCCGGCGGGGCGGGCATCAGCGAGCGCGGGTTCCACGCCGCAGAGCGGTGGCTGCACGCGACGGCCGAGCGGTTGCGCGACTGCCCGTGTCGAGACGGCTGCCCCTCGTGCGTGGTCTCGCCCAAATGCGGCAACGGCAACGAGCCGTTGGACAAGGCCGCCGCGGGCGCGCTGCTGCGCCAGATCGTCTGAACTAGGAGCCGAGCAGGTTGCCGTACTTCTTCTCCGACACGCGCCGACCGACCTCGGCGGCAACGACGGCGACGATCGACACCGTCAAGATCACCGAAGACACCGCCACGAGCTGCGGCAGCTGACTGGGAACGCGCAGCTGCGCGAACAGGAACACCGGCCACGTCGGCTCGGTGCCCGCCAGGAACGAGGCGATCGCGAACTCGTCGAACGACAACGTGAACGCGATCAAGAACGCCGACAGCAGCGCCGGGAACAACAGCGGGAACGACACCCGCCAGAAGGTCTTCCAGGGGCTCGCCCCCAGGTCCCAGGCCGCCTCTTCCAACGAGACGCTGAGGCGCTCCAGCAGCGGCATGATCGTCAAGATCGTGTACGGGATCGCGACCACGACGTGTCCGATGATGATCGAGTGCAGCCCGAGCCCGAAGTAGGTGCCGGTCGTCGCGGTCAGGAACTTGTCGAAGGCCGTGAACAGCACCAGCAGCGCGATGCCGAACACCAGGTAGGGGATGACCAGCGGCGAGAACACCAGCGCCGAGAACGCCGACTTCCCACGGAACCGGCGGCGCACCAACGCGTAGGAGGCGAGCACGCCCAGGGCGACCGCGACGATCGAGGAGAAGGTCGCCACGATCGCGCTGCGCTGCAGCGCCGACAGCAGCGCGGGGTTCGTCGCGAACTTCTGATACCACGAAAAGGTGAAGCCCTGCAGCGGGAACGACACATCGCCGCTGTTGAACGAGAACATCACGAGCACCAACAGGGGCAGGTACAAGAACGCGACGAGCAGCACGAAGAACAACCGGAGCCCCCACAACGCCCCGCGTGAGCTGGTGAGTTCCATCAGGCCTGCACGTTCCGGACGTTGACGAACCGGCCGAACACGGCCATCAAGATCGCGACCACGCCCAGCAGGAACAGCGCCAGCACCGAGCCGCTCTGCCAGTCCAACGCCGCCGTGAACCGATCCTGGATCGCGTTGCCGAACAGGTAGCCGTTCGTGCCGCCCACCAACAGCGGCGTCACGAACTCCCCGATCGTCGGCACGAACACGAACACGAACGCCGCCGCGAGCCCGGGCCTGCTCAACGGGAACGTCACCCGCAGGAACGTGCGCCACCGGCTCGCGCCCAGGTCGCCCGCCGCTTCGAGCAGCGAGCGGTCGAGGTTGTCCAGGCTGACGAAGATCGGCAGCGCGACGAACGGGATCCACACGTACGCGAGCACGAGCATGACGGCGAACTGGCTGTAGATCAGCCACTCGATCGGGTGCTCCGGGTCACGGATGTGCAGCTGGTACAGCAGGGAATTGACCACGCCGTTGCTGCCCAAGATCACCTTCCAGGCGAGCACGCGAAGCAGGTAGCTCGTCAAGAACGGCGCGATGATCACGAGCAACAGCACGTACTTGCGCTTGCGCACGCACAACGCCAGGAAGTAGCCGATCGGGTAGGACAGCACCACGACCGTGATCGACACGATCAGCGAGATCCGCACCGACTTCCAGAACAGACCGAGGTAGATCGAATGCCTACCACCGAGGAATCGTGACCAACTGTCGAACGTGATCACGTTCGGGTCGGTCGGCAGTACGTGCAGCGCCCCGACGCTGTACGCCGCGACGAACAGCACCGGTAGGATGAAGAACAACAGCAACCACAGCAGGGGCCCCGACAGGATGCCGGCGGTCGCTCTGCCGCTACCCGGTTCCCCCCGCGTCACCGGTCAGGACGCTTTGACCTGTTCCCAGTAGTCGGCGTAGACCTGCCGGCGAGGGATGTAGGACTCGGGGTTGGAGTTCGGCGGATCCAAGATCGTCAGATCGTCCAGGCTGAGCGCCTTGACGATGTCCGCCGAGATCCCCGACAGGTCCGCGTTGGTGTTCGCGTGTCCGTAGTAGTACAGGCCCTCGAGGAACTCGGCGGCCTGCGTGCTCGACCACGAATCGGCGTAGGCGTGCGCGTGCTGGTAGTTCTCGCTGTCGTTGAACAGCCCCAGCCCGCATGACCACGTGATGCGCCCCTCCTTCGGCGTCATGTACTCGACGTCGAGACCCGCTCCCTTCGAGTACGCGTACGCGTCGGGCCAGGCGTAGCCGATCCAGGTCTCGTCGCGCTTGAACGACTGGAACAGCTCGTAGGACTGGCTCCAGAAGAACTTCACCAGCCCCTTCTTGCTGATCAGGAAGTCACGCATCTGGGCGAGCTCGTCGTCGGTCATCTCCCAGGGGTTGTCGACGCCTTGGAGGAATCCGGCGATCACGAGCATCTCGAGCGTGTCGATCCACGAGATCTTGCCGCTGTAGCGGTCGTCGAACAGCAATGACCACGAGTCCTCCACCGGATCCACCTTGTCGGCGCGGTACAGCGGGGCGATGAACCCCCAGTCCTCGACGATGAAGTACTGCTGCCCATCGATCTGGCCGAACTTCTCCAGCGTCGGGTTCAGGCTCGAGAAGTTGGGGATCTGCGAGGTGTCCCACGGCTGCAGCACGCCGAGATCCACGTAATCCTGGAACCGGTACGCGCACGGATGCACGATGTCGTAGTGCGTACCCTGCGCCACCTTCGTGAACCCGGTGTCGTCGTTTTCGAACAAGATGAACTTCGGCGTGTCCCCGGTGGCGTCCTGGTACTGCTTCCACAGGAATTGCTTCTCTTCTTTGGGGTAGTAGTCACCGTTGCCGTACCCCGACCAGTCGAACACCTGCAGGCCGCCGGGCTCGTCGGTCATGGCCGGTCGCGGCGAGCCTGAGGGCGCGATACCGCCCGATGTCGAGGCTTGTTTACACGCCGCGAGGATCGCGCTGACGCCGATCCCCATGCCCGTGTAGCGGAACAGCTCGCGGCGCGGCATGCGCCGACGGAACAGGCGATCGATGTCCAACGGTTCCTGCGGCATGGTCTCCCCCTTGCCGAGGGAGCGGCACCCTCGGACGGCCGTATCATGCGCCCATGCTCTGTCCAGGGCAACACGGGTCGGGGTGAACGTGGGGCGTACGCGGCTCCTGTTGATCCTCGCGGTGGTCGCGGCGACGGCGTGCGGGGGCGCAGAAACCGTCCCAACGCAGGCCACGGCCACACCACAGGCATCGCCCACCGGGGTCGGCGTCGACGTGACCATCCCGCGGCTGTCGCTGCCGGGCATGCACCATGCCGACGCGATCCTGGACGCGGAGTCGGCTGCGTTCGACGCCGTGCATCCGGGCGACGCGCAGGCCGCACTGGCGACGGCGGGGTTCGTCGGCGCCGCACAGAGCACCTACACGGGAGCTCGGGGCAGGTTCTCGCGGGTGGTCGTTCGCCAGGCGGTGTTCGAGTCGCCCGAGGGCGCAACGGGCTTCCTGGATTGGCTGGCGACCCACACCGTCGAGTGGATCGGCGAGGCGTCGAGCCTCACGGATCCCGCCCTGCCGGGCTCCGTGACGATGTGGCTGCACGAGCCGAGCGGCTGTTGCCACGAAGAAGTGCCGATCTACCTGGCCATGTGGCAGCGCGGCAACGTCGTGTGGACGATCCGTGCCAGCGGCCCGAAGATCCAGACCCAACGGGTCATCGACCTGGTGACGACGTTCGAGCAGGAGGTATGAGGTGGAGCTGGACCGCTTCTCGACGCTTGCGACAGGACTGGACCACCCCGAAGGAGCCGCGTGGGGACCCGACGGGCGTCTGTACGCCGGTGGGGAGGCCGGGCAGATCTACGCGATCTCGCTGGACGGCGCCGTGGAGCAGATCGCCGACACCGGCGGCTTCCTGTTCGGCATCGCGGTCGACGGCAGCGGGGCGGTGTACGGGTGTGACATGGGGCGGGGCGAGATCGTGCGCATCGATGCGGCCGGCGCCGTGACGGCTTACTCGAGCGGCACGCCCGAGCACCCGTTGCGCGTACCGAACTTCGCGGCCTTCGACGAGGCCGGCAACCTCTACGTGACCGACTCGGGCGAGTGGGGCGCCGACGATGGGCTACTGTTCCGCGTCACGCCCGATGGCGCGACGACCGTGTGGACCGATGCGGTCCCGGCGTTTCCGAACGGATGTTGTGTGACGGCCGCGGGCGACGCGCTGCTAGTGGTCGAGTCCAGGCAGCGCCGGGTGGTGCGCGTGCCGATCCTCGACGACGGCGCCGCGGGGTCACCGAGCGCCGAGGTCGACCTCACGGGCTCGCAGCCCGATGGCGTCGCCCTCGCGCTCGACGGCACGATGTTCGTCGGCTGCTACCGGCCCGACCGCATCTGGCGCATCGCGCCGGGTGGCTCGCCGGAGATCTGGGCCGAGGATCCCGACGGCGTCGTGCTGAACCAGCCCGCCAATCCCGTGTTCGTCGGCGCGGGGTTGGATCGCCTGGTCGTGACCAGCCTCGGTGGTTGGAACCTCGTGTCGGCCGACCCCGGCCTCGCCGGTCTGCCGCTTCGCTATCCCAAGCTGTAGAGAGCCCGAGTCTCACCCTGGGATACTCGGCGGCGATGGCTGCCGCCTACGTCGCCGTGATCGGCGCGACCAACGCGACCGAATGGGAACTCGGCACGGCCGAAGACCTTGGCCGCGCGCTCGCCGAGGCCGGCTGCGTGCTGGTCTGCGGGGGCCTGGGAGGCGTCATGAACGCAGCGGCCCGCGGCGCGGAGTCTGCCGGCGGCGTGTCGATCGGCATCTTGCCGGGCGATGACCGCGACATCGCGTCGCGTCACCTGACCGTTGCGATCGCGACCGGGTTCGGCGAGGCACGCAACGCGATCGTCGCGCGCAGCGCCGACGTGGTGATCGCGGTGGGGGGCGAGTTCGGCACGCTGTCGGAGATCGCGCTCGCCCTGAAGATGGGCACGCCGGTGATCGGCATCGGCACCTGGGAGCTCGGCCGCGACGATCTGGACCGCGATCCGATCGTGCGCGTGGGCGACGTCGAGGCTGCCATGACGGAACTCGCTGCCTTCGTGCCGCAGATGCGGTAGGGACGTTCACCGTTGACCGTTCGGCGGTAGCGGCGCACCATCACAAACGGCATGCTCGTACTCCCCATCGTGCTGGCCGTGGTCTGGTGCGCCATCTCGATCCAGTTGGTGCTTGAGACCGCGCGCGTCCATGCGAGCTCGCTCGTGCTGTTCGGAGACGTGGTGGCGACGCCGTCCGTTTCCGTCACGATCGTCGTTTTGTGTGTGGTGTCGGCCTCCGCAGCGCTCGCCATGGTGACCACGGTCGCATATGCCCGTGGACGCCGGCTCGAGCGCCGGATGGCCGCGGAGCTCGACGCGCGCTGGGCGGAGATCGCCGAGCGCGACGCCGGTGACGCCGCTCGAAAAGAGCTGCTGTCCTGGCGACTCGCCGAGCTCCAAACGTTGGTCGACCGGCTCCTCGCGGAACGACCGGTGCCCGAGAACGGCAGACGGCACCTCGTCGTGGTGCCCGACGCCCGCGGCCCGGCGACGACTCGCTCGCCCGGCTGACGAGGGCGGTTTTCAGCCAACAGCAGGACGACCACGAAGCTTAGCAAGACCGTTGGTCAGCGCCACCTTTTCGCTCGCGGTGAGCCCGAGCGCCAGCAGGATCGGCAGGTAGACAGCCGTTCCGATCGCACCGACCAGCACGATCTGCAGGTACCACGCCGCGGAACCGACGAGCGCGTTCGTCGCGATCATGGCCACGGCGCACGCCCCGGCGGGCACGGCAAGCCGCACGTAGCTTCGATCCCACGGGAAGATGCCGACGAACCGCCGCACCAACACCAGGCGCAACCAATTCGACAACGCGATCGTGATCGCCTGCGCCGCGGCGGCGCCCGAGATGCCGAACTTCGGTACCAGCACGATCGACAAGGCGAGGTCCAGCAGCGCCGACAGGATGTACACGACGAGGTCCCAACCGGTGCGGCCCGCCATGATCAGCACGAACCCCGCCGCGCCGACGCTGACGTTGATCGCCTGGCCGACCACCAAGATCCGAAGCGCCTGGGCGCCGCTTGCGAAGTCGGCCTTACCGAACATGCGCAGGATCTCGGCCGGGACCACGAGCATCAGCAGCAGCACCGGGATCGTGCCGGCGATCGTCCAGCGGGTGATCGTCTTGAAGAGCGCGTCGAGCCGCGCGGTCTCGCCGCGCGCATGCAGGTCGGCCACGAACGGTGCGAACACGTAGGACACCGCCGTGAGGAACAGCACCATGATCAGCGCGGCGCGAACGGCCGCCGAATACACGCCGATCTCGGTCGTCGACACGTAGCCGGAGGACACGAACGCCGAGGCGACGAAGAAATCGATCCAGAACAGCCCCTGCGACAGCAGCGCGGCGGTCGCTCGGGGAGCGCCGTAGCGAACGATCAAGCCAGTAAGCCCGGGCGCAGGCTCTTCGCGCTCGAACCGAGCGCTGATGTGCTGCCAGAAGAAGCGAGCCGCCACGGCGGCGATGACCCACGAGCCGGCGTACGCCCACACCGCGACGGCCTCGGTCTTGTCGAACACTCGCCACAACGCGAGCATCAGCACGATCCACAGCAATGGCTGCGCGACCCACTGCACGTACAGTGTGTGGCTCATGACCTTCAGACCACGGCTGCCGCCGAGCCACGTGTAGGTCAGCGCGACGAAGGGGATCGCAACGGCGCCGGCGCGGATCGCGTCGATCGATCGGGTGGCGGTCTCCGGTGAGCCCAACGCGCGCCCGATAGGCCCGGCCAGCGAGAACGCCAGGGCGGCCATCGCCGCCGACACGACGCCGGCGATCACAGCGGCTCGGGTGACGACGGGGCGAGCCCGACCCGGATGCCCGGCACCTACCTCGATCGCGACGTATCGCACCGAGGCCATGTCCATGCCGAACCGGGTGCCCGCAGCCGCGATGAATGCGAACTGCGACCCAAGGGTGACGATCGCGAGCGCGATGGGTCCGCTCGTGCCGAACGCACGCGAGATCAAGACGTTGGCCCCGAATGTGCCAACGACGAATACCATGAGGCCGACGATGTTCTGCGCGGTCCCGGCGGCGAGGGTCTTGAAGTCTCTGCCCTGCTCACCTGCGAACACGCCCGCGGGCGCGGCGGCAACCTCGAGCTGCGCCTCTTCTTCAGGATCCACGGGGCGGAAGTATCGCAGGCGCCCGAACCGGACTACGCAGCCGTTCGTAGTGCTTCGATGAAGCCTGGGAAGGAGACCGCCGTGATGCGGACCCGATCGATCGTCGCCACCGCGGCAATGACCCTGGTACTCGCCGCCTGTTCATCGTCGTCCTCTGGCGGATACGGCGGGGGTGGAGGTTCATCGACCGGTGCCGCCACCGGCGCGACGACGGTGTCCACCTCGGCTGTGGGCGACCTCGGCACGGTGTTGGTGGACGGCAACGGGCGCACCCTGTACCTGTTCAAGAACGACACGGGCACAACCAGCACGTGCACCGGCTCGTGCGCGCCCACGTGGCCGGCGCTGAGCACCGACGGCACCGCGACCGCCGGAACCGGTGTCGAGGCCGGCAAGCTCGGCACCACCGCCCGCGACGACGGAACCACCCAGGTCACCTATGACGGGCACCCGCTGTACCTGTACAGCGGCGACACCGCGCCGGGGGATGCCAACGGCGAGGGGATCGGCAACGTCTGGTACGCGGTAACCGCCGACGGCGCTGCGGCGATGGCAGCAGGTGCAAGCGCGTCCAGCTCCAGCGGCTACACCCGGGGCTAACAGGCGCTCGGAGGCGTCGCGCCCGTACCCTGGCGCAGGTGCGATCGACCGCACTTACTCGACGCAGGTTGCTGCACGCGACGAAGGCTCTGGCGACGGCCGACCCCGCGCTCGGCGCCTCCGTCAAGCGCTTCGGTCCGCCGCCGTTGTGGGCGCGTGATCCATCGTTCGCGAGCCTGGTGCATCTCATCTTGGAGCAGCAGGTGTCGCTTGCGTCCGCACAAGCGGCCTTCGACCGGCTGGTGGTCAGGCTCGGCGATGTCACCCCGGTCGGATTGCTGGAACTCGATGACGCCCAGCTTCGCGCGGTCGGGTTCAGCCGTCAGAAGGCCGGCTACGCGCGCGGACTCGCCGACGCGATGCTCGACGGGTTCGACCTTGACGCGCTCGCCACCCTGAACGACGACGAGGTGCGCCACGCGCTCACGCAGCATCGTGGCATCGGCCGCTGGACCGCCGACATCTACCTCACGATGTGCCTGCTGCGCCCCGACGTGTGGCCGCACGGGGACCTCGCCTTGGTGACCGCAGCGGCCGAAGTCACCGGTGCCTCGGGCAAACCGAGCCAGGACGAACTCGAAGCCACGGCCGAGCGGTGGCGCCCGTTCCGCGCAGTCGCGGCCCGCATCTTGTGGCACCACTACCTGCAGGTCCGCGGCCTGCCGGTCGACTGATCGCCTCGTCTAGATCGGAGCCGAGTCTTGCCCCGACCTGCCGAGGCGAGCTTCGAGTCGGTCGAAGCCGGCGTGCATCTCACCCGTCAGGGCGTCGATGCGGGTGCTCAGTCCGTCAGTGCGACCGTTCAGGGCATCGACGCGCTCGGTCAAGGAATCGACCCGCGCGTCGAGCCGCCCAGTGAGCGCATCGAAGCGCACGTCCACCGCATCGAAGCCGGCGTCGGTTCGGGCCGCCATCGCGTCGAACCGCGCGTCCATGCGGGAACCAAGCGAGTCGATGCGCGCGCCGAGATAGAACAGCGTACCCAGCGAGGTCGCTGCAACGACGCCGATCGCGGTCCACAAAGCTGCGACTTCCATGTTCGGCGAGCCTAGCATCGGCCACCGCCAGGAACCGTGACAGGTGTCACGGTTCCTGCTTGATATGGCCGAAACCCTGTAGCCACGCGCCCCTGTGGCCGATGACAGCAGGGCGATGTCCGTCTCCCCGACACCTCACGACGAGGAACGGTCCGGGTTCGGCAACCGCTTCGATCAGACGCTGGATGCGGCCAAGGCCGGCGGCGACTGGGCGTGGGGGGAGCTCTACCGAGAGACCGCGCCGATCCTCGCGCGTTACCTGCGCGCTCGAGGGGTGCCCGACGTCGACGATGTGGTCGGTGAAACGTACCTGCGCGTCGTTCGTCACCTGGGATCGTTCACCGGGAGCGAGGCGTCCTTCCGTACGTGGCTCTTCACGATCGCTCGTCACCTGGTCGTGGACAGCGCGCGGCGCCGCACGCGACGCCCCGTTGACGCCACCGCGGATGCGGCACTCCTGGCGCTCGCGCCGGTGGGCAACGCCGAGGACGAGGCGATGGCTCTGCTCGGCGCCGACGTCGTGCGCGATGCTCTCGGCCGTCTCACCGTCGATCAGCGAGACGTGCTGCTGCTTCGGATCTTGGGCGACCTGTCGATCGACGAGGTTTCGCAGGTGCTCGGGCGCCGCCCGGGCGCCGTGAAGATGCTGCAATCGCGCGGCTTGGCGACGCTACGCAAGACTTTTTCCGAAGGAGCCGTGACGATATGAGCCCCTCGAGCGTTCCCCCAGATGAGATGGGTACTCGAGATCACGACGAGGAGTTCGAGCGGCTGCTGCATGGCAGCCAGCCCGACGGGGTGGGATCGCCCGAGCTCACGGCGTTCGTCGACGGGCTCCGCACCGCGTTTCCCACGCGGACGCCGGCCCGTGAGAACGACCACATCGCCGCCATGATCGCGTCCGCCCACCTCCTTGCCGACAACGGCGACCCGGTCGCAAGGCCGGTCAGCAACGCCGACGCACCTGTCTCACAGGTGTCGCGGCTGCCGAAGCAAAGGAGCGCTCAGATGAAAGACCGCAACCTAGGAACACTCGCACTCAAGGTCTTCGCACCGGTGACCGTCCTGTTCACCCTGTTCGGTGGAGTGGCGTACGCCGGTGGGCTTCCCGACCCCTTGCAGAAGTCCGCCTCGAACGTGGCCGGATGGGTGGGTCTGACGATCGACGACGGGGACCAGGGCGATACCCAAGACGCGGTCGAGGACGGCGACAGCCAGGGCGACGCGACCGACCCGACGCAAGATGCGACCGACGAGAACGACCAGGGCGGCGACGCGCAGGACGGCGACAGCCAGGGCGACGCCACACAGGACGGCGACAGCCAGGGCGACTCGACTCCAACGACGGACTCCGGGAGTGACGGGACGGACAGCCAGGACGACTCGGCCGACACGACGAGCAACGATGGCGACAACCAGGGCGACTCGACTCCAACGACGGACTCGAGCGGGGGCGGCGACAGTCAAGACTAGCCGTGGGTTCGCTCGATCAGCAACAAGAGGCGCCCCCTCGGGGGCGCCTCTTGCGATGCGGCCTCAGGTCGCTCAGCCGATCGATGCGCTGCCTCTGCACACCTCACCGCTCGCGACGTTGGTGGCACGCCCCTTGAAGGCGTCGGTTCCGGCGGTGTTCGCCGCCAGCACGCGGACGGTGAACGACCCGCTCGGAGCCTGCGTCACGCGATTGCCGGCAAAGATCTGGTTTCCGTTTTCGAAGAGTCGAACCTTCCACGTCTGACCGACGTGGTTGGAGTCGACCTCGTACTCGACTTCGATCTTGCCGTTCTGCGGTGAGAGCTTCAGCTTCCAGTTGCTCGTTCCGCTGCACGCGCCTTGGCGGATCACGTCGCCACTCTTGGCGGACGCGCTCGTGGTTCCCACCATCGTGACCGCCAACGCTCCCGCGATCGCGATCCGGACCATCCGCTCGAACATCTCGATCCCTCCCTTACCGGCCGGCCGATCCGGCGCATGCAGGAAGCGTGACGGCCCATCGGTCTCGTTCACAACGCGACGACCATCCCGGGACCTTGTCGACGCCGAAGCGGGATCTCACCGGTCATACGGGAGCGATCCCGAGCAGACTTCGCCCGTGGCCCGGCTGTAGCCGTAGGCCTTGATTCGATCGGTGCCGGCTCGATCCTTCGCAGGGCGTGCCACGCGCACCTCGCCGCCGGCATCGGATGTGCGAGTGCCGGCGAAGAAGCGTGCGCCGTTGTCCGAGAGGAACAACTCCCACGTCGCCCCGGCGGGACCGTGGTCGATCCGGAAGCGAACACGCAGCGTGCGTGCGTCTTCCCTGCGAACCTCGAGCCTCCAATCGCTCGGCCCGGTGCAGGGGCCGTGTCTGCGCATCTCGTCGTCGCGGGCCACCCCCGGGGACGCAGACGACAGCGCGAGCGCTGAGCCCAATAACACCGCCACGACAGCGGTCGACACCTTGCGCACCATGTCCTCGATGTTGGCCCGTCACGACCGCGGCCACAACGGGACGATGGACCCGGGACTAGTCGCGGAAGATGCCGGCCCGCTCTGCCCACAGCGCCGCCTGGGTGCGATCTGCAACGCCGAGTCGTTGGAACAGGTTCGTCAGGTGCCCCTTGACGGTCTTTTCGCTGATACCGAGTTTGCGGGCGATCTGCTTGTTCGCGTCGCCGGCGACGACCAGCGCGAGCACGTCGCGTTCCCGAGCGGTCAGCTCCACCTGACCGGTGCCTCGCTCAGCGCGAGAGGCCAGCAGCTCGGCCGCCGCCTTCGGCGCAAGGGGCGCCTCACCCCGTGCTGCGGCCTGGATCGCCGCATGTATCTGCGAGGGCTCGGCGTCCTTCAACAGGTAGCCGATCGCGCCGGCGTCCAACGCCCGCACGATCTGCTCGCGATCGCTGAACGAGGTGAACAGCACCACCCTCGTGACGGGGCTCGATGTCGCGAGCCGCCTCGTGACTTCGATCCCGTCGATGTCCGGCATCGACAGGTCGAGCAGCAAGACATCGGGCGCGCTCTGCGAACACAGCGCGACGGCCGCCTCGCCCCCATCCGCGCTCCCGACGAGCTCCACGTCTTCGAAGGTCCCCAGCAACTGCTCGAGACCGACCCGCACCACGCGGTGATCGTCGGCGATCGCGACACGGATCATGCGGTCGGCACCTCCACGCGAACGACGGTACCGCCGTCCTCGCCTGGCGACACCGACAGCGTGCCGCCCGCGTCCCGAACCAGGTCATCGACGATCCGAAGGCCCAGATGCCCCTGCGACGCCGCGCCGGCCTTCGCGTCGATGCCGCGCCCGTCGTCGATGACTTCCAGCGTGGTAAGCGAAGCCTCGCGGCGAACCCGAACCGTGACGTGGGAGGCGCCCGCGTGCTTCTCCACGTTGCGCAGCGCTTCCTGGCACACGCGATACAGCAGCTGGTCGATCGCGGGTCCGTACCCGGCGGGGTCGGCGACGTCGAGCGCAACCTCCAAGCCTTCGCGCGGCAGCCGCGACGTGAGATCCGCGAGCGCGGGTCCGAGGCCCGCCGTCTGCAGGTTCGGCGGGTACACGCCGACGATCGCCGAGCGGAGCGTCCGCACGCTCCCCCGCACGGCGGACGCGGTCTCGCGCAAGACCTCTTGTTGCTGGGGATCCGCCGTGCTCTCTGCCGCCGCCGAGACCCGCATCGAAAGACCGGCCAGCTCCTGGACCGGACCATCGTCCAGATCGCCCGCGATCCGCCGCCGCTCGTGATCGGACGCGTCCAGCGATCGCTGCA
>JANMPG010000157.1:0-8963 GCA_031369745.1 Actinomycetes bacterium
CGCCGGCTCGGGCAGCGACGATGTCTACGGCGGGGCCGGGAACGACACCTTCAACATGAGCAGCGGCAACGACTACGTCGAAGCCGGCGCAGGCAACGACACGATCACGAACGATGTTGGCTCCGACTACTCGCTGGGTGAGGCCGGCGACGACTCGTTCAACGAGTCCACGGACGACTTCTCAGACGACTACGACTTCGGTGGCTCCGGCGTCGACTCGGTCGACTATTCCGGGCGCACGGAGCGCGTGAACGTGTCGCTCGACGGCGTCAACAACGACGGTGAGGTCGGCGAGAACGACGGCATCGAGTCCGACATCGAGAACATCACCGGCGGGGCGGGCAACGACGACCTGGCCGGCAGCAACCTGGCCGCGAACACGCTGAGCGGCAACGCCGGCACCGACAACCTGCAGGGTCTCGGTGGCAACGACACCCTCAGCGGTGGCGACGATCAGGACTACCTGGATGGTGGCAGCGGCAACGACACGCTGGCCGGCAACGCTGGGGCCGACGTCCTCGACGGCATGACCGGCACCGACAGCCTCGACGGCGGCGACGGCAACGACACCCTCGACGGCGGCGATGGGAACGACACGATCCAAACCGGCATCGGCGGCGGTGACGTCGCGTTCGGCGGTCTGGACGACGACACGATCACCGACGCCGCGGGGGGCGGCTTCCTGGACGGTGGCGCCGGCGACGACGTGATCACGAGCATCGACGGTGGGGCGACGGAGTACGGCCGTGCCGGCAACGATCAGTTGAACGGCGGCACCGCTGGCGACACGCTCAAGGGCGGCACCGATTCCGATCTGTTGCAGGGCTACGGCGGAGACGACACGCTCGACGGTGGCGCCGGCGCGGACGTCCTCGGCGGTGGCGACGGCACCGACCTTGCCGACTACTCGGGCAGGGTGGCACCGGTGACGGTCACGCTCGACGATCTTTCCAACGACGGCGAAGCCCTCGAATACGACAACGTGCTGTCGGACGTGGAGAACGTCAACGGCGGTTGGGGCAGCGACGTGATCACCGGCTCGGATGCCGCGAACGTGTTGACCGACGGCCCCGCGGGCAACGACACGTTGGATGGCGGCGCCGGCAACGACACCTTGATCGCGACGACGGGCAACGACGTCCTCAACGGCGGTGACGGTGACGACACGATGTACGGCGGGGCCGGCAACGACACGTTCGCGGGCGGCGCCGGGATCGACCGCGTCTTGTACACCGACCATGCGGCAGCCGTCACCGTGACGATCGACGCGACGGCCAACGACGGGTCCGTCGGTGAGGCCGATAACGTGGGCGCCGACGTCGAGAACCTGACCGGCACGGCGCTGGCCGACAGCCTGACCGGCTCGATCGCCGCGAACGACCTCGTCGGCGGCGACGGCGACGACACGTTGCTCGGCAAGGGCGGGACCGATACCTACACCGGTGGGAACGGGATCGACACGGTGAGCTACTCCGATCACAGCTCGGCGGTTTCCGCCTCGCTCGACGGTGTGGCCAACGACGGTTCGTCGGGCGAGCTGGAGAACATCCCCGCCGACGTGGAGAACCTGACCGGCGGCGCCGGCAACGACGCCTTGCTCGGCACGACGGCGACGAACGTGTTCGCGGGCGGAGCGGGCGCCGACACCGTCAGCTACGCGGACCACGTTGCCGACACCAGCCTGACCCTCGACGGCGTGGCCAACGACGGTCAGTCGGGTGAGAACGACATGATCGGCGCCGATATCGAGAACGTGTCGGGTGGTGCGGGCCACGACGTGATCACCGGCAACAGTGCGGCCAACGTGTTGACCGACGGGTCTGCGGGCAACGACACGCTGAACGGTCTGGGTGGCGCCGACACGCTCACCGCGTCGATCGGCACGGATGCCCTCGACGGGGGTGATGGCGACGACCTCCTCTCCGGCGGCACTGAAGCAGACTCGCTGACCGGCGGCAACGGGGTCGACACGGTGACCTACGCCGATCATTCGACGGCCGTGACGGTCACGCCCAATGGCGTTGCCGACGACGGGTCGCTCGGCGAGCTGGACAACGTCGGCACCGACACGGAGAACTTCACAGGCGGCAGCGGCGACGACACGTTGACGGGGACCGCCGGTGCGAACGTGTTCGACGGCGGCACCGGCAAGGACACCTTCAACGGGCTCGCGGGTGCCGACACGGTCACGTATGCGTCTCGCAGTGCGGTGCTCGTCGTGACGATCGACAACAAGCCGAACGACGGGCAGATCGGTGAGCAGGACAACGTCAAGTCCGACATCGAGAACCTGATCGGTGGGTCGGGCAAGGACAAGCTGACCGGTTCCAAGGTGGCGAACGTCATCACTGGCGGAGCCGGGGCCGATACCATCAAGGCCGGCAGCGGCAACGACACGATCTACGCTCGCGACGGCGTCAAGGACAGCCTGGACGGAGGTACCGGCACCGACAAGGCGCAGGTCGATAAGGCGGACGTCCGTCTCAACATCGAGAAGCTCCTGAAGTAGCGCTGTCACGATCTCGTGGAGAGCGGCGGTCGGATGGCCGCCGCTCTCGGCGTTCCCGGTGCTCGCAGGGTAGGGTGCTCGCCACATGACGTCGGTGATCGAGATCGAGGGGCTGCGCAAGGAATATAGGAAACTGCGCGGCGGTCGCACGGTGGCGGTGGGAGGGTTAGATCTGTCCGTTCCCGTCGGTGGTGTGTTCGGGTTCCTGGGTCCGAATGGCGCGGGCAAGACCACGACGATCCGGTGTCTGCTCGGATTGGTGCGCGCCAGCCAGGGGCGCATGTCGCTGCTCGGGGCGGATGTGCAGCACGCCCTGCCGAGCGTGATCGGCAGGGTCGGCTCGATCGTCGAAGCCCCGGCGATGTTTCCGCGCTTCACCGGACGGCGGAACATGGAGATCCTCGCGCGCATCCACGGCGAAGGCGATGTCGCGATCGACGCCGCGCTTGACCGAGTCGGGTTGAGCGAGCGCGCCGGCGATCTGGTCAAGACGTACTCGCTCGGCATGAAGCAGCGGTTGGCGATCGCAGCCACCCTCTTGCGCGACCCCGCGCTGCTGATCTTGGACGAGCCCGCCAACGGCCTCGATCCTGCGGGCATCGTCGATGTGCGCGAGTTGCTACGTTCGCTCGGCGCCGAGGGTCGCACCGTCTTCGTGTCGAGCCACATCTTGTCTGAGGTCCAGCAGACGGCGGACCACGTGGCGATCATCGCGAAAGGGCGTTTGATCAAGGCTGGCCCCGTCGACGAGGTGTTGGCGACGAGCGGTGGGCGCGGGCTCATCGTGAAGCTTGCCGATCTCGCGGCGGGACAACGTGCGCTGACCGACGCCGGGTTCGGCGTGTCGCCGGCGGCCGGATCGCTGAAGGTCGAAGTTGCGGCGGACCAGGCAGAGCGCGTCAGTCGAACGCTCGCGGATGCCGGGTTGTACGTCACGGAGCTGCGTCCCGATGAGGTGGATCTGGAGACCGTCTTCCTGGAGCTCACCAAAGACCAAGGGGTCGGCGACTGATGCGCCTGCTGCGTTCGGAGCTCCTGCGTGCGCGGTCTCGCCGGATCGTGCCGATGGTCGTCGTCGCCGGCGTGCTTGCGATCGTCGTCGGTCTCGGCATCGCCGCCGGGTTCTCCTCGCCGCCGAGCCAGACACAGCTCAGCCAGGCGCAGGCCGACTACGACCGGCAGCTCGGCCGGTGCATGAAGGGCCAATACCTCGGCTCCGGGGGGTTGCCGAGCGGCTACGACACCTTGGAGCAGTTCTGCCGGGACAACTCCGCTCCCTACATCGAGGACGCGGGTATCCAATTGCGTGACCTCAGCGAGATCATCTCGGGCATCTCGACCTTCGTGATCTTGCTCGGGGCACTGCTGGGCGCGTCCCTCGGCGGGGCCGACTGGACGAGTGACACGATGACCACGCTGCTCACGTGGGAGCCGCGCCGGATCCGGGTCCTCTTGGCGCGCGCGGTCGTCGTGGTGGCGTTCGCCCTCGCGATCACGGTGGCATTGCAGGCGGTGTTCGCCGGCGTCTTTTGGCTCGGGGCAACGACCAGAGGAACGACGGCGTTCACTCCGAGCGGGCTGTGGACCGACGTCGCACAGACACTGCTTCGCACATCGGTGGTGGCGACGGCGTTCGCGGCGGTGTGTCTGGCGCTCGCCATGATCGGTCGCTCGACCGTCGCGGCGCTCGGCGTGCTCTTCGGCTACCTGATCTTGTTCGAAGGAGTGATCGCGGGGTTCCGTCCCTCGATCCAGGGGTGGCTGCTGATCCGCGCCGGCATCGTGGTCGTGAGTCAGGATCCGATCCTGGACTACTCCACCAGGTCGTACTCGGGTTCGAGCTACACCGATCCGACCGTGCTGATGAGCGTGGCCCGGGCGCCCGTCGTGGTGGGCGTCTACGTGGTGGCCCTGCTCGGCATCGCCCTCGTGGTCTTTCGCCGCCGCGACATCTCCTGAGCGCGCGGCGGCATCGGCGTATACTGCGGACCCTTGGCGGATAACCGCTCGTACGCTGCGGTTCCCAAGCTTTCGAGGAGCCAGCCTTGACCCTGTCGGACCGCACACTGACGCTGGTCGCGATGATCGCGATCGGGCTGTCGCTGCTCGCGATCTTGTTCGTCGTGCTCGGTGGAGCCCGAGGGGGCGCCCAACCCTCGGAGCTTTCCGGCGACGACGCCGTGGGGGCCCTGCTCGGCAAGATCGACCGCCTCGAGCAGGCCGTGCGGTCCCTCAACGCCACCGACAAGCGCCAGCAGGTCCAGATCGAAGGCAGCGTGCGGCGCATCGGCGTCTTGCGCTACGACGCGTTCGAAGACGTGGGCGGCCGGCTGTCGTTCTCGTGCGCGCTGCTCGATGACCACGCCACCGGCGTCGTGTTGACCTCGATCAACGGTCGGCAGGAGACGCGGGTGTACGCCAAGCCGGTCGTCGTGGGGCGAAGCACCTACAACCTTTCGAGCGAAGAGGAAGAGGCGATCCGGCAGGCGATGCACGACGAGCAGGAAGCGGCGGCGGCGCGATGATCTGGCGACGAGAAGACGCGGAGGCGGCTACAGCCACCGCCGGCAGCACACCCCCACAGCGCGAGCGAAAGGACGGACACATGGCGGACAACAGCGAGGTCACGATCGTCGGCGCAGGCGCGCGCTTGGAAGGCAATGTCGTGTCGGCGGGCAGCCTGCGCATCGATGGACAGGTCAAAGGCCAGATCAACGCCGATGGCGAGGTCACGCTGTCGCCACAAAGCCAGGTCGAGGCCGACATCCGCGCGCAGAACGTGAGTGTGGCGGGCCGCTTCACCGGCAACATCGTCGTCAAGGACAAGGCGCACCTGGCCAAGGGTGGTCGCATCGACGGCAACATCACCTCCAAGACCCTCGTGGTCGAGGAAGGTGGCGTGTTCCACGGACAGAGCATCATGGACACCGGCGCCTCGTCGGGCTCCTCGTCGTCCGGTCAAGCCGGCTCGCATGCAGCGGGCGCGGCCGCCCCCGACAAGAAGGAACCCGATCAGGTGAAGGTGTGAGGTAGATGCTCGATATCAAACGCATCCGGGAAGACCCGGAGCTGTTCCGGACCGCGCTCGCGCGCCGCGGGATCCCCGAGCGTGTCGACGAACTCCTCGCCGCCGACGCGAGCCGCCGCGAACTCACCACTCGGGTGGAGGAGCTGCGGGCCGAACAGAACCGCACGTCCAAGGCGATCGGTGGCGCGCAGGGTGACGACAAGCAAGCGTTGATCGCCGAGGTCGGTGCCGTCAGTGGTCGGCTGAAGGATCTCGAGCCCCAGCTGGCCTCCGCCGAGGCGATGTTGACGTCGTTGCTCGCGGCCACCCCGAACGTCGCGCACGAAAGCGCGCCCGATGGTCTCACCGACGAGGACTCGGTCGAGGTTCGGCGCAATCACGAAGAACCGCCGGTGTTCGACTTCGAGATCCGCGATCATGTTGCCCTGGGCGAGCTGCTCGGCGTGCTCGACATCGAGCGCGCCGTGCGCACCAGTGGCTCCAGGTTCGTCTACCTGATGGGCGACATCGTGCTGCTGCAGTTCGCGCTGGTGCGAAGCGCCATGGACATCTTGATCGAGAAGGGATTCCTGCCGGTGATCCCGCCGGTGCTAGTGCGCGAGGAAGCGCTCTACGGCACGGGGTTCTTTCCCGGCGACGAGGCGCAGATCTACAAGATGGCCGAAGACGACCTGTATCTCGTCGGGACCGCCGAGGTGCCGCTGGCCGCGCTGCACATGGGCGAGATCGTCGAGGAGTCGGCGCTGCCGCTTCGCTACGCCGGCTACTCGAGTTGCTTCCGCCGTGAGGCGGGCACCTACGGTAAGGACATGGGCGGTATGTTCCGTGTCCACCAGTTCGATAAGGTCGAGATGTTCGCGTTCGTCACGCCCGAGAGCAGCTGGGACGAGCACGAGTACCTGGTGAGCGTCGAAGAGGCCGTGATCGGCACGCTGGATCTGCCCTACCGAGTGGTCAACGTTGCGGTCGGCGACCTCGGCGCGCCCGCGGCGAAGAAGTATGACATCGAGGGGTGGCTGCCCGGCCAGCAGCGCTACCGCGAGCTCACGAGTTGCTCGAACACGACCGACTATCAGGCGCGGCGGTTGCAGACGAGGGTGCGCCGCTCCGACGGCTCCGTGGAAACGCTGCACACCTTGAATGGCACGGCGACCGCCATCGGGCGCACGCTGATCGCGATCTTGGAGAACCATCAGCGTGCCGACGGCACCGTGGAGATCCCCGAGCACCTGTGGCAGTACCTGCCGCAACGCGCCCGAGTGCTCGCGCCGAGCTAGTTCGCCGGGGGGATCGCCCAGGCGTCGAGGCCGTCTCGCCCGGCAGCCTGCGCGGCCTCGATCTGCGCGGTCACATCGATCGTGACGCCGTGCCAGATCGCGGGCTCGATCTCGTGCGGGGTCGCCCTGCGCCCCCGCCCATGCAGCCAGCGGATGGCACCGTCGGGACGCACGACGCGGTACGTGTCCTGCCACACGCCCGACTCGTTGGCTTCGGCGACACCGGCCAGCACCCGATCACGATCCTCGGCGTGCACCAATCGAGGAAAGTGCATCGCCTCGGCGATCAGTTGCTCCGGGGTGAGCCCGATGATCTCGGTCGCTGCCGAAGAGATGTAGGTGTAGCGTGCCGCGCCCGTGCGGACGTCGACCGATTCGCTCCACGCGATGCCCGGCTGTAGTTCGGTGACCGCTCGTAGGTCGCGCAGTTCCCTCTCGATATCGGCGAGATGCTCGCGCCGTTGCGTGACATCCGACACGGCGCCCAGGAATCGAAGGGGCCGGCCGTGTTCGTCGCGCTCGACACAGCCACCGCGGTCGGCCAGCCACACGACCCGTCCGTCGGCGGCGATCACTCGGTACTCGCCCGCCCAGTCCGCCCCGGCCTGCCAATCCACGCGCGAACGCATCTCAACCGAGGCGCGGTCGTCGGGATGCACCATGTCGAACCACCGCATCGCGTCGGGAACGAACTCCTCGGTCGGGATGCCGAGGATCACCGACAGTTGCGGGCTGAGGTACTCCATCTCAAGCGTGGGCGGATCCCACGAGGCGACCCGAAAGCTGTACAGCACGACAGGTCCGCGATCGATGATCGAGCGCAACCGCGCATCGGCGTCCAGCGCCCTGGACTCCGCCTCGCGTTGCGCTGTGACGTCGAGCATGACCCCTTCGAACAACAGCGGTTCACCACGGTCGTTGCGACGCTGCAGGGTCGCGTGGTCAACGACCCACACCACTCGCCCGTCCTTCGCGAGGTAGCGGTACTCCATCTGGAAGGGCTCGCCCAGCTCGATGCTTCGCTCGGCTGCCGCGTCCACGCGATCGCGGTCGTGCGGGTGCACGCGCCCGCGCCACCCGCCATCCTCCCACTCCGCCTGGGTGTAGCCGAGCATCTCGGCGATCTGCGGGGTGATGAACGTAGAGAAGCCGCCATCGTCGGATTCCCGCATCTGCCACAGGTAGACGACCGCGGGAACGTTGTCGAGGATGTGGCCGATCTGCGCTTCGAAGCGTTCGCGCTCCTCTTGCGCCCGCTGTCGCTCGGCGATCTCGATGCCCATCAGGTCGTTCGAGTCTTGCAGGGCGGCGGTGCGGGCTCGAACCCGGTACTCCAGCTCCTCGTGCGCCTGCACGAGTTCCAGCTCAGCCACCTTCTGCGCGGTGATGTCGACCATGACGCCTTGCCATTGCAGAGGGTTGCCGTCGTCGTCGCGAACCAGCCTGGCTTGGTCGCGCACCCACACGACCTGGCCCTGAGCGCCGATCAACCGATAGTCGCGCTGCCAGGGATCTCCCGTGGCCGAGTGCAGGTCGTGAGCGGCCAGCTCGAGCTCTCGGTCGTCGGGGTGGAGGAGCTCCATCCACATGTCCGGCTGATCGAGCCACTCCTGCATCGTGTAGCCGAGGGTCTCTTCGATCTGGCGATTCACGTATCGCGTGCGTCGATCGTCATCGGGGTCCATCTCGTACACGATGGCGGGAAGACTCTCCAGCAATGTCCCGTAGCGCGTGTCCGTCGCGTCTCGCTGCGCCTCGGCAGCCACCTGTCCCGTGATGTCCTCGATCACGCCGTGCCAGAGGCGACGGCCGGTTGGCGGATCGATGACCGGACTCGCGCTGTCGCGGATCCACACAACGTGCCCGTCTCGGTGGAGGGATCGGTACTCCATCTGGAACGGCTCCCCCCGGGATGCACCTTCCGCGAGGCTTGCGGTCACCCGCTCGACGTCGTCGGGATGCACGGTCGTAAGCCACCGGTCGCCGAGGGCGAGCACGACGTCTGATGGGTAGCCGAGGATCTGTTCTACGTTCGGACTCACATAGAGCGTGCGCGGCACCGGCAGGTCGTCGGAGTCCACATAGACCACCACCGGGAGGTGCTCGAGGATTGAGCGGAACGGCAGCGGCAGGTCGACGCTCGGCTGTA
>JANMPG010000169.1:0-4364 GCA_031369745.1 Actinomycetes bacterium
TTCGGATCGACGACTGGTGGTCCTTGGGTCGCGAACAACGGGCATCATCACGTCGACTTCAAGAACGTTGATACGCAGCGCTACGACATGACGATATGGTCCATCGACAATAACTACGAGCCGCTCGATCCCGTGATTCACGTTGTCGATGACACCAACTATGACGTCAGGGTCCTGGACAATGATTACGGGAACACTGGATGGATCGCGCAGGTCGACTGCCCAAGTTCAGCGACGCTTGGCGGGACGCATCCAGACAAGTGGTGCTTCGGCGTGCTGCTTGAGTACAACCTTCATTCCAGCGTCTATCCGGAGTTCTACGACACCGCGGCCGAGCGCCGAAGTCTTGCGTGCGAGGAGTTCGGTCACACCTTCGGCCTGCAGCATTCGTCCAACTCTGACTCATGCTTGGGGCGACCTGTTGAGAACAGCACTTCGCTCACGGCCCATGATAAGGACCAGGTCAACGATTACTACACGCCGTCATCCGGACCGGCGTAAGGGCGGAGAGGGAGACTCCTGATGTCCACTACTTCCAGGTTCGATCACCCGAAAGCAGGTCGCGGAGCCCGAATGGCGATCGGATCGGTAATCGCTGTCGCCGTCGTTGTCGTGTCCGTCGCGCTGGTTTCTCGCCGCGGTGTTCGAGAGGGCGGGGATCGATCGGAGCGAGAGGCTGCAGTTGCGGTGCCCACGCAAGCAGTCCAGGGAGCCCGCGACTCCGCGGCATCATGGGAAGCGCTCTGGATCGAGGCACGCGAGGTAGAGAACTACCCGGGGCTTGTCGACATGACGAGCCTTGCCTCGGTGGTCCTGGAGGGAACCGTCGAGTCGGTTGAGACTGGTCGCGTCTACGCTCTCGACGATCTCGAGTACGGCGGGGCAGTGAAGTATGTGCTCGCCTCCGTGCGCGTGGATGACGTACTTGCCGGCGACGGCGTGGCAAAGGGTGGCCTTGTCAGACTGGAATTGGGTCCAATCGCATACCAGGATTCCATCGAGCACATCGCTGACGGTATCGCCGGGGATCATGGTCTGTTCTTCCTTCGATTGAAAGGCGATGGCGTCCCCGAATTCGGTGTGACCGGCAACAAGGCTGAGGCTGCCGAAGGCTTCTACCGGGCGGTAAGCAGTCAGGGGATATTCCTCGATGAAAACGGCACAGTCCGCCTGGGGTTGTATCCCTACGATGAGGGCTTCCCCGCGAACTTGCAGGGCGAGGCGTTCGACGCCTTGGTTTCGAAGGTGCACTCGATCGCGGAGGATGCTGGAGTCTGATAAGAGCTGCTGCGCGACTTGCGGAGGAGGTACCGGCAATTCCCTCCCGGTTGCTCCGCCCGGTCAATCTCGTACGGGCCAGGGATCCTGGTTCAGGCAGCGACCCTTCGCCAACACGGGGGACGACGGGCGAAGAAACCAGGGGGCGAGGCTAGATATCCCACGCCTCTAATTGTCAAGCCGCCTTGGCGTCCGAGATCGGCCAAGCGATGTCTTCCCGGTAGAGCTCTCCGTGCACGAGGCAGCCATGCAGGATCCCAACGAGCCGATTCCCCAGGGCGCGAGGTGACGAGGACCCCGTCCCTACGTTGACACTTGCCTGAGCCGAAGAGCTTGGGAATCATGGTCGCTCACAACAGCCCGAAGGAGGATGATCGTGAGCGAGAAGAAACGCACCTACCGGGTGTTCACGCCCGAGCAGAAGACCGAGATCGTGCTCGCCGGGATCCGTGCGGACCGCACGGTGCGCGATGTGTGCCGCGAGCACGAGATCTCCGAGGCCCTCTACTACGACTGGCGAGACCGCCTGCTCGAAGGCGGCAAAGCCGCGCTGGCCAACCCGAGGTCTCGAACACCAGAAGCTACAGAGGCCAAGGAGCTCAGGAAGCGGATCTCTCAGCTCGAACGTGCCCTTGGGCGCAAGACCTATGAGCTGGAGGTCGCGGGGGAAGCATTGCGGGCTGGGAGTGAATCGGCGCGTTGCCCGGTCCCGCGAGCTCGTCGCCAAGGGCCATCGCCCCGCGACGGTCGCACGCGTCATGCAGATCTCTCGTCAGGCGATCTACCGCACGCCGACGAAGCGCCCCGAAGGTGCGGGTCCGGGCCGAGTGGGTCCGGATGACGCCGCGATCGTGGAGGTGGCTAAAACCAACCCAACCGATGGCACCCGCATGGTCGCAGCTCTTGCCTCCCGGGAGCTCGGGACCACGGTGAATCGCAAACGGGCGCAGCGGGTGATGCGTGCCCACAAGCTGCTCCAGCGATCCCGCAACGCTGATCGTCGCCGGCGACCCGGCTACTTCCGGGTGCGGCGTCCCGATGAGCTCTGGCACATGGACATGACCAAGGTCTGGACCGCTCAACACGGATGGGTCTACCTGCACGTGGCGGTGGACTGCTGCACGAGGGAGATCGCCGGCTGGAGCCTTGATCTTCGCTGCCGAGACGACGAGGCGATCGCGGTCCTGGAGCGAGCCGTCCTCGAACGGGCCGTGGCGCCTGGTGTGCTCACGCTCGGGACGGACAACGGTTCGCAGTTCACCTCCCGGGACTTCCGGAAACACCTGTCGGCCAGAGGGATCACCCACCGCCGCGGCGGCTATCGCGACCCCGAGTCCCAGGCCTTCATCGAGAGTTGGTTCGGCCAGTTCAAGAAGCGATGCGCCTGGCGAGCCGAGTGGGAAACGATCGAGCAGGCCAGGAAGGAGGTCGGGAGCTACATCGAGCTTTATCACGCACGTCCGCATTCTGGGCTTGCCTACCGGAGCCCGGCAGAGGTCGCCGGCACATGGCAAGATCCGACCGTCCTACAAACTCGAGCGACCTGAAGTGACAACGGAAATGGGGTCCACGTCACCGGGACGGTAGGTCGAGGTGAGCGCCTCCGCCGGAGGATGCGCCACCCTCGCACATCGTAGCTTCCGGACGATGTGTCGAGGTACCCTCCTCGGCGGGAGGATGGCCGAGCGGACGAAGGCGACGGTCTTGAAAACCGTTGGCTCCGTTCGACGTTCGGCTGGCTCCGTCGCGCTTGCGCCGCGATTGGCGTTCTCCTCGGATCGCCAGGACGTTCCGGAATCGGCGAAATCCGTTCCGAGATGTCTCGCGACACACGTTTGACCAGGTCAGATGGGGTTTTCTGCCGGCCCCTACGAGGGCGAGGGCTGGCGCGCCGAGTCTAGCGAGCGGGGTCTGGGGGCCGCGGTCGGCGCCGAGATCGTGCCAAAGGCGGATCCTGTTCAGCCTTCGACTGGCTGCTTCGTGGGAGGTTGGTTGTTCAGGCGGCAGCCGGGAGGCCGCCGCCACCCGGCCGGCGGCTGGGCTAAGGCCCGACGCTGGGATCGATGTCGGCTGGAGATTCGGCTCGGTCGCGTCGATCATCCGAAGCCCTGGGGACGTTTCGGAATCCCGCAGCGCGGTGGGAGAGGTCGCAGAACGGCTGGTTCCGACTGTGGCCGCAGCGGCACAGAGCCATCCGAGTGCCCTGGTCGAAGATGTTTCCTCTGGCGTCTCGCACGTCGAGGTTGCCACGGACCATGAGGGGACCGTTCGGCCAGGGGATGACGGTGGTTTCCGCGGGTGGCTCCTCACCGGCCTCGCCATCGAGCCGCTCGTAAGTGAGCGCTCCTGTCGGGCACCGCTCGATCGCGCGAGCGATGTCGTCGGTTTCAGCGGCGCTGACGTCGACCCACGGACGGCGCCGCGCGTCGAAGACGGTCGGGAGTGCGTCGAGGCAGATGGCGCTGTGGATGCACCGGTCGGAGTTCCAGCTGACCCGGATCTTGTCGGTTTCGTACGTGCGTTTCGTCATCGCCGAGATCCTCCACCACCAGTGAGTGCCGCGTGCCTCCCGACAAGTATGACCGCAGCCTTGCCGCCGGCGCCATCCAGGGGTCTGTGTCATGCCACGCCACGTGCGCGTCGTGCTCGCGGCCCAGATCGCCGTGATGGTGCCGGCTACAGCGGTAGCGGTCGTGCCTTCGCGGCGGCATGCAGCCGGGGAACGCCGAACCACCTCTCGAGGCCAGCGAGCAGTCCGAAGTGGGTGAATCGCGTGCGTCGCTTGAAACCGCGCCGCACGTGAGGACCCGCCACCGCCGTCATGACGTGACCGCCCCCACCCTGACTGCCCGATCCTTCATCGAACGTGATGATGACGACGGCACCTCGGTGCAGCAGCTTCGGCACGTGATTGCGCAACCAGCGGTCTCCCGTCGCAACGGAGCAGTCGTGCATGTTGTGACAGTTGTTGGGACTGACGAAGGTGAAGGGGGCGAGATGGCGCGGAAGCTTGGCGGGGTAGCGGCGATCTCGATACCGACACACCCTGGGGAACAGGTTCGCGTAGTAGGCGGGTGGATTGTGAT
>JANMPG010000184.1:0-2070 GCA_031369745.1 Actinomycetes bacterium
GCCGACCACGTCGGGACTCGCGCCATGGCTGCCCCATTGCCAGAAGCAGAACTGGCACACGAGCGTGACCAACTGCGGGTACGCGAACTGCGCTCGATAGCCGTTCTCGTGCTCGATCACGCGCCCCCACAGGGCCACCCGGCCGAGTACCGCCGGGCACCGGGTCCGACGCAAGATGTCGAGGCCGTGCGTGCCGTGCAGCCCGCAGGTGCAGTCGAGGTTGGGGGACGCGTGCAGCCGCGTGTGTTTGCAGCCCGCTTCGACCGGCTGCATGGGGCGCCACGGACGGGAACGCCCGGCCACCGGGCGAAGCAGCAAGTTCGAGCCGTCGCGATGTCCGCCGAGTGCCCATGTACGCCAGGCGAGGATCGGCTCGATCGATGCTGCCAACTCCAGTTCGCGCGTAGCCGGCGTCGAGCTCATGGATCGATCGGTTCCGCGGGCGTTCGAGGCCGCGGCGACGGTTCGACCGCGGGATCGGTGAGCGGCATCGGCAGGTCCGGAGCGGGGACGGGCAGCGAAACCGGCTCGATCTCGATGATCCGTTTGGGGCGCCCGATGTCCATCCCGCGTCCTCCCCCGCGTCCGTGGGCCGCCGTCCCATGAGCGCGGTGCCGAGGGAGTCAGCCTAGTCCAGCTTGGCTCCGCGCGCGAGACGCTTGCCGGTCAGGCGGCCACCAGCCGATAGATGGCGCTCGGTCCGCTGAAGTAGATGCGTCCGTCCGGCGACACCTCGACCGAATGGACGCTGCTCGGCGCGGTGAGCAGCACTCTTGGCGAGCTTGCGAAACCGGTTCGTGTCGCGTTCATGCTCACGGCTCTGATCGAGCCGGTGTTCACATCGCCGAAGACCAGGTCGCCGTTCACACCGGTACCCAGGCCGCACCCGTTGCAGAACGCCGCGCCCGTGATGCCGATCGTGGACGCGAAGAACGCCTTGGGCGATAGCCGAGGACTCGGACCGCTGTTGTTCGTTCCCTGTGGCTTGGTCGTTGCGCACGTCTCTTTGGGTCCCCATCCGAAGTTGCCGCCCTTGACGATGCGGTTGATCTCATCCGTGCACTCCGGGCCGTTCTCCGACTCCCAGAGACGATCGGTTCGCGGATCGAACGCGAACCCGAAGGAGTTGCGGTGTCCGAAGGACCAGATACGCCCGTACGGGTTGCCCGCAGCCGCCGTGCCGTCGGTGTCGAGTCGCAGGATCTTGCCGCGGAGGTTGCTCGATAGGTCCTGAGCGTTCGACGGGTTGTGTCCTTCCCCGATCATGACGTAGAGCTTGCCATCGGGTCCGAACGCGATGCGTCCGCCGTTGTGATACGGGTTCGAACTGGCGGGGGTCGCGAGCAAGATCCGCAGGCCACGGCCGACGCCGTTGTTCACCGTGATCCGCACGACCTGGTTCTGCAGATGGCCGTTGTGGGTGCGTGTGACGTACACGTAGACGAGCGGCTTCGCGGGCCAGCGCGGATGCAGGGCGACGCCGAGGGCACCACGCTCGCCGCTGCCGCTCACGCCGGCGATATCGAATACCAGGCGGTCCCTGCCGGTGCCGGGGTTGAGCGTGCGGAGCTCTCCGGTACCGCGCTCCAGATACCAGATCGTGCCGTTGGGTGCGAAGGTGAAGGCCGACGGTCCGTTCAAGCCCGTCTTGACCGCCACCGCCTTGAAGATCGCGCGGGAGGGCAACGGGGTCGGCGCCGCGATGGCGTCGCGAGCGCCACCTCCAAGCCCTGCGATCGACGCGATGAGTATGACGACGGCGGTCAACAACGGTGATACGCGAGCCTTCATGTGGAGCGCCCCTTCGATCTGTCTATGACACGATGACCGTCGTGACGACGATCCCTCCGTCTACCTTCGGCATCCCCGCCCTGCGAACCGAGGACCCGCGCTTCTTGCGAGGCGAGGGTCGTTACCTGGAGAACATCCAGATCCCGGGCGCGTTGCGAGCGGTCTTCGTACGGTCCATCTTCGCGCATGCGAGCGTGAATGGGGTGCACGGGCTAGACGAAGCGCGGGCGATGCCGGGTGTCGTTGCGGTGTTCGATTCCCACGGGCTCCCGCTGCCGC
>JANMPG010000190.1:0-1706 GCA_031369745.1 Actinomycetes bacterium
GCGAAGCACGGCCTCGATCCTAGTGACGTGGTCCGCGTCCCCCGGGTCGGCCCATGCCACGGTATCTCCCGCCAGGCTCGACTCGTCCTTCGCGTCGAACAGAGCCCATTTGAGCGTGCTCGACCCGCAGTTGAGAACAAGTGGTCGTTTCACCGAGTCCATCTCCAGTTCTTCACCTCCGGCATGTCCTCGCCGTGAAGCCGGATGTACGCACGGTGTTCCGCGAGTTTCTGCTCCATCGACTCTCGGATGGCCGCGGCGCGGCCGGCGAGACGTGGCACGCGCTCGGCGACATCGATCACCCGATGGAAGCGGTCGAGGTCGTTGAGGACGGCCATGTCGAAGGGTGTCGTCGTCGTCCCCTCCTCTTTATAGCCGCGCACGTGCAGGTTGTCGTGGTTCGTACGCCGGTAGGTGAGGCGATGGATGAGCCAGGGATAGCCGTGAAAGGCGAAAATGATCGGCTTGTCCGCTGTGAAAAGCGCGTCGAACTCGCCGTCGCTGAGCCCGTGGGGATGCTCCTTCACCGGCTGAAGCCGCATGAGATCGACAACGTTGACGACACGCACGTTGAGTTCGGGCGCGAGTCCTCGCAGAAGGTCGACGGCTGCGAGCGTCTCGAGCGTGGGAACATCCCCGCAGCATCCCAGCACCACATCGGGATTCGAGCCCACGCCGCTGCCGGCCCACTCCCAGATGCCAATGCCGAACGTGCAGTGCCGGACCGCCTCGTCCATCGTGAGCCACTGGAGCTCGGGCTGCTTGCCCGCGACGATCACGTTCACGTAGTCGCGGCCGCGCAGGCAGTGATCCGTCACCGCCAAGAGCGTGTTGGCGTCCGGTGGTAGATAGACGCGGATCACCTCCGCCTTCTTGTTCACGACGTGGTCGATGAATCCGGGGTCCTGATGGCTGAAGCCGTTCTGATCCTGGCGCCACACGTGCGAGGTAAGGAGGTAGTTGAGCGAAGCGATCGGCCGCCGCCAGGGGATGTGGCGCGTTACCTTCAACCACTTGGCGTGTTGGTTGAACATGGAGTCGACGATGTGGATGAACGCTTCATAGCACGAGAAGAAGCCGTGCCGGCCAGTCAGGAGGTAGCCCTCGAGCCATCCCTGACACTGATGCTCGCTCAACATCTCCATGACCCGGCCATCCTGCGCCACGTGCTCGTCGCTGTCGAGTATCTCAGCCATGGACGCGCGGTCGGTGACCTCGAACACGGCCGTCCAGCGATTCGACGACGTTTCGTCGGGGCTGAACACCCGAAACGTGGAAGGGTTGTTTCTGATGACGTCGCGAATGAATTCGCCCTGGACGCGGGTCGACTCTCCCACCGTCGAGCCGGGGCTCGGTACTTCGAGCGCATACCGGCGAAAGTCAGGCATGTCGAGTTCGCGCAACAGAAGGCCGCCGTTCGCATGCGGGTTGGCGCTCATGCGGCGTTCCCCCTCGGGCCGGGCCTCCAGGAGGCTCGCCTTGGGACGCCCCTTATCGTCGAACAATTCCTCGGGCCGGTAGCTCTTCATCCACGCCTCGAGGATTCGAATGTGCTCCGGCCGGTCCAAATCGCCCATCGGGACCTGGTGCGCGCGGAACGTCCCCTCGATGGCCTGCCCGTCGACGAACTTCGGCCCGGTCCAGCCCTTCGGGCTGACAAGAACGATCATTGGCCAGCGCGGGCGTGTGCGCGCACCGCGGGTGCG
>JANMPG010000199.1:0-2050 GCA_031369745.1 Actinomycetes bacterium
TGCCTCATCGACGACGGTGCCCTCCAGGCGCCATGTCGCGGGATCGGGTGTCGGGATCGGCGTGGCCGCCGGCTTCGGGCTGGGCGTCTTGATCTCCGCGGATTCGACCGTCGCCTCGGACGGCGCCGGGGCGGGCGTGCCGGATGGCGTGGGCACCGGGGTCGGCGGCGGTGTCTCCTGGCCCACTTGCGGGCTCGCTGAAGCTGCATCGCTCGGTGCCGAGCTCGGTGTCGCGCTCGCGGCAACGTTCGCCTGCGAAGTGTTGGTCTGCTGAAGGGTCGGGAGTGCGAGCGCCAGCACGATCGCCCCTATCACCAGAACGGCGACCGCCGCGCCTCCTGCGAGGACGCGGCGGTCGCGTGAGTAACGAGCGAAGAGCTCGCGGAGCTTTACGGCGATGGGAAGCCCTCGTAGGCCATCGCGCCGTCTCCGCCTTCGAAGTTGAGCTCGGTCACGATCGCTGTGACCATGCCGCCGGTGCCGTTGACCGTGACGGCGTACTGCGTGTTGTCGCTGAGACCCGCGACCGTGCGCGGATCGACACGCGTGGCCGAGCCGCTCGGGATCGAAAGCGTCTGGGTCGTGACGAGCGCGCCATCAGCGAAGCGCCGCCACTCGACGGTCGCGCCGGTGGCCGTCACGGACTGGATGACGAGCGGCGTCGACCAGCCGTTGACGCCGCCGAGCGTGCGCGTCACGTTCGGCAGGTAGAACTTCGTTGCGGGTGCGGCCGTGGCCGCGTAGCCCATGGCCGTTGCGTCGCTGATCACGTTCATCGCCGCCGCAAGACTCGCGCCACTGGCGGAGATCCTGACGCTGTATTCGCCGTCGGCGAGGCAGTCAGCGCCACCGGTCGAGCACGGGACGTTCGAGGTTCCCTGCGTGCTGAACGAGAAGCGGGGGTCGAAGGCCTTCGAGGCGTTGGGCTGGATCGGCGTCGTGAACGTGTACGTGTTCGCGGTGCCCGCACCGCCGACGAGCGGGGTGAAGGTGATCTGCGGGGTGACCGCGGACGCGCCGAGGTTCTGCACGACGATCGTGCTGTAGCGGTTGATGCCGGCGGCGTTCTTCGCGCCGTACGACGCGTAGATCGTGGAGGCGCCCGCCGTGACGCCGTCCGTTGCGTATGCGACCGGCGCCGCGACGTTGGCCGCGTCGGCGTGCGTGTTCACCACGACGGCGACGGGCTGGTTCGAGGTGACGGTGACGGCGTACTGCTTGTTGTCGGTGAGACCCGGTGCGCCGAGGTTGAAGTCATTGGAGTTCGGGTCGATCGGCTTCGAGCGGCCCGTGTCGATGGTGCGGCTGATCGTGACCGGGACCCCGGTGCCATCGAAGGTGCGGAACGTCGCCTGCACGGACGCGACGTTGTCACCGAGGTTCTGGATGATGAACGGCGTCACGAAGAGACCGAAGAGACGCCGCGTGATGTTCGGGAGATACACGGTGTTCGCGCCGGCGGTGAAGCCGTTGTATGACAGGGCCTCCGCGCGGCTGCCCGAGCCCTGGTGCTCGTTCACCACGCCGACGACGGTCGAGCCGTAGCTCTTCACGACGACGGAGAACTGCGCGTCGTCAGGCAGCGTCGGATTCTTGAACGTGTCGCGCGGGTCGTTCGCGTAGGACGTGCCGGGGTTCAGGCCGGCGACGAGCGAGCGTCCGACGCAGGTGCCATCGGTGAACTTGTAGAAGGAGACCTCAAGCATGGTCGTCGCGGTGCCGGCGTTCTGCACGATGAACGGCGTGTACCAGCCGCCCTCGCCACCGAGGTTACGCGTGATGTTCGGGAGGTAGAGGGTCTGCGTGAGCGCCGGCGGTGGCTGCAGGCCGGTCGTGTCTGCGCAGCTCGAGCGCGGGCCGACGAGCTGCTTCACCAGCGGGAAGTTCGCGGGAACGTTCGCCGGCTCCGAGCCGAAGACATATCCGCTGGTCGTCATGAAGAACTTGTTCGTGGGTACGATCACGTAGCCCGGCTTGACGAAATACACCTGCCACTGTGTGATCGGGTTGTACTGGATGGGCGTGAGATCGACCGTGAACGACCCATCCA
>JANMPG010000203.1:0-3847 GCA_031369745.1 Actinomycetes bacterium
ATCGGAGCGAACAACGACAACGCGTCGGGCTTCGGGCTGTACGGCCAAGCCGACGGAGTGGGCGCGATCGGAACGGTGGCACGCAGTGACGGCGGCACGGGCCTCAAAGGGTGGACCCAGACCGGCACCGCCGTGCTCGCGCTCGCCGAATCGGGCGGCGTCGGCCTCGACGTGCAGGGACCAGCCCTGTTCAGCCGCAGCGGCCGTGCGACCGTTCAGGCAGGGAGGAAGTCCGTAACCGTGAGCGGCCAGCCGATCAACCCCGGCACGATGGTGCTTGCAGTGCTCCAACAGCAGCGAGTCGGTGTGTGGGTAACGGCAGCCGTGCCTGCGGCCGCGGCCGACACCTTCACGATCTACCTCAACAAAGCGGTCGGCAAGAAGACCAAGGTCGGTTGGTTCCTCATCGGCTGAGGCTCGTCGGTAGACTCGTCGGACATGACCGATCTCGAGCAGGGTCGTCCGGAGCCGCCCGTCGCAGGTTCCGAAGTAGACACGTTGCTGGGGTCTCTCGAGCGCCAACGCGCGACGCTCGAGTGGAAGTGCGGCGGGCTCGATGCGGCGGGCATGGGGGCCACCACTGCTGCTTCGACGATCACGCTCGGCGGGCTGCTCAAGCACCTGGCCAACGTCGAGGACGACTATTTCAGCGTGCGGCTCCTCGGGCGAGACCCGAGCCCTCCGTTCGACGCCGTGGACTGGGACGCCGACCCCGACTGGGACTGGCACTCGGCCGCCGATGACTCCCCCGAGCAGCTCATGACGCTTTGGCGAGACACCGCGGTGCGATCGCGGGCCGTCCTCGCCGAGGCGCTCCCGGACGGCGGCTTGAACCAGCTGGCCCGCGGCACAGGCTGGGACGAGAAACCGAGCCTGCGTCGGATCCTGATCGATCTCATCGAGGAGTACGCGCGACACGTCGGTCACGCCGACCTCATCCGTGAGTCGATCGACGGCCTCGTCGGAGAAGACCCGCCCTACTGATCGACGAGCAGCCGTGCTCGGGCCAGCAGATCGACCCGCTCCTCAAGGTCTCGGAGCCGCACGTCCAACCAGTCGGCGTATGCCGTCGCACTGCCGCCCTGCCAGCGACGTTCTCGACGCGGCTCGAGCCCGAACGCCGGCGGCACGGGTTCACGGCCGCTCGCGTGGCGCGTCACCTCAGTGGCACGCGCGCTCAGTACGCGGCGATCCAGGCGGATCCGCTGTGCAGGCAACCCAAAGAGCTCGTCTTCCTCCTCGCGCTCGATGGCGTCAAGCACCCCATATGCCCAGAACGCACAGGCACACATGATCGCGAAGGCGCATATCACCAGCAGGTACTCCATCGGGGCCCTCCCAGGGGCGAGCGTTTCCCTGCCGCCATCATGACCCCGATGCCCTCTGCGAACCAGGGCACTCGACCCGAACGACGGCGGCCGCCCCGGCGCAGTACTGGCGCAACGAGCTAGGCAATCGGTTCGACGGTCACTTTGTAATAGAGCTCGTCATCGATGGCATTCGCATCCTGGTCTATCGATATCCGGCCCTTCCGTCCCGGCCACCCCTCGACGTCCACGTTGTCAGCGGAGGCGGCGAACCGTGCGATGAGCAGATCGACTTCTTCGCTGGTCATCGGTCGGTACTTCCGAGACCACTGCCGTGAGACTCCGGACACGACTTTGATGGCGCGCGGGTCCCCGTCGACAACCGTGACGCGATACTTCAACCCGGAACAGAAGCAACTGATCTGGACCGTCAAATCATACGAAGCCGGCGCGACCGACGTCGTTGGCACGATGGTCGGAAGATCGCCGCCGGCACCGATCGGGAACCGCGAGCACGCCACCGACACCATCACGAGCCCCAACCACAGCGCACGCACTCCCGGTCGCCCCCTCGATGCGATGTTCGCAGCAGCGCGCATCATGAGCGAAGGCCCGGCTCGCACAGCACTGACAAACTGCCCTTCGGGGCTCGTCCGGTCCAACTGAGCGTCACGTCGACAGAGTCCCCCGGCTCCACGATCGGCAACTGCACTCGCGAGTCGGCACTCGAACCTCCCCCGCGACCGTGTAGTTCGCACGTACCCGGCCCTCCCGCGTTCCCGGCGTTGCGCACTTGAAGGCGCACGCACGTGTCCTGACCGCACCGAGCCTGCTTCCAAGAGACGTACTCGAAGGCGGGACCTGTCGACGGTCCGGGGGTCCCGGGGTTGTAGGAGCACGACGCCAAAACAACTGCGACGGTGAGAACGGCGAGCACGAGCTTCCTGGTGATGTCCGTCACCCCACACGATCCGCGAGTGTTGCCGCCCGACGATACATCACCGCTCCTTGACGGTGCTCGCCGGTCCCGATAGCCTGTTGCACCTGCAAGTCCGCAGGATCCCAGGTTCGGAGACCGCATGATCCAGACACGAGCAGCAGGCGACGTGGCGGCCATGGTGCCGTCGCGCCTGTGCGGCTGTCGGATCGAGGGAGCACGCTCGATGATGCGTGCATCCCAACGAATGCGGTAGCCCACCTCCGCTCCACCCACATCCCAGGGCCGCCGTAACCGGCGGCCTTTTCCGTTCCCGGACCCCAATCGTTTCGAGGTTTCCGTGGCAGACCGAGACCCGATCCAGCCGATCCACGAACCGGCGCTTCCCGTGCTCGACGAGGAGGCCTCGTGGGTGCACGACGCCTCCGACCGGTTCGAAATCGCGAGCGCGCACGACCTCTTGGCGTGGGCGATCGACACCTTCAGCCCGCGATTGGCGATCAGCGCTGCGGGCGGCGTCGACGGCATGGCCTTGATCGACATGGCGTGGCGCATCGACCCGAGCATCCGCGTCTTCACGCTCGACACGGGGCGTCTGCCGCCCGAGACCTACACCCTGTTCGAAGAAGTGCGCGACCGCTACGGCATCAAGGTCGAGTTCGAAGCGCCGAGCGGCGATGCGGTCGCGTCGTTCGAAACGCAGAACGGCCCCAACGCGATGTATCGCAGCGTCGAGCTGCGCACGCGCTGCTGCACGCTGCGAAAGGTCGAACCGCTCCGCAACAAGCTCGCCACGCTCGACGCGTGGATCGCCGGTCTGCGGCGCGAACAGTGGGTCAGCCGTCGCAACATCGCCAAGGTCGAGATGGACCGCGAGCACGGCGGCATCGTCAAGCTCAACCCGCTCGCCGACTGGGCGCTGGACGACGTCTGGGACTACGTGCGTAAGAACGACGTGCCCTACCACGAGCTCTTCGACCACGGCTACACCTCGATCGGCTGCGCGCCGTGCACGCGATCGGTCATGCCCGGCGAGCCCGAGCGCGCGGGGCGCTGGTGGTGGGAGGAAGACACGAACAAGGAATGCGGCATCCACTGCTCTGTCCAGCTGCTCGGCACGAAATCCGACCGCGAACGAGCCAACGAAGGAGCGACCGCATGACGTTCGACCGCACGCAAGGACCCACCGAGGTTCGCGCAACGGTCGCGACTGCGATCGACGACGCGGCCCCGCACGACCCGTGGGCTGAGATCGAGGAGCGAGAGGGTCCGCTGGCCGTCGGTCGCATGCGTTTGATGGGCGTGTACGACGACCGTCAACGCGACCGCTTCATGCTGCGCATCCGCATCCCCGGCGGGCAGATCAGCGCCGACCAGCTCGACACGGTCGCCGGCATCATCCACGACTACGGCAACGGATGGGAGAACCACACCGAGCCCGACCGCTTCGGAGAGATCACGACCCGACAGGACATCCAGGTGCACTGGGTGGAGTTCCCGGCGCTGCCCGAGATCTGGGAGCGACTCGACGCCGCGGGCATGACCAGCGCACAAGCTTGCGGCGATTCGATGCGCAACCCAACCGCGTGCGCCGCCGACGGCG
>JANMPG010000118.1:0-2843 GCA_031369745.1 Actinomycetes bacterium
TTGCTGTTTGGTCTCGTGCTCGCCATTCCCGCCAATGCGCAGGTGCCCCCACCGTCACCGCCGATCACGATTTTATCGGATGGAACCGGAGGGTGCTGGTTCATAAATTCAGGCAAGGGGTCACTGGGTGAGGGTCCAACCTTCCACAACAGCGACTCGAAGGCGCGGACGGTGACGCAGCGTGAGCACTTCTGGAGCTTCAAGCTTGGTGCTGGTTCCGACGAATCGATCAAGACGCACGCCGCTGGCGCCTACATTGCCACCTGCGACGGTGGACACGCGGCGGTCGTCTTTCGCACCGCACTCAAGGCTCCGGCCGCGCCGTCGAGCTCCTCATTCCTGATCACATGGGCTGATGCAGGCGCCGGATCCCTGTGGACCTACGATGTGCAGTACCGCATCGGGACCGGTCCCTGGAAGTCGTGGAAGCACGGAACGTCGGTGCGCTCCGCGACTTTCCCTGGCGCCGCCAACCGCACCTACTACTTCGAAGCGAGAGTCACCCGTGCTGGAGGATCGACGAACTGGTCCCCGCCTCGCAAGGTCGTGACGTAAGACCGTCCTGCCAGTGGTGCCGGACAGGCGAACCTGACAGGCGCGGACGGTAGAGAGCGCGTACTCGAGACAAGCGAGTGACACGACGCCCTACGGACCGGTGGGGATCGGCTTCCAGACGTCGAGGATCATCGCGGACAACGAGAAGAACCCCAGGATCACCAGGACGACGGCGGACACCGGCACGACCTTCTTCATGTCGATGCTGCGGCCGCGGACCTTCTCGATGAACAAGATCGCGACGTGCCCACCGTCCAGCGGCGGCAGCGGGATCAGGTTGATCAATCCGATGAACAGCGTCACGTAGGCGAAGATGAAGATGAACGACGCCCAGTCCCCCCGTGCGCCGAGGCTGCCAACCATGTTGCCCACCCCGATCACTGACGCCACGTCGCCGTCAGTGCGAGGCGCGTCCGTGGTCAACAACGTGAACATACGTGCGACGCCGGAGGGCCCGAACGCGCGGCCGATCCCCTTCACCGACTCCACCGTGAGCTCCCCAACCTGCGCGAACCCGTGGCCGACGCTGGACAACGCCGAACGCCGGACGGGGCCCATCTGGATGCCGATCCGATACCTGCTCAGCTCCGGATCGAAGACCGGGGTTGCGGTGAGCTCGACCAGCTCACCGCCTCGCTCGACCGCGATCGCGATCGATTCTTCGGGATGCGCCTGCATCCATTGACCGATCGCGGCCTGATCTGGATCTGTGATGTCGCCGAAGCGCACGATCAGGTCCCCGGGTTGCAGCCCCGCGGCGACGGCAGGCGACGCCGTCGAGCCGATCGTCTGATCGACGCCCGCAACCTTCGCGGCGTGACCGTCGCCGACCGTGACCAGCAGGATCGAGAACAAGATGCCGGCCACCAAGAAATGCGACATCGGCCCCGCCAAGATCACCATCACTCGCTGCCAGGTCGGCTTCGCGCCGTAAGCGCGATGCTCATCGCCCTCGGGCACGTCGTTCTCGAACGGGTTCATGCCGGCGATCTTCACGTAGCCGCCCAACGGGATCGCTTTGGCGCCGTACTCGATCTCGCCACGACGAAACGAGAACAGCCGCGGACCGAAACCAACGAAATACTCCAGCACACGGAAATCGAACTTGCGCGCGGTCAGATAGTGACCGCCTTCGTGGATCATCACGATCAGCAGTAGCGAGACGTAGAAGAGGATGACCGCGAGCACCGAGGGCATGTGCGGCTACCGCTCTTCGATGATCTCGGCCGCTCGGTGACGCGCCCAGCCATCGGCGCGTTCGATGTGCACCACCGAGACGATCGCTGCGGGCTCGTGCTCGTCGACGACCGTCTGCACGACTTCGACGATGCGCGTGAGCGGGATCTTCCCTTCGAGGAAGGCCATGACGGCGACCTCGTTCGCGGCGTTCATCACTGCCGGGAACGTAAGCCCCAAACCGCCGACACGGTAGGCCAGATCGACCGCGGGGAAGGCTTCGCGATCGACCGGCTCGAAGCTGAGTCCACGCTCGGTCAGCGGGACCGGACCGACACCGGTGGGCAGCCGCTCGGGCCACGCCAGAGCCAGCTGGATCGGCAACCGCATGTCGGCGGTGGCCATCTCGGCGCGCAAGCTGCCATCGCGGAACTCCGCCATCGCGTGCACGACCCCCTCCGGGTGGATCAACACGTGGATCTGCGAATAGTCCAGGTCGAACAGGTAGTGCGCCTCGATGACCTCGAGACCCTTGTTCATCAGGGTCGCAGAGTCGATCGTGATTTTCGGGCCCATCGCCCACACCGGGTGTTGGAGCGCCTCCTTGACGCTCGCCCGCTGGAGCTCGGCGTGCGTCCAACCGCGGAACGGTCCCCCGGAGCCCGTGATCACGACGCGCTTGAGATCCTCGCGGCGTTCATGGCGCATCGCGAGCGCCAGTGCGGCATGTTCGGAGTCGACGGGAAGGAGCCGCTCGGGCTCGCCCTTGACCAGATCCATGACCAGCTCACCACCGACCACCAGCGATTCCTTGTTGGCCAGCGCCAGGGTCTTGCCGGCCTGCAACGCCGCCAGCGTGGGCCCGAGCCCGGCGCTGCCGACGAGCGCGTTGAGCACGAGGTCGCCTTCGGTGTCGCGCGCCAGCTGCTCGGCGGCATCGGGCCCGACGATGAACTCCACGCCCTTGAGCCCGCCGAGGTGCTCCTGGATCTCACGGGCGGCCTCTTCGTCGGCGATCGCCACGAGCGGGGGCAGGAACTCGCGGATCTGGCCGACGAACAGCTCCTGGTTCATTCCCGCCGCGGACAGCCCGACCACCTTGAACCGGTCGG
>JANMPG010000120.1:0-9308 GCA_031369745.1 Actinomycetes bacterium
CCGCGGTCACCGCCAAGATCACGTACCCGCGCCCCACGAACCCGGAATCGGTCGCGTAGCGCTCGCGCTGGCGTTCGTAGAAGTCGATCGACCACTGACCGAGCCGTACGGTGTCTGGCGTGCCGCCTTGCGCGCGCACCATGCCGGCCGCACGGCTCGACGCGCCCGCCCCGGCGCTCTCCCGCTCGAGCACGACCACTCGCTTCGCGCCGGCTTCCCGGGCGAATACCGATGCCCAGCCGCCGACCGTGCCGGCGCCGACGATCACGACATCCGCGGTGTCTCGTGGCATCTCGAGTGCGAACCCTAGCGGGTCGCGGTGCGAACGGGTATCCCATGACGGTTACGCTGCGTTCGATGGACGCTGCCCCCAGCCGCTTGGACCGACGCACACTGCGTGGAGAGATCCTCGTCGTGCTGTCCGTGTCGGTACTGGCGAGTGCCGCGGGCGCGATCGTGTCGCTGTTCCAGTTGCCGATCAGGGGCACGGTGGTGGCGGCCGCGAGCCAGAGCCCGTTGTTCGCCTACCAATTGATCGACTTTGTATTCGGGCTGGCGCCGGTCGCGCTGGTGATCCACCTGCTGCATCGTGACGGTGAAGACGTCGGAGCGATCGGGCTGTCGTGGGACGACGGGCGGCGCGACATCGCCCGCGGAGTGGCGATGTTCGCGGTGGTCGGGCTGGTCGGGCTGGGCATCTATCTCGGCGCCGTGGCGATCGGGGTGAACCGCTTCGTGGTGCCGGCGCCGCCCGCCGGGCACTGGTGGACGTGGCCTACCGTGTTCATGAACGCCTCGGGCGCCGCTTTCCTCGAAGAGATCGTGGTGCTGGCGTATCTCGTCACGCGATTGCGGCAGCTGGCCTGGTCGCCGATAGCCATCGTCGCCGCGAGCGCCCTGCTGCGGGCCTCCTACCATCTGTATCAAGGGTGGGGCGGATTCGTCGGCAACCTGTTGATGGGCGCGCTCTTCGCGCTGCTGTTCCTGAAGTGGCGCCGAGCCTGGCCGTTCGTCATCACGCACTTCCTGCTCGACGCGGTGGCCGCCGGTGGATGGTTGTTGTTCCGCGGGCATCTGCCGGGGACTTGATCAGCAGCGCTCGAGGTTTCGCCGGCGGTTCAACCGTTGTCCGCGTCGCGGGGGGTAGCATCGCCCCGATGACGGGCGTCATAGACCACTTGCTCGGCCAGCCGGTGCCGTTCGTGGCGCTGCCCTGCCCGCGGGCCCGCAGCGTGCGAGACGCCGCAGCGCGGCACCGAGTGGATCTACGGGAGCTCGTTCGCACCGACGTGGTGATCACCCGAAGTGGCCCGGCCTACCTGACGGTTCCCACGGGCCGCACGATCGACCTGGCGCTCGCACGGCTCGCGGTACGTGACCCGGACGCACGCGTGGCGACGCATACGGAAGTGCGGTCCTTCGTTCGAGGCTGCGAGGTCGATGCGTTGCCGCCGCTGTCGCTGTACCTGATGGCGCCCGTGTTCGTTGACGTTGCGATCTCGGGGCTGGATCAGGTGGTGTTTCCCGCAGGCAGCGCATCGATCCTCGTGTGCATGCAGCGCGCGGACCTGTTCGGCGAACAACCGGTGACGATCGCACCGCTGGTGAGCGCCGCCCCGGCCATCGCATCGATCGTCGCGCCGTCACGCCGGATCGTGCTCACCGACGAGGAGCTCGTGCCCATGCACCTGCGCGAAGCGAGGGCCGTCGCGAGCGGCTGACCCACGCCGTCGGCTGACCGCCGCTACTGCAGGTCCCGGTCGAACGTCCGCTCCCAGCGCTTGCGGAACCGTTCCCGGCCGTCTTCATCCACGGTGAGCTCGATCGAGACGCGATACGTCGTCGCGTTGGAATCGATCCGCACCCGCGAGGCCGTCCGCACCCTGGCTTCGTCGAACCCGATCTCGAACTCGCCCTCGCCCTCGGCGAACGAGATGCCCGGGTCCTCGGGCGTTACGCCGACGACGCCCTCGTAGCGGTCGCGGTAGGCGAGACCGTCTCCGGCTGCACCCTGGCCGTATCCCGTCCGCGCCACGCGCATGCCGGTCGAGGGGTCCACTTCCACGTCCCAACGCCACCACCCCTCCTCGGTGCTCGAGGTATCGGACTGTTGGTCCGTCACCGCTGGCATGGCGGGTGCGGCCGTGATCGGTGCCGGACCCTCGAGCACCGGCAGCTCGAGCATGGCGTCGGCACGCTCGAAGGCGAGCGTCGCGGCGTACGGCGGGGGCCAGGCGTTCGGCCAGTCGGCGCCCGCGAGGTCAAGTCGCACTCGGTGCCCTGCCTCGACGGTCCACGCGATCGCCTCGAGTTCCAGGTCGAGGTCGATCGGTTCGCCCGGCGTCACCGCGGTCGGAGCCGCGTTCGAGTCGCGGTGTGCGAGGTTGGCCATGCCACGCACGACCAGCGAGGACGTCCCGTCCGGGAACACGTCGGTGATCTTGGCCGACAGGTACGCTGTCGGTTGGTCGCACGTGAGCCGGATCCGAAGGCGCGGGTGTCCGAACAGCTCGAGATCGTGGTCCAGCACATCCCAGGTGTAGGTCAGCGATCGTGCTTCGTCGGGGCGCTGGTCGGCCGACTGCCCCCAGGGCAGAGCGCCGGCACAGGAGATCCACGCGGTCGCGCCGACATCGCCTTGCACCGTGAACCCGTCGAGCGTGCCGCTGGGCGCCGCCAGGCCGCCGGCCTCGGCGTCGGCCAGCGCGTACACGCGCGGGCGCAGGCGCTCGGGGGGCCAGGACGGCTCGAAGCGCCACGAGCCGCGCACCGCGGCGCGCAGTGGATCGGGAGGCGTCGATCGCTGCTGGAACACGACGATCGGCGGCTCTCGATCGATGCCGTTGTCGATGCCCTTGAGCCATCGATCGAACCAGCGCAACAGCTCGGCCGTGAAGTCGATGTTGGGCCCGGGCCGGCAGGATTCGGGGGAGCCATGCGACCACGGCCCGAGCAGCAGCCGTGTGGGCGCCTGCATCCGTGGGAAAGAGCGCAGCGCGATGTTGGTGTACCCGTCCGCCCAGCCGCCCACGATCATCGTGGCGGCGCGGATGTTCTCGATGTCTGCGCGAACGGAGCCGTAGCGCCAGTAGCTGTCGCGGCGCTGGTGGGCGAGCCACGTCAAGAACCACGGTTCCGTGGTCTCCAGCCGGCGCTGCCATTCCTCGCGCCAGTCGGCTCCCCACACCGACGGCACCGGTGGCAGCGCGTTCATCGCCACCATGTACGTCGGGTAGTCCACCACGTCGAGCTGCTTCAGCGCCCCGCCGTAGTAGTGGACATCGTCGGCGTAGCGGTCATCGGACGCGAAGATCGGCACGATCGCCTTGAGCGCCGGGGGTTGCTCGATCGCCGCCTGCAGGGAGTTGAAGCCGCCGTAGCTGGTGCCGAACATGCCGACCGCGCCGCTTGACCACGGCCGTGTGGCGAGCCAGTCGATCACCACCACCAGGTCGCTTCGCTCAGCGGCGGTGTACTCATCGAGCGCGATACCGCCCGAGGAGCCGGTACCCCGGATGTCGAGCCAGCACATCACGTAGCCGGCGTCCGCGATCGCGCCGTAGTAGTCGCGAGACGACGACGTTACGTCGTCCTTGCGGTAGGGCAGGGCCTCCATCACCGCCGGCCACGGACCCTTCCCCTCATCGGGGAAGAACAGGGTGGCCGACAGCGAGACGCCATCGGGCATCGCGATCCGAGCCTGCTCGCGTCTCGACATACGACGGCGAAGCCTACCGGGTCAGATCCACGCGCGGAACCACACGATCGAGCGCACGTGCAGATCGCTGATGCGACCCGCGGTCAGGATCGGCCAGAACCACCAGAACGCGATCACGACCGCGATCATGTATGCCCACACGAACGGTCGATACACGTGGGCGATCGAGATCGCGGGCTCGCCGGTCTCCGGGTGCATCGACACCTCGCCGGTATCGGGCTCCCGCACCACGATCGTCGCGTCCGACGCCTCGCGGCACAGGTACGTCACGCCCAGCACCATGAACGGCGTCAGCGGCAGCACGTAGAAGAAGAACGTCGGCCGTCCGGGGATGAACCACGGCAGATACTGCCCCAGGAGCGCGACGGTCAGGAACCCGGCGCGCCAATCGCGCAGGCGTCGCCAGGCCATCGCAACAAACGGGATCGCGACCATGCTTGCCCAAAACAGGAAAGGGTGGCCGATGGCGAGGACCTGTTCGGTGTCGACCCCGAAGTCCTTCACGTAGAAGTTGATGGGGCGAAGCAGCAAGATCCACTTCCAAGCGCGGGAGTAGTACGGATGGGTAGGGGTCATGAGCTGAGTGTCCGGATCCAGCTTCGTCCACTCGATCCCGCTGCGGTGGAAGCGCCAGGTCTCGCCCATGTTCTTGACCCACGCGTGCCAGTCCCATCCGAAGTGATGCATCCACGGGATCCACGTGATCAGGTACACCGCGATCGGGGTGAGCACGAGCGCCAACACGATGCCGAACGACTCGCGCGCGAGCGCCCGACCGACGGCGCCGGGCCAGTTGACCGCCCCCCGATGGCGCCGGGACGTTTCCCAGATCATCGCGATGAGCAGCACGGCGAACAGGGCGAAGGCTCCGGACCACTTCACGGCCGCCGCCGCGCCGAGGGCCGCGCCGGCCGCGAACCGCCACGGGCGCCACACGGGCGAGACGACCGGCACCGGTGCCTCGTCGGCCGCTTCGTTCACGGGCGCAGGCGCCGCCGCCGCGTCGAGCGCGGCCTGGCGACGCTCGAGCCATCGTCGGTCCAGTAAGACGAACAGGAACCCAAGCACGATCCAAAACTCCAGATGCACGTCGAGGAGCCCCGTGCGCGACATCACGACGTTCAAGTCTTCGACCGCCATGAGCAGGCCCGCGGCGAACGTCCACGCGGCCTTGCCGAACAGCAGCTGTGCCATCAACGCGGTGATCAGCACCACCGCGGTGCCGGCCACGGCCGAGGAGAAGCGCCAGCCGAACTCGCGCATGCCGAACAGCTTGATGCCCATGGCGATCTCCCATTTGCCCAGCGGTGGGTGCACCCATGAGCCCACGTCCCACTTGCCCTCGCGCCAGTACTTCTCGTCTGCGGAATCGACCGTGCAGGTCTTGTTGGACCACCCGAGCAGGATGCACGCCGCCTTCGGGTAGTAGACCTCGTCGAACACGTAGCCATCGGGGTGGCTCAGGTGCGAGAAACGCAGGCCGGCGGCCAAGATCGTCACGGCGATGATGGCAACGACCGGTCGGTTGAGTCGCGTCACCAGCGCTTGCACGAGGCCAGGGTACCCGCGCGTCCGCGATCGAAGGCCGAGCGATGCGGAAAACCCGTTACCGCGGGCGGTCGCGTCGACGCCGAACGAACTGGAGTCCTTGATACACCTCGGTGATCGAGGCGCTCTTGTTGTCGACGAACCCGGCGTCGAGCCCGATCTGCTGTACGAGGTCGAAGTCCACGTCGGTGTCGGTGCGCGCAGCTTTCTTCGGCCAGGCGATCCACAGGCGCCCCGCCGGCGCGATCGAGCGTGGGAGCGGCTCGAACCGGCGGCGAAGCTCGCCGGCACGGGTGAAGAAGGCGACGATCACGTCGAGGTCGCGACCGGAACCAGCCAGGAACGTCACGCCGTCGGGGACCGGCGCGAGTGCGGCGAGGGCCGCGTCGAAGCCGTCGGGCGCGGAGACTATGCGCACCCTGGACCCGGGCTGGATCCCGAGCTTCTTCCACAGTGGGGTCGACGAGTAGTCCGTGTGGGCGTTCGCCATCGATCGGGCCAGCCTAGCCCCGGCATGCTCCGCGTGCGACCATCGGAGTATGCGCGGGGTGCTGCACATCGTGGGAACACCGATCGGGAACCTGAGCGATCTCAGCGATCGCGCGCGCGCGACCCTGGCCGACGTCGACCTCGTCGCCGCCGAGGACACGCGCCGAACCGGTCGCCTGCTCCACGGCCTTGGTATCCGCGCGAGCATGGTCTCGCTGTTCGAAGGCAATGAGCGCGAGCGCACACTCGAGGTGGTTCGGCACCTGCTCGATGGTCGCTCGGTCGCGCTCGTGTCCGACGGCGGGATGCCGCTGGTCTCCGATCCCGGCTATCGGTTGGTGACCGCGTGCGTCGCCGAGGGCATCGACGTGCGGGTCGTGCCCGGGCCATCGGCCGTGCTTGCGGCGCTCGTGGTGAGCGGATTGCCGACGGATCGCTTCTCGTTCGAGGGCTTCGCGCCGCGGAAGGCAGGGGAGCGTCGCGCCCGACTCGAGGCGCTGGCTCACGACCCGCGAACCCTGGTGTTCTTCGAATCTCCTCGCCGCACGGCGTCGTTTCTGAGAGACCTCGCCACGGCGATGGGCGACCGGCGGGTCGCCCTGTGCCGCGAGCTGACGAAGCTGCACGAGGAAGTGCTGCGGGGATCGATCGCGCAGGTGCTCGAGCAGATCGGCGAGCAGCCGGTTCGCGGGGAAGTCGTCATCGTGGTCGAGGGCGATCGGGTAGGCCCCGATATCGACATGGATGCCGTCATCGTCGAGGCCCGCGGGCTCGTGGCAGACGGGATGCGAAAGCGCCAGGCTGCGCAGGCGACGGCACGGCGCCATGGCGTGTCGGCGAACGAGCTGTACGACGCGCTGGTGGCAGAGCCGTAGGCCGGCATCATGCGCCGAGAGGCAACGGTGCCTTCGAGACCGGACGCACACACACCTGTTCGTCCCGACGGCGGCGGGGTGCCGCCTCGCCCCGACGGGGGGCATCCGTATGCGCCACGTTGCCGTCTCGTGCTCGTGTGGCTGCTGGCGGTCGGCATCTTCGCTGTCGCGAACACCGGCGCGATATATGCGTGGCTGCATCGCCAGCCGGTTGCAGCACCACGGCCGTCCACCACGGCGGCACCCACCGATCCCGGGGGCGACTTCGCGTTCCTCAACGTCGTCTATGTCGATGGGGAGCGAGTGCCGGTTCGCTGGAATCCCTGCGAGCCGATCGAGTATCAAGTGAACATCGCCGTGGACGGCGCGAGCGAGGCGATGTCGTCGATCCAGCAAGCCGCGACCCAGGCCAGCGACGCGACCGGGATCGCGTTCCAGTTCGATGGCCTCACGGACGAGACCGTGCGCGACATGGTGCGGCAGGCCTACTTCTCCGATGCGTTGCACGCTGTCTATCGACCGGTGCTGATCACGATCGTGTCGCACGAAGCGTTCGAGCGGTTCCACGTGAGTAGGCGGGCGGTGGCGTTCGCCCGCCCGGTGCGTGGCAACCAGGCCCGCGGCCATCAGTACGTGTCCGGGATCGTGGTCGTGGATGCGGACTACCGATACGCAGCGCAAGGTCGGTCCTCGATGCCGCTCGTGATCCAGCACGAGCTCGGCCACTTGCTAGGCCTCGCCCATGTGGAGGCGACCGGCGAATTGATGTTCAGCCCCGAGGTGGCGCCCAAGGGCACCGTGCCGTATCAGCTTTACGGATGGGGACCGGGCGACGAGCAGGGCTTGGCTCGGCTGGGGGCGACCCAGGGCTGTCTGACGCATCTCGAGGTAGCGGGCTGAGGTCCGTCAGGACGGGTGACGCCGGCCGGTAGCATGAGCGCACGATGGGCAAAGACGTCTTCTACATCACGACACCGATCTATTACGCGAACGATGTGCCGCACATCGGGCACGGGTACAACGCCGTTGCCACGGACTTCATCGCTCGCTACCACCGCTTACGCGGCGAGGAGGTCTTCCACCTCACCGGTACCGACGAGCACGGGCTGAAGGTTGCCCGTGCCGCCGAGGCGAACAACGTGACCCCCAAACAGTGGGTCGATGATCTTGAGCCGCGGTGGCGCGAGGTGTGGGCGCGGGCGGACATCGCCTATGACGACTACATCCGCACGACCGAGCCGCGGCACTACGAGGCGGTCGCGAAGATCTTGCAGGCCGTGCGCGACAACGGTCGCGACGACATCTACCTCGGCCACTACGAGGGGCTGTATTGCGTGGCGTGCGAGGCCTACTACCTCGAGGCCGACCTGCTCGATGCGGGTCTGTGCCCCGTGCACGAGCGTCCGGTCGAGACCTTCCGCGAGGACAACTACTTCTTCCGGCTGTCTGCGTATGGTGAGCGCCTGCTGGCGCATTACGAGGCGCATCCCAACGCGGTGCAGCCGGAGTCCCGGCGCAACGAAGTGCTCTCGCTGATCCGCGGCGGCCTCCAGGACTTCTCGATCAGTCGCACGACGTTCGATTGGGGAGTCCCGTTGCCTTGGGACGAAACCCACGTCACGTACGTGTGGTTCGACGCGCTCACGAACTACATCACCGCTGCGGGCTACGCCGATGACGCCGAACGGTTCGCTCGGTTGTGGCCGGCGAACGTCCACTCGATCGGCAAGGACATCCTTCGCTTCCACGCCGTCTACTGGCCGGCGATGTTGATGGCCGCCGGCATCGAGCTGCCCGACCAGGTGTACGCCCACGGCTATCTCACCGTCGGCGGCAAGAAGATGTCCAAGACGAACCTGACCGGTATCCACCCCTTCGAGCTGATCGATCATTTCGGCGTGGATTCCTACCGCTACTACTTCTTGCGCCAGATCTCCTTCGGCGCCGACGGCGACTTCTCCTGGGAAGCGATGCTCGACCGCCATAACGCCGACCTCGCCAACGGCCTCGGCAACCTTGCCTCCCGGGTGCTCGCCATGCTCGCCTCCTACTTCGACGGCGTCGTGCCCGCACCCGACCTCGAAGGTGGCGAATCCGACCTTCCCTCGATCACGGCCGACGCCGCAGCCCGCTACGACACCCACATGGAGGCCGTCGAACTCCAGCAAGCCGTCGCCGCCGTCTGGTCCATCGTCGATCGCGCCAACGTCTACCTCGTCGAAAAGGAACCTTGGAAAGCAGCCAAAGATCCAGACCGCAAGTCCGAACTCGCCAGCGTCCTCTACGCCAGCGCCGAGGTCCTGCGCATCCTCGCCGTGCTCATCCAACCCATCATGCCGAGCGCCGCCCAACGCCTCTGGGATCAACTAGGCATCGGTGGCAATGTCGTCGACCAACGCCTCCCCACAGCCGCCACCTGGGGCGGCCTAGCCCCCGGCACGAACACACACAAGGGTGAAAGCCTCTTCCCCCGCCTAGAAACAGACTGACGCAAGCGCGGGCGGTGGGACTCGCGACCATCTGGAGGGAGCGGGACGTCGCACTGGCCGACAGATGTACATCGGCATGGATGCGGGGAAGGGTGCCAGAGAGATCGTGAGTCAGATCAATGTCGCGCGCAGGAATCATACCTAGCAGTTTCGTTTCTAATAATAACATTGCCAGCGTGAACATGTGTG
>JANMPG010000124.1:0-13905 GCA_031369745.1 Actinomycetes bacterium
CTCGCTCGCGCTGTCGCGGATCGCGGCCGACACCGACGCCAGCACGATCGTGTTCTGCGGTGTGCACTTCATGGCAGAAACCGCGAAGCTGCTCTCGCCCGACAAGACCGTGTTGCTGCCGAACCTCGCAGCCGGGTGCTCGCTCGCCGACTCGATCACCGCCGATCAACTGCGAGAGTGGAAGGCGGAGCACCCGGGCGCAGTTGTCGTCGCCTACGTCAATACGACCGCCGAGGTGAAGTCGGAATCCGACATCTGCTGCACGTCGTCCAACGCCGTCGACGTCGTGAACTCCATCCCGTCCAACCGCGAGATCTTGTTCCTGCCCGATCAGTTCCTCGGGGCGCACGTGGAACGCCAAACCGGTCGCAAGATGCACATCTGGATGGGCGAATGTCACGTGCACGCGGGCATCCAGCCCGGCGACCTGAAGAAACTCATGGCCGACCAGCCCGACGCGGAGCTGTTCGTGCACCCCGAGTGCGGCTGCACGACCAACGTGATGTGGCTGCTCGGCGAGGGAGAGTTGCCGGCCGAACGCACGAAGGTGCTGTCGACCGGTGGCATGGTCACGGCCGCGGAACGTTCGCCCAACCACCGGTTCCTGGTGGCCACCGAGACGGGCATCCTGCACCAACTCCGCAAGGCGAGTCCCGGCAAGGAGTTCGTGCCCGTGGACCGCAAGGCCGAGTGCAAGTACATGAAGATGATCACGCCGGAGAACCTGCTGACGTCGCTGCGAGACGGCGTCTTCGAGATCGACGTGCCCGCCGACATCGCCGAGGCGGCTCGTCAGGCGGTCGAGCGCATGGTCGCGATCGGCCCCACCGCGGGGCGCACGAGGCCCGCGGGTCCGGTGTTCAGCGAGTGAGCTCCAGCACCGTCGTGCTCGGGGCCGGCGCGGCCGGATTGTGGTGCGCCCTGCACGCTGCGGACCGCGGCGCGGTCACCGTGGTCGAGCCGGGGGCCGCGGAGTTGACCGCAACCGCGTGGGCTCAGGGCGGGGTCGCGGCGGTGAGCGGACCCGACGACAGCCCCGAGCGCCATGCCGCCGACACGCTGGCCGCCGGCGCGGGTCTGTGTGATCCGGTGGCCGTCGACCTGTTGGTGCACGAGGCGCCGGAGGCGGTGGCGGAGCTCCGCGCGATGGGCATGCGCTTCGATGAGGACGGGCAGTCCGCGTTGGAAGGCGGTCACACCGCCAGGCGGGTTCATCACGCGGGCGGGGATCGCTCAGGGCGCGCCCTGCACCATTTCCTCGAGGAACTCGTGGAACGCGACGGGGGGATCGTGCGCGTGGACGCGCGCGCGGTCGCGATCGAGGTTCGTGACGGCGCGGCGACAGGGGTCCGCATCGAAGGCGGCGCGGTGATCAGCGCGGACCGGGTCGTGCTTGCAACCGGTGGCGCCTGCGGCATCTACGGGCGGCGCACCGGTCCCGACACGTCCGTCGGGGAAGGCTTCGCGCTCGCGTGGGACGCGGGCGCGGCTCTGGCCGACCTGGAGTTCGTGCAGTTCCATCCGACGGCGCTCGATGTGCCGGGGCACCCGGCGCGATTGCTGACCGAAGCGCTCCGCGGCGAAGGCGCGGTCCTTCGCGACGCGGCCGGCAACCGGTTCATGGATCGATTCCACCCGCAGGGCGACCTGGCCCCTCGCGACGTCGTCGCGCGCGCGGTGCTGCAGGTTCGCGAGGAAACGGGCGAGCCCGTCGTCTTGGATGCGTCCGCCGTCGCCGACGTCGCGCGACGCTTTCCGACCGCCGACGAACAGTGTCGAGAGGTCGGGCTCGACATCGCGACGACACCCGTGCCGGTCGCTCCGGCCGCGCACTATTGCATGGGCGGGGTGCTGACCGATCTGTGGGGCCGAACGACCGTGGCCGGTTTGTTCGCAGCGGGCGAGGTTGCGAGCACGGGCGTGCACGGGGCGAACCGATTGGCATCGAACTCGCTCGCGGAGGCGTTGGTGTTCGGGCGACGCGCGGCGCTCGCCGATACCGCGCCTGCGCCGGTGGCCGCGCCCGCCGAGTCCCTGGCCGCGAGGCCCGCGGGAGCGATGGCGCTGGCCAACATCCGCGATCGGGCGGACCGCTTCCTGGGGGTGCGTCGCGAGGGGACAGAGCTCGAGGCGTTGCTGGCCGACCTCGCCGGAGCCACGGATCCGGGCGGCGCCCGCGCCGCAACCCTGGTCGCGTGGCTGATGACCGGCGCGGCCGAGCGCCGCCTCGAGAGCCGGGGCGGCCACTACCGGGTGGATCACCCGGTGGCGGATCCGCGCTGGCAGGCCAGGCAGGCGGTGGATGCCCGGGGTTGGTGGATGCTTGCCAGGGCCGGGCAGGTTCTGTCACCATGACACGCATGCAGCGAATCAGCGGCTCCTGGTTTCCCTACGACGGGTTTGACCCGGCGTAGTCGCCAGCAGCCACCAAGCAGCCAGCGACCCCGGGCCACTCGCCCGGGGTTTCGACTTCCCGGGCTGGTTGACCGGGCCGAACGAGGAGGTTCGACCACGTGGTCATCGTGATGAAGCAAGACGCCACCGACGGCGAGATCGACGCCGTCGCCGAACGCGTGCGCGCGAACGCGGGCGAAGCCTTCGTCTCCCGCGGCACCGTCCACACGATCGTGGGGCTGGTCGGCGACACCGACCGGTTCAAGGCGATCGATTGGCGCCAGATGGCCGGCGTGGATCACGTCATCCAGGTCGGCAAGCCCTACAAGATGGTCGCCCGTGACCTGCACCCGGAGACCACGATCGTCAAGGTCGGCACGGTGCCGGTGGGGCGCGACTCCTTCACGATCATCGCCGGTCCGTGCGCGGTCGAGAACGAGGAACAGACGATGGCCGCCGTCCGGGCGGCCAAAGACGCCGGTGCCGCGATCATGCGCGGCGATGTGTACAAGCCGCGAACGTCGCCGTATTCGTTCCAAGGGCTCGGGGAGCGCGGGATCGAGATCTTGCAGGAGGCCCGGCGACGGTTCGGCCTGCCGTTCATCGTCGAGGTCGTCGACGTCTCTCAGGTGGCCGGGGTCGCCGAGGTCGCCGACTGCATCCGCATCGGCACGCGCAACGCGCAGAACTTCGAGTTGCTCAAAGAGGTCGGCCTCACGAACAAGCCGGTCATGCTGAAACGCGGGCTTGCGATGACCGTCGACGAGTGGCTGCAGGCCGCCGAATACGTGGCGCAGCGCGGCAACTCCGAGATCATCTTGTGCGAGCGGGGGATCCGCACGTTCGAGCCCTCGACGCGCAACACCCTGGATCTCGGCGGCATGGCCGTCGCCCAAGAGGAGTCGCACCTGCCGGTGATCGTCGACCCCTCGCACGCCGTGGGCAAGCACTCGCTCGTGGCGCCGATGGCGTGCGCGGCGCTTGCCGCCGGCGCCGACGCGGTGATGATCGACGTGCATCCGCGTCCGGAAGAAGCGATGGTCGACGGCGCGCAGGCGCTGCTTCCCGAAGAGATCATCGCGCTCGGCAAGCAGCTGCAGGCGATCGCCGATGCCCTCGGCCGCCCCGTGAACCGTTAGGGCTCAGCCGGGTGGCGCGCTGAGGGTCAGTTCGAGGATGTCGCAGGTCGTGCGCCAGCGCGCGAGCGCCTCGCTCGGAGGACCGTTGCGCGTGCGCCGCCGATCGACCAGCACCTTCGCGGCCTCTTCCCATTCCGCGCCCGACAGCACTCGGCCGGAGGCCTTCAGCTCGTCGAGCGACGTGTCGCGCAACTTGCGCCGGGTGATCACGACGAACTCACCCGCGGCGCCGATCCCCGGCACGGTTTGCTCGGCCGGGCCCGACTCGCGCTGCGACAGCACCAGCACCCGGCCGTTCTTGTAGGCGAACCACACGGGAGCGGTGCGGCGCTTGCCGTGGTCCTCGACGCCGACCCAGATCACGTCGGACTTCTTCAAGCCTTCCTCGACGTCTTTGTGCAGCTTCGGCGGCGCGGCCTGCACGTAGACGGGCACTTCGATCTCGCCGACGACCTGGCCGTCGAGCACGAACGATGCGACGAAGGTTCCCGACTCGTCGAACAGCGCGTGCGGCACCTCGTCGACCTCGGTCGTGAGGTCGAACATGCCGGCCATCTGCCGGTACTCGGGTCCCCAGCGGTAGACCATGCGCCCCGACGGTCCGTACATACGGACCTCCTCTTGGACCATCCCCACCGGGATCTTCCAGGCTCGGAACAGCACGAACGGCAGCGAGGGACCGGGTTGTCCGGTCAGGTAGATCCCGTCGGGCGACATGTCGCCCTGGGTTTCCCACACGCGGGCATCCACGACCGCGGCGGCGACGAGTTCCCCGGCGATCAGCTCTGGCATGGCGCGAAGGATACCGAACGCGGGAGGCGGGTTCCGGCTAGACGGTGCGGGCGAGCCACAGGCGCGGTTCGTCGAGCTCCGCGAGCCCCGGCAACGACTCGGCCGAGGTCCACATCTGGGCGAGCGTCGCCTCGTCGGTGAGCTCGACGACGGTCGCGCAGAACAATCGGCCGAGGGTGACGTGGTCGCGCCCGACGTCGACGCCGAGCAGGCGGGCGAAGATCGGGTCGAGTTCCTCGTCGTCGCGATGGCGGCGTTGGGCCTCCTCGATCGTTCCGTAGGTGCCGAGCAGCCGGCGTCCGATCGTGGTCGCCACGTGGTCGCCGTAGCCTTCGACGGCGCCGATCAGCGCACGGACGCGGTCGAGCTTCAACCGCTGTTCGTCATCGAGCACGACGCCGAACATCGAGCCGTCCTCGTCGGCGAACGCCGCGGAGAACGCCTCCGGGTCCGTCGGAGACACCGACTCGAACCGACCGCGGATCGCCTCGACGTCGATCGTCATCGTCGACAGGAAGTCGTCGATCACGCCGGCCGCATGCGTCGGCAGCCACGCCTGGGCGAACTGCAGCCGATGCACGACCTGATGCAGCGCCACGAACGTGCGGAACTCGCGCGTATCGAGCGACCAGTCGCGCTCGAACCGTTCGATGTTGGGCATGACGAATCGCAACGGTCCCGCGATCTCGCGCGGCACGCCCACGTCGTATCCGCCGAACACCCGCGTCGCGAGGAAGCCGAAGACCTGCCCGGCCTGCGTTGCTTGCAACAGGGGGCCGAGCTGCGTGATCAGGGCTTGCGTCGAGCCGAACCCGAGTCCCGCCAAGGCGTCGGGCGCCTCTTCGGCGCCGATCTCGCCCTCCTGTGCGGCCAGCGCGCGACCGAGCGCATCCGTCATGCGCACCGCGGCGCGCTCGACCAACGGACCGAGTTCGTCCATGGTCGTCGCGATCCACTCGGCTCGACGAACGAGCTCCACGTGGACGACGTCGGCGAGCGGGGCGAGCTGCGTGAGCTCGAGCACGTGCAGCTCCGCCAGACGCACGGCTTCCTCGATCCCCGCGCGGGCGGCATCGCCGGGTTCGGGATCGGGGCCTTCTTCGGCGGCTGCAGCGACGGCCAGCTGTCGGGCGAGTTCCCACTGCACAGGTCCGGAGGACCCGCTCATCACTCGCTGCAGCTCGCGGAACAAGGGAGCGTCGCGCAACGATTCCGGATCCATACCGAACGGAAAGCCTGGCGTACCCATCACGGCCAGCCTACGACCTCCTGCGCGAAGGCCTCGGCACGCGGGACGCTCGTGCGGTTGCCGCTACGATGAACCGCATGTCCGAGGATCGTTCGCTCGTTCGACTCACGATGCAACAGCCGTCCGTCGACGACGCGCTCGCGGCCGTAGCCGACCCCGCCGCCGGCGGCACCTGCGTGTTCGTGGGCACGGTGCGCAACCACAGCGGGGCCGGCTCCGAGGTCACGGATCTGACCTACGAGGCCTGGAACGAGCTGGCGGAGCAACGGCTGCAGGAGATCGCCGAGCGCATCTTCGAGCAGTGGCCCGTGTGTCGGGTGGCCTTGCTGCACGCAACCGGCACGTTGCAGATCGGCGAGCGCAGCGTCGTCGTGGCCGTGTCGGCCCCGCACCGAGCCGAGGCGTTCGAGGCCTGTCGCTTCGGCATCGAGGAGTTGAAGCACGACGTGCCGATCTGGAAGAAGGAGGCCCTGACCAGCGGCGAAACCGATTGGGTCATGGGGGCGTAGTGATGGGACGCGACCTCGCCATCGACCTCGGCACGGCGAGCACCCTGGTCTACCGCCAGGGCGACGGGGTTGTGTTCGACGAGGCCACCGTCGTGGCCTTGCACGCCGTCAGCGGCGACGTGGTCGCGGTCGGCGAAGAGGCGTGGCGCATGATCGGCGGCGGCTCGGGAGAGGTCGTCGGTATGCGGCCGCTGCGCAAGGGCACGATGACGGAGTTCGAGGTCACGCAACGTCTGCTCGAGGTCGTGATCCGCCGCTCGATACCGGGACGATTCCCCAAACCGCGCGTGCTGATCACGATCGCGTCGGGGAGCTCTCCCGTGGAGCGTCGCGCGCTGGAAGAGGCGGTCGCCATGAGCGGGGGCAAACAGGTCACGCTCGTGGACGAACCGCTGGCGGCCGCGATCGGTGCGGGCCTTCCGATCCAAGAACCGATCGGCAGCTTGATCGTCGATATCGGCGGTGCTCGCTCGGAGATGGCGGTCGTATCGATGGGCGGCATCGTGTCGGGCCAAACCGTGATGGTGGGCGGATTCGACCTCGACGTCGCGATCCAGGCGCATGTCCGCGATACCTACGGGGTCGCGATCGGCGAGCGCGCCGCCGATGAGGTGAAGCGCGCCGTCGGCTCCGCGTTCCCGTCGGGCAGCGGGCGCGCCGCGCTGGTCGTGGGTCGCGAACTGTCCTCGGGCAACACCGTTGAGGTGAAGCTCGACGAGGTCGAGGTTCGCCAGGCGATGGGTGAGCCGATCGAGCGGATCATCGACGCCGCCCGGCGCACGCTCGCCGAAGCGCCGCCCGAGCTCACGCACGACGTGCTAGAAACGGGCATGTTCTTGATGGGCGGCGGGGCGCTGCTTACGGGGCTGGATGTGCTGCTCGCCCAAGAATGCGAGGTGCCGGTGCACGTCGCGGAGAACCCGCGCGAGACCGTGGTGCGAGGCGCCGGGCACATGTTGGAGCATCTCGAGCGGTACCGGTCCTCGTTCCAGCTCGTTCGACCGGCAGGGAAGCGATGACGGCATGACGTTTTCGATCGTGGCGCTCGATGCGGCCAGCGGCGACCTCGGCGTGGCCGTGGCGTCCAAGTTCCCGTGCGTCGGGGCCGTCGTGCCGTGGGCGCGGGCGGGCGTGGGGGCGGTGGCGACGCAATCGTGGGCCAACACCGACTACGGCCCGGACGGGTTGCGGTTGATGGGCAGCGGCATGCCTGCGGCCTCCTCGCTCGATGCGGTGATCGAACCCGACGACGATCGCGAGGAACGCCAGGTCGGGTTCGTGGACGCCGCAGGTGGCTCGGCGTCGTTCACGGGGGCGAACTGCATGTCGTGGGCCGGCGGCGTCACGGGCGACGGTTTCGCCGCGCAGGGCAATATCCTGGCCGGTGAGCAGGTCGTCGCGGAGCTCGCGCGGGTGTTCGCAGCCACCGAGGGCGATCTGTGCGACCGGCTCCTCGCCGCGTTGCTGGCCGGTGACGCGGCGGGCGGGGACCGCCGGGGCAGGCAGTCCGCCGCGCTGCTCGTCGTGCGGGCGGGCGGCGGCTACGAGGGACGGAACGACCGATACATCGACCTGCGCGTCGACGATCATCCCGAGGCGCCGGCCGAGCTCGCCCGGCTGTTCACGGTGTGGGACGACACGATGCTCGTGCGCAACGACGAGCCGATGGACGCGTCGGCAGAACTGCTGCGCGAGTTGCAGCGGCGCCTCGCCGCCGTTGGTGTGCTCGACGCGGAGCCGACCGGCGTGCTCGACGACGCCACCCAGGCAGGGCTCGCGGAGTGGGCCGGGCGCTACAACCTCGAGGGCCGGCTGCGAGACGACGGACAGCTCAGCAGCCACCTCATGATGGAACTTCGCGACGTCACGCCCGACGTTTCCTGACGTCGGGTCGTTCGGCTCAGGTGGTCCCGAACGCCCGCGAGGCCTTGGCCACCAACGACCACAACATGTAGAAGGCGGCGGCCAGCGCCCCGGCGCCGAGGAGTACGGCGATCACGAGCCCGACGATCCCGTTGACCCGCGACTCCCAAGTAGGCGCGGCGGGGAGATCCACCGCGCGACCACCACTGCGCTCCGCGGTCGCAGGACCCGTTGCGGTGGAGCCTGTGTCGATCGGAACTGCGGCCTCGGTGGGGGGCTCGCTCGAGCCCTGCGACCACGTCGGTTGCGGAGCGACCGAAGCAGCAGCCTGTCGCAACGTGAAGGCGGCGGTACCCACGCCGGCCGCCGTCGCCGCGAGCAGCACCAACAAGTAACCCATCGGCCGAGCGTACCCTCGCGCCGCGGCCGCCCGGGGGACGTCGCGTCCGCAGCTCATGCTTGGCGTTTCGACCCGTAGCATCGTTGGGATGTGGAAACCCGCGCACCCCGTCCGCACGCCGATGCTCGTCGTCGTCGTCGCGTTGATCGTCGCGGCCGCATGGGTGCCGATCCCATACTTCTCCGAAGGTCCCGGACCGGCGCGCGATGTCCTGCCGCGGATCGCCTATGAGGACCGGCCCCGCTACGACCCGACCGGCACCCTGCAGCTGACCACCGTGCGATACCGGCAGTTGACGCCGTTGCTGGCCCTCGCTGCCTGGTTCGACGACACCCAGACGATCGTGCATGAGGACGTCGTCTACCCCACGGATGTGCCCGTCGACGTGGTCGATCAGCGTGGCATCTCGCAGATGGATCAAAGCAAGATCGCGGCGACCGTCGTGGCGTTGCACGCCCTGGAGCACTACCCGCGCACACACGGCGAGGGAGCCCTGATCGCGGGCACCGAGCCCAAGTGTCCGGCCGACGGCAAGCTGTTCCCGGGCGACATCATCACGGCGGTCGACGGAACCGCGGTGCGTAGCGCCTCGCAGGCGTCGCGGCTGTTCGATGCGATCCCCGTCGATCACCCACTGCATCTCGACCTCGACGTGGACGGCACGACCGAGCAGGCAACCTTCACGCGGGCGCCGTGCGGACCCGACGACAAGCCCCTCGTCGGCATCTCGATGATCGATCCGTTCCCGTTCCCCGTGACGATCAGCAGCGGCGACATCGGGGGGCCCTCAGCCGGCCTGATGTGGGCGCTCGGGCTGTATGAGCTGCTCACGCCGAACAACCTGACCGACGGGCGTACGATCGCCGGCACCGGCGAGATCTCGACGGACGGCACGGTGTACCCGATCGGCGGCATCCGCGACAAGGTGGTTGCGGCGGAGCGGGCGGGCGCGACCATCTTCCTCGCGCCCACCGACAACATGGCCGAGCTCGACGGGGTCGACACGGGGGACATGCACGTGATCGCGGTGGCGACGTTCGACGACGCGCTCCGTGCCCTCGAACAGGGCATCTCCGCCCCGTGAAGTAGGCTGCCGGTCGATGTCAACGATCTCGATCGCTCCGCGACGCCGGCGCTGGCCGACGTATCTCATCGCGATCATCGCCGCGGGGATCTTGCTGTTCACGCTGCTCGCGGGCTTCGTCGTCGAGGTGCTGTGGTACGACGAGATCGGCCAGCAGGGGGTCTTCTGGCACACGTTGTGGACCAAGGTGCTGCTCGGCTTGGCGTTCGGGCTGTTGTTCTTCGCGCTGCTGTACGTGAACCTGGTGATCGCTCGGCGATTGCGCCCCGCCGTGATGATCATGCCCAACCCGCTCGATCCGGTGGAGCGGATACGCGACCTGACCGAGCCGTATCTGCGCTGGCTCCTGCCGGTCGGCGCCGCCGTCTTGGCCCTCCTGGTCGGGCTCGGCGTCAGCGGCAACTGGCAGGAGTACCTGCTGTGGCGAAACGCGGCCGGCGTGAGCTTCGGCACGGTCGAGCCGATCTTCCACCGCGACCCGGCCTTCTACATCTTCTCGCTGCCGTGGTTGCGGTTCATGCAGGGCTGGCTGTTCTCCTCGTTGATCGGCGTGACCCTGATCGTTGGCATCGCCCACCTGCTGTGGGGCGGGATCCGACCGCAGGCGCCCGCGTTCGCCGATAAGGCGACGCCGGCGGCGCGCGCGCACCTGTCGGTGCTGCTGGGCCTGGTCATGCTGGTCAAGGCGTGGGGTTACTGGCTCGGCCGATTCGACCTGCTGACGTCCAAGCGAGGGGTGGTCGAAGGCGCGTCCTACACCGAGGTCAAAGCGCAGCTTCCGGCGCTCAATTTCCTTGCGATCGTCGCGGTGATCTGCGCCGTCCTGTTCTTCTTGAACATCCGCTTGAAGCAGTGGAGTCTGCCGGTGGCGGCGGTCGGGTTGCTGGCGTTGGTGTCGGTCCTGCTCGGCACGGCCTACCCTGCGTTCGTACAGCAGTTCAAGGTCAAGCCCAACGAGCAACAGCTCGAGCTCGACTACATCAACAACAACATCACGGCCACGCGCGAAGCATTCGGGCTGGATGCGATCGAACAACAACAGCGAGAGGTGGGAGGCCCGCTCTCAGCGCAGGAAGTCCGCGACAACCGGACCACTGTGTCGAACATCCGGCTGTGGCGCCAGGGCTCGCTGCTGAAGAACATCCAGTCGTTCCAGCGGGTGCGCGAGTACTACGATTTCCTGGACGTCGATGTGGATCGCTACCCGATCGGGGTCAGCGACACCCCGCGGGTCCTGATGGTCTCGGCTCGCGAGATCAACCCCCAGGGCATCCCCGATCAGGGTGCGACGTGGCAGAACGTGCACCTGGCCTACACCCACGGCTTCGGCGCCGTCGCGGCCCAGGTGAACACGGCCACGACCGAGGGGCAGCCCGTGCTGACGCTGAAGGACCTCCCGCCCGCGGGAGAACCGGCGATGACCCAACCGCGCATCTACTACGGCGAGAATCAGCAGATCGACTTCGTGATCGCGAACGCCAATGGGGAACTCGACTACGAGGGTGCCGTCGAGAACGCGCCGTACAACGGTCAGGGTGGCATCCAGATCGAGAACATCTTCCGCAGAGCCTTGTTCGCCTGGAACTTCCGCGACGTCAACGTGCTGCTGTCCGATCAGATCACCGATCAGAGCCGGCTCATGATCTACCGCGACGTGGAGCGGCGGGCCGCCAAGGCCGTGCCGTTCCTGTCGTTCGACTTCGACCCATACCTCGCGATCGTCGACGGCAGGGCCGTGTGGATCTTGGACGCATACACGGGGTCCGACGGCTATCCCTATTCCCAGTCGGTGAGCGCGTTCGCCGCAACCGACGGGCTGATCGGCGGGTCGTACAACTACATCCGCAACTCGGTGAAGGTCGTGGTCGATGCCTACGACGGAACGATCACGTACTACGCCGATCTCACCGAGCCGATCGCGCAGGTGTGGAACAACGCGTATCCGGGGTTGTTCACGAACATCGCGGACGCGCCCGAGGACCTGCGTGCCCATTTCCGTTATCCGGAGAACCTCTTCCAGATCCAGGCCTATCAGTTCGGTAACTACCACGTGGAGGACCCCGTGGCGTTCTATCAGCGGCGGGACTTCTGGCAGATCTCTCCGGACCCGACCCAGGGTTCGGCGGCCGGCGAGGCGCCGCCCCCGATGCGGCCGTACTACCAGCTGATCAAGGTGCCGGGCGGCACGACCGAGCAGTTCCAGTTGGTGGTGCCTTTCGTGCCGGATGGGCGCCAGAACATGGTGTCGTGGGTCGCGGCGTCCTCCGATCCCGGGGACTACGGCCACGTGACGATGTTCCGCTTCCCGGAGGGGCGCAACGTCGAGGGACCGCAGCAGGTGTTCGCGCGCATCAACAACGACCCGCGGTTCTCCTCGGAACGCACGCTGCTCAATCAGCAGGGCTCAGACCTGATCTTCGGCGACTTCCTCGTGATCCCGATCGAAGATTCGTTCTTGTACGTGCTCCCGGTCTACGTGCAGTCGAGCCAGGGGGCGCAGATCCCCGAGCTCAAGCGTGTCGTCGTGGTCAACGGCAGCGGTGGCGATGTCTCGCTCGGCACGAGCCTGGCCGAGGCTTTGGCGGAAGCCACGGGAACGCTCACGCCTCCGGACGGCGGTGGCGGCGGTCCGAACGGCAACGGTGGCGGTACCGGCACGACCGACCAACAGATCCAGGCGCTGTTGGCCGAGGCGCTGCAGCACTTCGCTGCCGCCGACACCGCGCTCAAAGCCGGCGACCTGGCGCTCTACCAAGAGGAACTGGCGACGGCGCAGTCCCTGATCGAGCAAGCGGATCAGCTCGCCGCCGGGCAGTCCGACGGTGGAAACGGTGGTGCCTCGCCTTCGCCGACGTCCTCGGTCAGCGTGAGCGCGTCCCCGAGTCCCTAAGCAGAGTTGTCGCCCAGACGGAAGGTCGGATCCGCGGCGATCTCGGCGACGTCCATCTGCGCCTTCTGCAGCCGACCGGAGTAGTCCCAGTTCATCGCCTGCCACCGGGTGAACTGATCCAGCACCCACACGCCCGATTGGCGCGAGCCGTTGCCGCTCTTGCCGTTGCCGCCGAAGGGCAGATGCGCCTCCGCACCGCTGGTCGAGTTGTTCACGCTCACCATGCCGGCCGAGACCCGTTCGCGGAACCGCAGCGCATGCAGCGGGCTCGTCGTGTAGATCGACGAGGACAGGCCGTAGCCATGACCGTTGGCCAGCTCGATCGCCTCGTCGAAGGTGTCGAACGTCGCGACGCCCACGATCGGACCGAACGTCTCGGTCGCGTATAGCTCGTCGTCGGTCGTGACGCCGTCGACGATCGAGGGGTGGTAGAAGAGCCCACGCTCGGGGTGGTCGCCGACGAAACCCGCGCGGGGGTTGCCGGCCGTGATCCGCCCGACCCCGGTCGAGCCCAGCACGGCGTGGTGCGGCTGGATCAGTTTCAGCCAGCCTTCGAACCGTTCGGCGAAGCGCTGGTCGATCATCGGTCCGTACAGCACGTCGGCGGTCGGGTCACCGATCGCTGCACCCGCAACCGCTGCGTCGAAGCGCTGCAGGAACGCTTCATGCACCGACGAGTGCACGATCGCGGTACCGAGCGACGTGCACCGTTGTCCGGCGGTACCGAAGCCGCTGAACACGGCACCCTCCACGGCCAGATCGAGGTCGGCATCGTCCATCACGACCAGCGGGTTCTTGCCCCCGAGCTCCAGACACGGTGTTTGTAGGTGGCGTCCGCATAGCTCGCCGATCCTGGCCCCGACGGCGGAGGACCCCGTGAACCCGACCTTTCGGATCGACCCGTCGGCGATCGAGCGCTCGAGACCCGCGAACGTGTCGGGCCCGTCCGTCAACACCATGTGAAAGGCGCCCTCGGGCACGCCCGCATGCAGGATGAGTTGCGCGAAGGCCTGCGCGATCGCCGGGGTGTAGTCGGCGGGTTTCCACACGACCGTGTTGCCGCACAACAGCGCGGGCACGATGTACCACGACGGCACCGCCACCGGGAAGTTGCCGGCGGAGATGATCGCCGATGGCCCGACCGGCGTGCGAAACGTGAACAGCTGTTTGTCGGGCAGCTCGCTCGGCACCGTCATGCCGTACAGGCGACGCCCCTCCGACTGGAAGAACGCGCAGGTGTCGATCACCTCTTGGACCTCACCTCGCGACTCGCCGATCGGTTTGCCGATCTCGCGCGTGATCAACGCTGCGAGCGTCTCGAGGTTGTCTTCGACGAGCCGCCCCAGATGTTGGATCACCTGGCCGCGCGCCGGCGCCGGGACGGCGGCCCCGCCCGGGTGTGCCGCCGCCGCCGTGCGCGCGGCGGCGACGAATGTGTCGGCGTCGCCCAGGCTGACGGCCGAGACCTGCTCGGAGAGGTTGGCGGGGTTCATGATCGGTCGCGGATCACCGGCCGTGGTGCCAACGGGGCGGCCGTTGATCAGCGAGGTCACGGGTCGCATCCACCGATGCTACGGCCTGGGCG
>JANMPG010000143.1:0-2759 GCA_031369745.1 Actinomycetes bacterium
CGCCGCTCGGCGCAGCACGGCCGCGGTCTCGCGCGCACAGCGCTGCCAGGTGAACGAAGCCACCCGTGCCGTGCCGGCAGCCCGCAGCACGTTGCGCAGGTCCCCGTCGCCCAACAGCTCCCGCAAACCCGCCGCGATCGCCTCGGGATCCTCGGGATCCACGAGCACGGCGGCCTCGCCCGCGACCTCGGGCAGCGAAGACGTCGCGGAGGTCAGCACCGGGACGTTGGCCGCGAACCCTTCGAGCACCGGGAACCCGAACCCCTCCGCGCGCGAGGGGTACGCCAAGATCTCCGCTCCCGACAGCAGCGCCCGGCGATCGGCGTGTGCAACGTAGCCGACCCGAACCACCCGCTCCCGCGCACCGGGCGGCAACGCAGCTATCGCCGCGTCCACCTTCTCGGCATACGCGGGAGCCCAGCGAACGCCGCCACCGGCGATCACCAACGACACGTCGCTCGTCTCGAGCATGCCGAACGCCTGCACGAGGTGTTCCAGGTTCTTGCGGGGTTCCAAGCCGCCGAGGAACACGATGTAAGGACCGGGGATATCGAACCGCGCGCGCACCGACTCCACCTCGATCGGGGTCGTCGGCAAGAACGCGTCCATGTCGGTGCCGTGCGGCACAACGCTCACGCGACTCGCGTCGATCTCGTAGTAGTGCAGCAGTTCGCCTTGCGTCGCCTCGCTCGGCACGATCACTGCTGTGGCCCGCCGCAGCCAACGTACGAACGATCGACGCCAGCGCGCGTCGTGGTGCGGCGCCGTCTCGGGCATCGACGCGAATGCGAGGTCGTGGACCACCAGCACGACCCCGCGTGTGCCGGTGGGCGGAGGCAGGTAGTTCGTCGCGATGCACAGGTCGGCCGCGCCCGCGAGCCACTCCAGCCGCGGGATGCCAAAGCGGGAGGACACGGGCGCGAACAGCCGCGAGGGGATCCGCGTGGCGTGCTCACTGAGATTGGCGGGCCGACCGGCGAAGTGACGTGGCCGCCGGCCGACACCTCGCACGTCGAGGTACCAGGCGCACAAACGGTCATCGGGCATCGCCGGCGGCAGGTGTCGAACCAGCGCCTCGGCATACATGCCGATGCCCGTGCGTCGCGGATCCACGGCCGGCCGGGCGTCGATGACCACGCGCATCGGCTCAGTCCACCTCGATCCGGCTCTGCGCGCCGACGACGAGCCGGTGTGCGCGATGGCCGCCGGAGTGCCGCACATCCACGTTGCGCCCGAGGATCGACCTCTCGAGTGCATCGACGTCGCGAACGGTGCACCCATCCATCAAGATCGAGTCGCGGATCGTGCTCCCGATCACCGTGCAGTCGGCCTCCAAGGACACGTCGGGGCCGACGGTCGAACCCTCGATGTGACAGCCCGGGCCGATCACGACCGGGCCGATCAAGCGTGAGTCGGTGACCACCGCGCCGGCTCCGATCACCACCACACCGTCGATGTGGGTCGACTCGTCGACGAACCCATCGACCGATGGTTCGCGAGCGGCCAGCAGCATGCGGTTGGCCTCGAGCAGATCCTCTGGCCGGCCCGTGTCCTTCCACCAGCCGCCGAGCATCTCGACCCGAACGGTCTTGCCCTCGTCGATCAACCACTGGATGGCCTCGGTGATCTCGAGCTCGCCGCGCCAGCTCGGTTGCAGCGTTGCGCACGCCTCTAGGATCGAGTCGTCGAACAGGTAGACGCCGACGAGCGCGAGATCCGACACGAACTCCCGTGGCTTCTCCACGAGTCGCACCGCCTTGCCGTCGCGAAGCTCGACCACGCCGAAGTGCTCGGGTTCGGGCACCTGCGCGACGAAGATCTGGGCATCGGGGCGTGTGCGCTCGAACTCCTGGACGAACCGGGTGACGCCTTCGAGCAAGACGTTGTCGCCGAGGTACATCAGGAACGGTTGGCCACGCACGAAGTCGGCGGCCGTCAGCACCGCGTGGGCGAGCCCGAGCGGCGCCTCCTGCTCGATATACGTGACGTCCAGACCCCAGCGGGCGCCGTCGCCGACGACGTCGCGAACCTCGGCTCCCGTGTGACCGATCACGATGCCGACCTCGACGATGCCCGCATCGCGGATCGCATCCAGGGCATGGAACAAGATCGGCTGCCCCGCGACGGGGATCAGCTGTTTGGCTTGGGTATGGGTGAGCGGGCGCAGTCGCGACCCCTCACCGCCGGCGAGCACCAGCGCGCGCATGGGCGCGAGTCTATGCGGTCGGGTCGGGGCACTCGCTCGCGGCACCGCCGCCGCCACCCTGACCGGGCTCGACCGGGTGGTAGCCCGCCGGCACGACGATCGCCACGGGGGCCGCGGCGAGCTGCTTCACCTCGATAAGCGGCAGGCCCGGGAAATACTTGCTCACCACATCGGCGTAGGCGGCCTCGCCCGCTCGGTACACGATGGCGGGGCCGCTCACACCCTTGGGCGCGTCCGCGACGACGACCCCCGCGCTCGTATCGAAACCCGCGGTCGACAGCGTGTCCCTCACCTGCGCGGCGGCGTCGCCGCCGCCGACGTCCAAGACGGCCACGGCGGTGTTGGCTTCAGACGGTGGTGTGCTGATGAGCTGGGTGCCGACCCCGGTGATGGCACGACCCTCGCGGATCGCCTTGAAGATCTGTTCGGCGCTCGGATCCATGTAGAGCACCGATGTGCTGCCGACCATGCCCGCCGTCGCAGGCACTGCCCTGAACTCCACCGCGCCCGTGCTGAGGCCGCGCAACTGCCCCACCAGATACACCAGGTCGCC
>JANMPG010000182.1:0-21993 GCA_031369745.1 Actinomycetes bacterium
CGCGTCGGCGTCAGAGAGCTCCGCCAGAATCTCAGCGTCTATCTGCGCCGCGTGAAAGAGGGGGAGGCGTTGGAAGTGACCGAACATGGTCGAACGGTGGCGCGCCTCGTGCCTGCACGCGAGACCGAGAGTGTCCTCGAGCGCCTGATTGCGGAAGGCACGGCGACGCGTGGCAATGGTCGGCTCGACGATCTGCCGGCGCCCAGCGGCCCGGTCAAAGACGTCGTGTCGCGAGCCCTGCGGGAGCAGAAGCGGGACAAGGTGTCGGTCCAGTCACCTCGGTAGGCGGTGTACACGCCGCTCGGCGCTCAGACGTAGTGAAAGGTGATGGAACTGAGCGCTGAACACACCCCGCCGGTCGCGACGACGGCTCTCGACTTCGACGGTTGCTTCCGAGATCTCTTCCCGGGGGTCGCTCGCGCCGCGGCGCTGGTCGCTCGCGATCGCCAACTCGGTCCCGATATCGCCCAGGAGGCGTTCGCACGCCTGTTCGAGCGGCGGGACCGGATCGAGAACGTGGATCACGCCCGCAACTTCGTCTACCGGGTCGCGATCAACCTCGCGCGCTCGCACGTGCGGAGACGGGTCGCGGCGCCGTTCGGCTTGTCCGGTCCCGAGCGAGAGACGGATGACTCGACCGGCTCGAGCGCGGCATGGCTCGATGCCGTCTCCGCGCTCGGCGACCTCTCGCCGAAACAACGCGCCTGCATCGTCCTCGTCGACTACGCGGACCTCGATGCGGCGTCCGCCTCGGCGGTCCTCGGCATGGCCGAGGCAACCGTTCGCGTTCATCTACTCCGTGGTCGCCGCGCGCTACGCGCCCGGCTCGACCTTCCCGAGGAGGGTTCGCTATGACCGACTCACAGATCCACGACCGGCTGCACCGTGCGGCCGACCCCATCGACATCGATCCAGAAGCGCGCCTTGATGCGCTGCACGCTGGAGCGCGCGCGCGCGTGCGCCGGCGCCGGGCCGGAGGGCTCGCCGCGGGTGTGGCTGTCGGCCTCCTCGTTTCGGTGGCGGCCTGGCAGATGCGGACCTCCGGCGCCCGGGTGGCGGGCGCGGGGCCCGACCTGGCCGGCACGATCGCCTACTTCTCCTTCCAGGACGGCGCGAGCCTGTCGGCCCGCGCCCGGACGTTCGACGGCGGCTCGGACACGCCGCTCGTAGCCGAGTCCAACTTCTCGCCCGTCGAGTTCTCGCCCGACGGCACCCAGCTTGCGTACGCGCAACGGGCAGGCGACGGCACCGCGATGACCGTCGCGAACGCCGACGGCTCGAACGCGCACGAGGTGGGCCAGGGGCTCGGCGCCGAGCAGCTGAGCTGGAGCCCGGACGGCACACGGTTGGCGTTCATCGCGCAGCCCGGTGGGGACGTCGCCGGCAACGACGTGTCGATCCTCGATCTCACGACCGGCGAGGTTACCCATCTGCCCGGTGCCGACGGCTATTGGTGGGACCAGATCGCCTGGTCGCCCGACGGCTCACAGATTGCTCTGGCCGGCAAGCTCCCACAGCCGGACAGCGTCACCGGCATCTACCTGTTGCCGCTGGACGGCAACGCGCTGGCACCCCTCAAGGCCGACGCGACGACGGAGTTCATGGATTGGTCACCGGACGGCTCTCAGCTCGCGTTCAGCGTGCGCAATGTCCCGTGGCCGGCTGACCGCGCCGACTATCAGTGGGACGTCGCCGTGATCGATGCGGATGGCTCGGGGTTCACGCAGCTCACGGATCGACCCGGTTGGGACAACTTCCCGGTCTGGTCACCTGATGGGCAGTGGATCGCCTTCTCGAGCGATCGAGACGCGAGCGCGGCGCAACTCGAACTCAATGGCTCGCCGGACGCGACGACGTTCGGTGGGGTCGGCATGTACGTGATGCGCCCCGACGGGTCCGATGTGCAGCCGGTGTTGCTCGTCGGCGACGGCGCCTTCGTGGTTGCGACCGACTGGATGGCGTAACGCCGTTCGGCTTCCCACGCACTAGGCTCCATGCGTTCGGCGGAGGGAGTCGTGGGGTGGACGATCTGATCAAGGTCTATGGAGCGAGCTGGTGCGGCGACTGCCGGCGGGCCAAGAAGTTCCTGGGCGACCAGCGCATCTCGTACGAGTGGTTCGACATCGAGCACGATCCGAGTCACATCGAGGTGGTCCAGGCACGAAACGACGGCAAGAACACGATCCCTACGATCGTGTTTCCCGATGGAACGCATCTGGCGGAGCCCTCGAACGAAGAGCTGGCGAACAAGCTCGGCCTCGAGCGCACCGCCATGCAGCATGCCTACGACCTGATCATCGTGGGCGGGGGCCCCGCGGGGCTCACCACCTCGATCTACGCCGCGCGCGAGAACCTCGAGACGCTGATCATCGATTCCAAGGGGCTCGGCGGGCAGGCGGGTGTGACCGAGCGGCTCGACAACTACCCGGGGTTCCCCGAGGGCATCGGCGGTGCCGACCTGGCCGACCGCATCGTGCGGCAGGCCCAGCGCTACGGGGTTGAGATGCTGCAGGCGCTGTCCGTGGCGTCGATCGAGGACATCGGCGGTGAGGAGCTGCGGGTCGTGACCTCCAACGGTGACCACTACGAGGCGCGTGCCGTGCTGATCGCGACCGGCTCGTCGTATCGGCGCACCGGCGCCGATGGCGAGGAAGACCTGATCGGCGCAGGTGTGCACTTCTGTGCCACCTGCGACGGGCCGTTCTACAAGGGTTCGGAGGAACTGCTCGTGCTCGGCGGCGGCAACAGCGGTCTGGAAGAAGGCCTCTTCCTCACGCAGTTCACCGACAAGGTGACGGTCGTGGAGTACATGGGACGTCTTGCCGGCAGTCAGGTGTTGCAGGACAAGGTCAACGCGCATCCCAAGATGGAGGTGCTGCTGCAACGCAAGGTCACCGCCTTCAAGCCGAAGGACGACGGGAGCGGCAAGATCGGCACGGTCGTGCTGGAGCACACGACGACCGGCGAGACCGAGGAGCACCATCCGGCTGGCGTATTCGTCTTCGTCGGTCTGGATCCCAACACCGGGTTCTTGCAAGGCGTCGCCGATCTTGACGAACGAGGGTTCCTCGTGACCGACCAGACGTTCATGACGTCCATGCCCGGGCTGTTCGCCGCGGGCGACGTGCGTGGCGGGTCGACGAAGCAGCTTGCGAGCGCTGTCGGCGAGGGTGCGGCCGTGGCGATCCAGATCCGGGGCTACCTCGAGCGTCAGCTGGACGAGGCCGTGCACACCGGAGGCTGACGTCGATGGACCCGAAGGACATCTTCGAGCTGATCATCAAGGCCGACGAGAAGCAGAAGTACGCGACCGGGGCCAACGCCGACCTCCGGCGCGATCAGGCGCGCGCACTGCTCGAGCAGGCGCGAGATGCGGCGCGTGAGATCGGCAACGAGGGGCTGGTGCGGCAAGTGGAGACCCGGCTCGCCGACCTCGACGTGGACTGAACGCTCGGCCTAGGAGCCGGCCCAATCCCGGAAAGCATCGAGCAGCGTTTCGCGCTGGGCTGGGGTGAGTTCGTCTTCGGTCAGTTGCCCCGACAGCGCGATCGTCGTGCGGAACTCGTCGAGCACCATGGCGCAGCCGTCGCAGCCCGCCAGGTGCGCCTCGACCAAGGATCGCACGTCGCCCGGCAATGCGTCGTCGAGATAGCCGCTGATCAGCTCCAGCAGCTGCTTGCACGAGATCTCGGCGCTCATGTGCTCACGCTCCTCAGATGCGTCTCCACCGCGTCGCGTACCTTCGCGCGCGCTCGATGCAAGAGCACCCGTTGATTGGTGTCCGTCAGATCCAAAGCGTTACGGACCTCCTCGGAGGACCAGCCGAGCACGTCGCGGAGGCGGATCACCTCGGCCTGCATCGGTGGCAAGGCCGCGATCGCGAGGCCAATCACGCGCAGGGTCTCGTTGCCCGTCACGCGTTCTTCCGGCACGCCTCGCCAATCGAAGGGCAGACTCGACCAATGTCCGCTTGCCCCGAAGGCGTCCGGTTCCCAGGTCGGCGCGTCGAGGTCCTCGCCCGCGAGGGTTGTGAACGGCACGCTTCGAGCCTCGCGCTGGCCGCGATTCTTCGCGATGTTGACGAGGATGCGGAATATCCAGGTGCGTAGCGACGAGCGCCCCTCGAAGCGGTCGATGCCCTGCAAGACGCCGAGCCATGCCTCTTGGACCGCTTCGTCGGCGACGGCGTCGGTGGCGACGAACATGCGGGCGACCCGGCGCATCGACGGGGTCAGGCGCTCGACCAGCTCCATGAAGGCCGCTTCGTCGCGTGCGCGCAGCCGTTCGATCAACCGGAGGTCTGCGGCGGAGGCGAGCGGGGCTTGCACGCTCGGAAGACTAGCGGTGCCGAGGCGGTGGGACTAGCCGCCCGGGCGCATCGCGGCGTACGGCGTGTCGTAGCCGTACATCGAGTCGTAATGGGGTCCGCCGCCAGGGCCGGGATGCGTCGCGTGGATGATCTGCCCGCCACCGATGTAGAGGGCCACGTGGGGGCCGTAGTTCGAATACCAGATGATGTCGCCCGGCTGGACCTCGGACAGTGGCACGTGGGGCAGTGAGGAGTACTGCGCCTCCGCGGAGTGAGGCAGGGAGACGCCGGCTTGCGCCCACGCCCACATCGTCAAACCCGAACAGTCGAAGGAGCTGGGTCCGGCGGCGCCGAACACGTAGGGAGTGCCGATGACCGTTCGGGCGGCCGCGATGGCGATCTGGGCCCCGGAAGCGTTCGGGTCGGGCACGTAGCCGCCGCCACCGCCCGTGGGTGGGGGATCGGGGGTCGCGGTGGGGGTCTGCTGCGCCAGGTCGAGCGCACGTTGCTGGGCGTCGAGCCACTGGCTGTAGTCGGTCTCTAACTGCGATGCGAGCTGCCGCTGCTCGTCCAGGTTCGACTGAGCTTGCGTGCGCTGGGCGTCCATCGCGTCGGCCTTGGCCTGCGCGTCGGCGACCGCCTTGTCGTATTCCTGCGTCGCCCATTCGGCGCGCTGGCCGGCGGAGTCGGCCTCGGCCGCCAGATCGGAGTCGGTCTGCGTGATCGACCCGAGGAATTCCAATCGATCGGAGAACTCGGTCATCGAGTCGGCGGACAACAGCGCCTCGTATTGCGAGCCCATGTCGGTGTAGGCCTGGACGGCGCGCTCGGACAGCCTCGCGCGGGCGTCCGCGGCCTGCTTGTCCGCGGCGTCCTTCATCGCCTTGGCCTCTGCCAGATGGTTCTGCGCCTCGGTCAGCTGGTAGCGGGCCTCGTTCCACTGTTCGTTCAGCGCGCTGAAGGATTCCTGGAGCTGGGCCAAGCGTGCCTTGGCCGCTTCGACATCCTGCTTGGATGGAGCGGCGGAGGAGGGGGTGACGGACACGACGAGGGCGGGAACCACGAGGAACGCGGCTACGACCAGCCGCGTGAGCCTCGATCGGGTTCCGGTCATCGTCCTCCGTAGCGCCCGACTCGCGGGCTGGTTGTCGTGGCCGGATCAGTGTCCGGATAGCCCAAAGGCTCGGTAGACCCGAGCCCTCGTGGCAACCACGGTAGTCAACGGCGAGCCGAAGCGTCAATCCGACTCGAACAGGTGTTCGCTTGACTCCCTGGCTGTAGTTCGAGAAGGGGACGGTCACCTTTCGACGACCGTCCCCCTCCCTGCTCGGGTCGGGACGGCGGGATTTGAACCCGCGACCTCAGCGTCCCGAACGCTGCGCGCTACCAAGCTGCGCTACGTCCCGAGGGTCGCCAGTGTAGCCGCACGCCGGACTCAGACAGGGCGGCGGAGCAGGCGCAGCATCGTCGCCTCCGGCCGGCACCAGAACCGGAACGGCGCGTACTTGCTGGTGCCGAGGCCCCGAGAGGTGTGCAGCACCGCCGGGCCCATGCGGATCAGTCCGTCTGCCAACCGGCGCGGCATCGAGCAGTTCGTGACGAGCGCGCCGATCACGGGAAGACACACCTGCCCGCCGTGCGTGTGCCCCGCGACCAGGAGGTCGTAGTCCAGTGCAGCGACCTCCGGCGCCGCGTCGGGCGAATGCATCACGGCCAGGCCGAACCGCTCGTGGGCCGTTCGGGGTGCGTCGCGAAGGTCATGCCAGCGGATGTGGGCGTCGTCGAGGCCGAGCAGCTCTACCGGCAAGCCTTCGAGATCGACCGAACGGCGCGAATTCGTGAGGTCCACCCAACCTTGGCGCTGCAGCTGGGTGATCAGGTCGGCCGACCGCCCCCTCTCGGCCAGCCGCCCCCGTCGCGTCCGCCGGAAGTAGGCGAAGTAGTTCAGTGGCTCGGGCACGAAGTAGTCGTTGGACCCGAGCACGAACCACGAGGCCAGGCGCCCTCGGTTGAGTCCGACGGCGGCCACGACCGTTTCGACCGCTTCGGGCTCGGCGAGGAAGTCGCCCGTCACGATCGTGACGTCGGAGGTCGGCAGCCCCGCCAGGAAGCGTCGCTTGCCCCGATCGCTGCGCACGAAGTGCAGGTCCGACAGGTGCAGGATGTCCAGGCGCTCTGGGCCCTCGGGTGGGAGGATGGCCAGGTCGTAGCTGCGGAGTCGGTACCAGCGGCGTTCGATCACGATCCCGTAGGCAACGCACGCGGCGCCGAAGGCAACGATGACGGGGATCACGGCAAGCACGGGGAGGGAGTCTACGGTGGGCATGTCGCTGAAAGAGCAGCTTCGAGCGGAGACGACCGCCGCCATGAAGGCACAGGACAAGGTCAAACTCGGCGCGCTTCGCATGCTTTCGGCATCGATCACGAATCGCGAGAAAGAGGTCTTGCACGATCTGTCCGACGACGAGGTCCGCGAGATGGCCGGCAAGGAAGTGAAGAAACGCACCGAGTCGATCGAGGCCTTCCAGGCGGCCGGTCGCACCGAGCTGGTCGACAAGGAGCGCGCCGAACGCACGATCTTGGAGCCCTACGCCCCCGCGCAGCTCGACCTTGCATCGGTGGATGCGCTCATCGACCAGGCGTTCGCAGCCACGGGCGCGACCGGCCCCCAAGACATCGGCAGGGTCATGGGTTTCGTGATGGGCAAGGCCAAGGGCCAGGTGGACGGCACCATCGTGCAGGAAAAGGTGAGAGAGCGCCTCGGCTAGATCAGCGCCGTGTTGATCCGTAGGTGGCCGTTGCCGTTGCCGTTTCCGCCAGGGCTCGGCGACGGATCCGGTCCGGGACCGGAGTTCGCCTTGGCCCAGACGAACAATGTGACGCTCGAGCCCTCCAGCACCGACGAGCCGGCGTCGGGGCTCATACCGAAGACGAGGCCTTCGAGCTTGGGATCATCCGTGCTTCGCTCCACGAACGTGCTCGAGATGTTGATCGAGGCCAGCGCCGCTTTGGCGTCCTGCAGCGTCGATCCCTTGACCGACGGCAATGTCACGTGCGGGGCGACACCGTTGCTGATGCCCAGATGCACGGTGATACCGGGGATCGTTTGCGAACCGCCCGTCGGGTTCTGCTCCGCCACGGTTCCCTTCGGCAGGAACGAGTCGATCACCTGGCTATCCGCCTTGAACCCGGCCTCTTTCAAGATCGCGATCGCGGCCTGTGGTGTCAGGCCGATCACAGACGGGACCTTCGTGAGCTCGGGTGGGGGGAAGTCGCGCGGCGGCATGCCTTCCATCACGTTGACCATGTAGGCCTTCCAGATCGGCGCGGCGACCGAGCCGCCGAACACCGAGTACCCCCAGTAGTCGGGCATCGGATACGGGTTCTGCGGCGAGCCGACCCACACCGCCGTCGTGACTTGACGCGTGTAGCCGGCGAACCACAACTCCTTGTTGGAGTCGGCCGTCCCGGTCTTTCCCGCGAGCGGCCAGCTTCCCCAGCCGCTGGCGAACACCGAGGAAGCGGTGCCGCTCGTGACGGGTCCTTTCAGCAGGTCGGTGACGAGGTTCGCGATCGGCGCGCTGACGACCCGCGTACAGTCCGGCACCTGCTGATACAGCACCTTGTTGTTGCGTCCGTGGCGTCGGATCTCGCTGACCGCGAACGGCGTGCAGTGGATGCCGCTGTTGGCGAAGGTCTGGTAGCCGGACGCTTGGTCCAGCGGTGTGATGCCGACGGAGCCGGTGGCCAGCGCGCAATAGGGCGGCAGGTAGGTGGTGATGCCCGCCCGCTCGGCCATATCGACGACGTTGGCGGGCCCGACGTCGACGATCAAGCGGGCGAACACCGCGTTCACGGAATCGGCGGTCGCACGATAGAGGTCAAGCGTCCCCAGGCTCGTGCCCTCAGCGTTCGTCACGCTCCAGACGCTGCCATCCCCGTTGAAGCACTCGGGGATCGCACCCTGCGCACCCGAGTACGTGGCGGTCGGTGGGATCCCCTGCTCGAACGCGGCGGCGAGGATGTACGGCTTGAACGACGAGCCGGGCTGGTGCTGCGTCGTCACGGTGTTGATCTGGTCACGCAGATAGTCGCGGCCCGACAGCATCGTGCGGATCGCCCCCGTGTGCGTCTCGAGCGACACGATGGCCAAGTCGGGCTCGGGCTTCACCTCCGGGTGCAGGGGCGTGCGATCCCAGGGCGCGCTCGCGGCTTTCTGCGCGGCCTTCTGCCACCCGGGGTCCAGGGTCGTGATGATGTCGAGGCCGCCTTCGGCGATCGTGTTGGTGCGCTGTCGCGCCGTGTCGCCCAAGGCCGTGTACCAACCGTTCGGATCGGCGGCCAGCTGTTGCCGCACGTAGGCGACCAAGAACGGCGGTGTCGGCAGGTAGGAGGCGTCGGTGTTCGCCGCGATCCCGAGCAGCTGCGCTTTGGCGTGTTCGCCGCGCTTGGCGTTGATGCCGCCGTTGTCGTGCCCCAGCCCGATCATGCGATTGAGCACGTCGTTGCGACGGGTCCACGCCTGGTGCGGGTGGGCGATCGGGTCGTAGCGACTCGGCGCTCGGATCAAACCGGCGAGCGTCGCGCCTTCGGCCAGGGTCAGCTCCGATGCCGGCTTGTGGAAGTAGAAGCGCGACGCCGTGCCGATCCCGTACACGTTATTCCCGAGGAAGACCTCGTTGAGGTACAACTCGAGGATCTTGTCTTTCGAGTAAGCCTGTTCCACGCGCTGCGCGAGCGCCAGCTCCTGGAACTTGCGTTCGATCGTCTTGGCGTTGGGATCGAGTCCGAGCGTGTTCTTGACGAGTTGCTGCGTGATCGTGGAGCCGCCCTGGACGAATCCTCCCGCCCGCACGTTCTCGATGGCCGCCCGCACGAGCGACGTGAGGTTCAGCGCTCCATGTTCGTAGAAGTCGGAGTCCTCGATCCCGAGGACCGCTTGACGTGCGATCGGGCTGATCTTGCGCAACGGCACGATCTCGCGGTTGTCGAGGTAGACGTGTGCCAGCACGGTCTTGCCGTCGTTGGCGTAGATCGTCGAGCGCTGCGGCAGCTTCGGGATCCGGGTGAAGTCGGCGCCGGCGGCGTCCAGGCGCGATTGGAGTTCCTTGACCCCGAGGCCCGCGGCGAGGAACGGGGGGGACAGCACGACCGCCAGCACGCCGGCCGAGGACAGGAGCACGGCGAACAGCAACAGCAAAGCGACCGGCTTGAACGACCAGCTATCGCTGATCGGACGCCGGGCAGGGGCGTGGGTGGGTGGCGGGTCCGTCGTCATCGGGGATTCCCCTACGAGGATACGCCGAGCCTCGGTACGATGGTTCAACCTCATGCGCCGTTCTGCTCTCTTGCTCGCTGCGTTCATCGCGGTGGCCTCATGGCCACTGCTCGCACACGCACAGCCGGCCGTGCCGACCAACAAGGTCGACGTGATCAAGCTCGAAGGGGCGATCGACCGTCCGCTGCAGGGGTATGTGCAGCAGCACCTAAACCAGGCCGTGGCCGACGGGGCGGTGATCGTCTTGCAGGTCGACAGCGCGGGCTCGATCGGCCAAGACGGTGTGGCGCTGGGGCAGCGACTCGTCTCGCTTCCCGTGCCGGTCTTGGTGTGGGTGGGTCCGGTGCCGGCGCGAGCGAGCGGTGCGGCGATGCTGCTGATGGATGCCGCTTCGCTCGCGGCTGTGGCACCCGGCTCACAGACGGGACCCCGCGATCCTGTCGATCTCACCGACACCGCCGACGTGCCGCCTGATCTGGACGCGACGATCCAGTCGTGGCTCGACGCGCGCGATCGGCAGGCCGATCTGTCGCACCAAAACGACGCGATGCCGGGCCAGCAGGCGCTGGATTACGGGTTCGCCGACGTCGGTGCATCCTCCGTCGTGGATCTGTTGAATCAGGTCGACATGCGCACCGTGCAGACCGCCGATGGGCCGTGGGTGCTGCATACGAAGGTCGCGACGACCGACGCCGACGTGGCTGCCGGCGTCGGCGTGTCGATCCGGTTCATCGAGCCCGGGTTGCTCGTTCGCGTCGCGCACGCCGTGGCCACACCGTCGATGGTCTATTTCCTGTTGGTGTTCGGGTTGGCGTGCATCGCGTTCGAGATCACACAGCCGGGGTTCGGGTTCGCCGGCTTCTCGGGGGTGTTCCTGACGGCGCTCGGCGCGTACGGGCTGACGGTTGCGGTGCCGTCGTGGCCCGGCTTCGTCCTGCTGTTGGGAGGCATCGGCGCGATGGTGCAAGACGTTCGGCTCCGCCGCTTCGGGGTCTTGACCTATGGCGGCCTCGTGGCGTTCGCGGCGGGGTCGTTCCTCGCCTATGGCCCCGTGGCCGAGGCGATCCAGATCTCGCCGTGGCTGATCGTGGGCGCCACCGTTGCGAGTTGGCTGTACTACGGCTTCGCGCTCACGGTGGCGGTGCAGTCTCGAGATCGGATCATCTCGACCCAGCGTGGGCTGATCGGGCTCGTGGGGGAGGCCCGGGGGCGTCTCGCACCCGACGGGCCCGTGCACGTGAAGGGCGCGATGTGGCGCGGCAGGAGCCTGGGCGACCCGATCGCCCCCGGCACGAAGGTGCGCGTCCGAGGGGTCGACGGGCTGATCCTGAAGGTCGATGCCGAGCCGGAGCCCGAGACGGCCGGCACCGTCGAGCCCGATCCGATCCCGACAGACTGACGCCGCCGCGCGTTGTGGCAGGATGCCGTCATGAACGACGCAGCGATCCTCGCCCGCCTCTCCGAGCTCGACATCGAGCTGCCGCCACCACCCGTCGCCCTCGCGGCCTACGTTCCGTGTGTGGTGGAAGGCGGGCTCGCATTCGTCTCGGGTCAGGTGCCCGCGGTTGCCGGTGCGGTGCTGTTCCCGGGGCATTTGGGAGACCAGGTGGCGATCGAGGAGGGGGCGCAAGCGGCCCGTCAGGCGGCGCTGCAGGCGTTGGCTGTGCTTCGCGACACGCTGCACGGCTTCGATCGGCTCACGCGGGTGCTGCAGGTCACCGTGTTCGTCGCGTCGACGCCCGATTTCACCGACCACCCGAAGGTCGCCAACGGCGCGAGCGAGGTGCTCGTGGAGATCCTCGGCGAGGCGGGAGCGCACGCCCGCGCCGCGATCGGCATGGCCGCGCTGCCACTCGGCGCGTGCGTCGAGGTGGCGCTGACCGCCGCCGTCACGCCGTAGGCGTCACTTCACGCGGGTATCGCAGGTCGCCGACGCGCCGGGTGACCCCGTTCGCGTCCATCCATTCCGCCAGCGGCACCGCGTACTTGCGGCTGGTGCCGAGCGCTTCTCGCAACACACTGATCGTGAGTCCGTCGACGGTGTGTTCGCGGACCAAGGCGGTGGCGCGCTCGACGAGGGACGGCGCGACCACCAGGTCCGGGCTGATCCGTACGAGCACGCCCGAGCGGCCGACGGCGTCGATCAACGACGGATCGACACCGTCCGCGACGAGCTCCCTGATCGTCGGGGGAGTCGCCTCGCGGGCACCGGACACCCGGTCCACCAGATCCCGGAGCTGCACCTCGTGACCCGCCAGCGCGACCTGATGCGTCGGCAGGCGCACGGTCGTCGCGCTGCGAACGATGGCGCCGGCGGCGTGCTGGCGGGCGAGCAGCGCATCGATCAGCCCGGGATCGGGCCGCGCGCCCGCGCGGCGGCAGGCATCCGACGCCGCCGCGCGGACGTCGGCGAGATCCGCGCCCTCATCGAGCGGGTGTGCGCGATGTTCGGCTTCCAGCAGCGCGGCGACCGCGAGCGTGACGGCGTCGGTGACCCGGGTCGCGACGCACCACCCGTCGGCGGGCACGGGCTGGAGCGTCAAGCCCGTCGCGATCCGGACCTCGCGCGCACGCACCGCCCCGGCCTCCTCGATGCACAGCTCGGCGATCGTTGCGCGCTCGGTGGCGCCGGCGCGCTGAGACAGGAATGCCACGTGACCCGGCGTGGCGGTACGCGGCGGTGCGACGTCGAGCACGATGCCGCCGCCGACCACACGGCGGCGTCCGGATTCCCAGAGCACGAACCGGTCGAGCACGTCGAGCACGAGGGCGTCGTCGGTGCGGATGCGGGCGAGCATCTGGCCGCCGGGGCGTTGCTCCAGCGTGCGGATCTTGGCGCCGGTCTCTGCGGCGCCGGCGTGCACCATGAACGCGCCCCGATCGGGGATCCGGTCGAGCCCCCGCACGGGCCGCACCAGCGCGTCGAACGCGTTCGTCGGCCGGAACGCGTCTGGTGCGCACAGGACCGTGCCGCGGCGAACGGGTGTGCGATCGATCCCAACGAGGTTCGCGGCAACCCGTGAGACGTGGCATGCCTCGCCCAAGCTGTGCTTGTGCGTCTGCAGCGAGCGGATCCGTGCTCGTGTGCCGCCCGGCTCGGCGGCGACCTCGTCGTCGATCGCGAAACACCCTCCGGTGAGGGTTCCCGTGACGACCGTTCCGGCCCCGGTGATCGAGAACACGCGGTCCACGAACAGCCGGCGACGAGCATCGGGCACGCTCGGGGCTTCCTCGATCATGCGATCCATCGCCCCGACGAGGTCGCCGAGACCAGTGCCGGCCCGCGCGCTGACCGCGACGATCGGCGCGCGGGCCAACGCGGTGCCGGCCACGCGCTCGCGCACGTCCAGCTCGGCATCGTGGAGCCGTGCCGCATCGACCAGGTCGCTCTTGGTCAAGGCGATCACACCGCCGGCGACGCCGAGCACGTCGAGGATCTGCAGATGCTCCTCGGACTGCGGTTTCCAGCCCTCGTCGGCGGCAACCACGAACAGCACCAACCGCACGGGCCCCACGCCGGCGAGCATGTTGCGGATGAACCGCTCGTGCCCGGGCACGTCCACGAAACCGACCTCGCGACCGCTCGGCAACGTCGCCCAGGCGTAGCCGAGGTCGATCGTGAGCCCCCGGCGCTTCTCCTCTTCGAAACGATCGGGATCGACGCCGGTCAGCGCGACGATCAGCGCGGATTTACCGTGGTCGACGTGACCGGCGGTGGCGATGACCCGCAGCGCGCCGGTCATCGCTCAGTCCTCGTCGTCGAGATCGTCACCTTCCAGGGCGTACCAGACCGCGCGGGCCACCAGCGGCACCTGCGCGTCGGTGATCGTGCGTACGTCCAGCAGGACATGGTCGTCGTTCATGCGACAGAACACCGACGGCGAGCCGGTGCGCAGCCGTGCGGCGAACGCAGCGGGATCGGGACACCGCACGCGCACGCCCCACGACGCGATCGCCTGCCCCGGCACGGAGCCACCACCCACGACCGATTCGCAGCGCACGACGTGCGCCCCCTCGAGGTCGCCCCCGATCGTTTCGGCGAGCAGGTGCGAGCGCTTGGCGAGCGTCTCGATCGTCGTGTGGATCATGCGATGCACGGGGATATCGCCGTGCGCGCCGGTCGCGTACATCGTCAGGGTCGCCTCGAGCGCGGCGGCCTGTAGCTTGTCCACCCGCATCGCGCGAGCCAACGGATGTGTCCGCAGGCGTGCGATCAGGTGCGCTCCTCCCACGATGCACCCGGCCTGCGGTCCGCCCAGCAACTTGTCGCCGCTGAAGGTCACCAGGTCGGCGCCGTCGTCGAGAGCCTGGTGCACGGTCGGCTCTTCTCCGGGAAAGCCGCGCTCTGCGTCGAGCAGTCCCGAGCCAACGTCGAAGATCAGCGGGACGCCGGCCTTCGACGCGATCTGCGCCAGCTGCGCCGTGGTCGCTGCCGCCGTGAACCCGACCACTCGATAGTTCGAGGGGTGGACCTGCAAGATCGCGGCCGTCGCGCCGTCGAGCCCGTTGCGGAAGTCCGCCGCGCGTGTGCGATTGGTTGTGCCGACCTCGACCAGTCGGGCACCTGAAGCCCGCATGATGTCGGGGATCCGGAACTCGCCGCCGATCTCGATCAGCTCACCGCGCGACACCAACACCTTCTTGCCTTTGGCGAGCGCGGCCAACGTCAGCACGAGCGCCGCCGCACAGTTGTTGACGACCAGCGCGGCCTCCGCACCGGTGAGCGCGGCAAGGATCAACTCGGCGCGCGCACCGCGCGACCCCCGGGCGCCCGAGGAGCGGTTGACCTCGAGGTCGGTGTAGCTCGCGGCGGCCCTCGTGACGGCCCGCACCGCCGGCTCGGCGAGCGGCGCTCGTCCGAGGTTCGTGTGGATGATCACGCCGGTCGCGTTGATCACCCGGGTCTGGCCGTTCGTCGCTCGGGCGGCCGTCGCGACGGCGAGGGCCAAGATCTCGTCGGCGATCGGGGGCTCCTCGCCGCCGGCCGCCGCCGCTCGGACGGCATCCAGCTCCGTAGTGAGCGTCCGTTTCAGCACCGCTCGACCGACCACGCGCGAGGCGCGCTGGCCGGGTGTGGAGCGAAGCACCGCATCGACGCTCGGGACCTTGCGTCGCGCATCGTTCCCAGCCATGTCGGGCAGCCTATCGCCCCTGCCAGCGGGTGGGGTCGCCGTGCCCGCCCGGGCCTCGGTAAGATGCGCCCCACGATGGTCGACAGCCCGACGCGTCCGGCGTTCCAGAGCCACGAGATGACCGCCATGGTCCGTGGCGGCGGGGTCGACATCATCCCCGCCGGGGAGTTCCAGACCGAGGAGATGATCCTCAACATCGGCCCCCAGCACCCGGCGACACACGGGGTGCTGCGGATCGTGATCGAGCTCGACGGCGAGGTCATCAAGCGCGCGGAGCCGGTGATCGGCTACATGCACCGCGGCGCCGAGAAGCTCGCCGAATACCGCGACGCGCGCCAAACCTTGGTGCTGATGAACCGGCACGACTGGTTGTCGGCGTTCAACAACGAGCTGGGGTGGACGATCGCCATCGAGCGCCTGGCCGGCATCGAGGTGCCCGACCGCGCGCAGTGGATCCGCACGATGTTCGCGGAGTGGAACCGCATCATGAACCACCTCGTGTTCATGGGCTCCTACCCGTTGGAGCTCGGCGCGATCACGCCGCTGTTCTACACGTTCCGCGAACGCGAGATGGTGCAAGACCTCGTCGAGTCGGCCACCGGCGCGCGCATGCACCATTCCTACGCGCGAGTGGGTGGGCTCAAGGACGACCTCCCGCGTGGTTTCCTCGCGCGGGGGCGCGAGGTGCTCACCGCGGTGCGCCGCGTCGTCTCCGAGTACGAGACGTTGATCATGGGTAACGAGATCATCTTCGCTCGCTGCCGCGACGTCGGCGTCATCTCCTCGCAGATGGCGATCGCGTACGGATGCTCGGGGCCTGTCGCCCAGGCGTCAGGTGTGGCGATGGACCCCCGCAAGGACGAGCCCTACGAGAAGTACGCCGAGGTCGAGTTCGAGGTGCCGCTGGGCGAGCGCGGCGACAGCTACGACCGCCTGTGGGTGCTTGTCGAGCGCGTGAAGCAGAGCTGCAACATCATCGAGCAGTGCATGGACAAGCTGCCGCCCGGTCCGTATCGTGCCGCCGGATTGCCGAAGAAGCTCACGATCCCCGAGGGCGAGATCTACGTGCGCAACGAGAACCCGCTCGGGGTGATGGGCTATTACGTGGTCGGCGAGGGAAAGAAGACCCCGTACCGCGTGAAGATGCGCACCGCGAGCTTCTCCAATGTCAGCGTGATCCCCGCGGTGCTGCCCGGCGTGCTGATCCCCGACCTGATCTCGATCCTCGGCTCGATCTTCTTCGTCGTCGGCGACGTCGACAAGTAGGCGGGATCCGTCCCAGCGTGACGTTCATCGGTTCCTTAGACGTGTGCATCGTACGCTTGCGACTCAGATGTATACGTCGCCCAGGAGTGATGTATAATGCTCGGTATGAAGCGGACCCAGATCTATCTGAATGAGGATCTCGATGTCGAGTTGCGCCAAACCGCCTTCTTCGAAGGTCGGTCGGCCGCTGCACTGATCCGCGAGGCCGTTCGCGCCTACCTCGATCACGCGAGCGACGACCGCCGGCCCATCGAGGATCCGTTCGCCGACATCATCGGCGCCTTCGTCACCAACGACACGGCAGACGCGAAGGAAGAGGACGTCATCGTCTATGAGCTCGATCGCCCGTGAAACCCCTTGTCTTCGTAGACACCGGTGCGTGGATCGCGCTCGTCGTTCGCGATGAGCCTCGAAACCAGCAAGCCCAGCGATTCTGGGAGACGCGCCTTGCAGACGGCACTCGCTTCGTCACGACGAACTACGTCGTGAGCGAAACGGCGACCTGGTTGCGTTACCGCGTGGGGCTCGCCTCCGCCCTCGCCTTCCGTGACCGCGTCGGTATCGCCGCCGAGCGCAGTCTCGTGAGGCTCAGTCGGGTCGAAGAGCGAGCCGATCGCGATGCCTGGGACCTGATGGAGCAGTACGCAGATCTACGGCTCAGCTTCGTCGACGCCACGAGCGCGGTGGTCGCGCGAGGATCTGGCGTCACGGAGATCTTCGGGTTCGACGGCGACTTCCGAGCCCTCGGTTTCGACGTCCAGCCGGTCGGCTGAGCCCGACGGGGCATAGGCCGCACCCGTTATCCTTGGCCGCCTGATGGCCCTTCCGACGCAAGCCGACGATTTCCCCGCTTGGTACCAGGAGGTCGTGCGTGGCGCCGACCTGGCCGAGAACTCGCTCGCGCGCGGCACGATGGTGATCAAGCCATACGGCTACGCCATCTGGGAATCGATCCACGACGCGCTGGACCTGCGCTTCAAGCAGACGGGCCACGAGAACGTCTACTTCCCGATGCTGATCCCGCTGCGGCTGCTCGAACGCGAGAAGGAGCACGTGGAGGGCTTCGCGCCGGAGTTCGCGATGGTGACGCACGCGGGCGGCGAAGAGCTTGGCGAGCCACTCGTGGTGCGCCCAACGTCCGAGACGATCATCTGGGACACCTACTCGCGATGGATACAGAGCTATCGCGACCTGCCCCTGCTCTACAACCAGTGGGCGAACGTCGTGCGCTGGGAGATGCGCCCCCGCCTGTTCCTGCGCACGACGGAGTTCTTGTGGCAAGAGGGCCACACCGCCCACGAGACCCACGACGAAGCGTGGGAAGAGACGCTTCGCATGCTCGAGGTCTATCGCGAGGTCGTCGAAGACGTGATGGCGATCCCCGTGCACAAGGGCCGCAAGACCGCCGCCGAACGGTTCCCCGGTGCGGTCGAGACGGTGAGCATCGAAGCGCTGATGCGTGACCGCAAGGCCCTGCAGTCGGGAACGTCGCACTACCTGGGTACGAACTTCGCGAAGGCCTACGACGTGACGTTCCTCGGCCGCGACGGCGAGGAGCACCACGCGTATGCGACGTCGTGGGGTGTGTCGACGCGCCTGGTCGGGGGGCTGATCATGGCCCACGGCGACGACAAGGGTTTGCGCCTGCCGCCGAGGGTCGCCCCCGTGCAGGTCGTGATCGTGCCGATCTTTCGCACCGATGACGAACGGTCTCGCGTCCTTGAAGCTGCGTCCCGCCTGGCCGACGAGTGGCGCGCGCTGGGCTTGCGCGTGAAGGTCGACGATCGTGACGACCTGCGCCCCGGCTACAAGTTCGCCGACCACGAGCTACGGGGCGTGCCCGTACGCGTGGAACTCGGACCCCGTGACCTCGACGCCTCGCAAGTGACTACGGCCCGTCGTGACACCGGCGACAAGACCGCGGTCCCGTTGGACGCTTCCGGGGCGTGGCTGGTGGATGCGATGGACCAGATCCAACGAGCGCTCTTCGACGACGCGGTCGCGTTCCGTGCAGCGAACACGAATGAGGCCGCCACCTACGAGGAGTTGCGCGCCGCGATCACCGACGCCGGCGGGTTCGTAACCGGCGCGTGGTGTGGAGCGCCCGACTGTGAGGCGAAGGTCAAGGCTGAAACCAAGGCGACGATCCGATTCCTGCCGCTCGAGCAGGAAGACCCCGGCGCCGCGTGCACGGTGTGCGGCGCGCCAGGCACCGAGCGCGCCACCTGGGCGATCGCCTACTAGACCTCGGAGCGACGACGTACTCCCTCGAACGGCTCGCTCCTTCCCGATCCCCGGGTTAGAGAGTTGGGGATGCCGCTCTCCTTGAGGTCTCGGGCGCCGGGGTTCAAACAAACCAACTCAACCGACGTGGCGGCAGATCATCAAGCCAACCGGGCGAGGCAGACCCGACCCTTAGGGGCCGAAGTCGTCCAGGTACGTCAGGAAGAAGGAATCGCCGGCGGCCCGGATCGATTCTGTCGTGTACGAGCTCTTGGTCGAGATGATCGCGTCCTTTCCCGGAATGTGATCCACGATCGCGAAGCTAACCGTTCCTTCACCATCGCCCTCAAGCGTGAAACTGACCGCGCAGTTGCCTCCCACCTCTCGGGGGTTGGCCAGGCTTTGCTGATCGATGGTGTCGCCGTTCGCATCCAGTAACGCGATCGATGAATTTGCACCGACGGTGATCATCAGTGAGTCCTGGGCGCAGAATTGACCGTTCTCAGTGGCATGAAGAACCAGCTCCCCGGAGATGGTCGTGTCAACAGGCTGATGCGAGGGTTCTGTGCTCGGAATGCTGTTGCCACAAGTGGACACCAAAACGGCGATGGCAAGAGCTGCGACGTACCGACCGAGCAGGCTCATATCAGTCCAACTCCATCGTGCAAGCCGGGTGCTCCGATTGGGATGTCGCCGTTGCGCCCGTATGTGTACGACTCCACCGCCGCACCACCAATGTTGATGAGCCCTACCGGGTCGCCCACGTCCCACGACGCTCGCGAGTGCCAGTATGCCGAAAAAGTGCTGGTGCCCCCTTGGCCAACCGCTGCTCCGCTATCGGCGCCCATCTCTCCACGCACCAGGATTTCTGCGCGGTACTGGTCGCCGTTCAGCAGCTGCCCACTGAAGGTCCATTTGGCCTTGTTCGTGAGGGCGATGGTGTCGAACTGGAGCCAGATTGATCTGAACCCATGACCAAACACCCCGCGCGTTTCGAGCTGGCTCTGGGAGTAAACCTGATGACGAGCGCAGAGGAAACACTCTCGGGGGGCCGTGGCTGCGGCATAGTACATGGCTCTGGCGAGCTTGGTGATCTCCCCGAGCGGATCGTTCGTGTAGATCGTGTCATCGGTGCTGACCGAGGGCGTGCCAGCATCCATCGTTTGCGGGAACCCGGCCGTGTCATACGTCGTCGTTTTGACGGCGACAGCTTCGAGCTTGGTGGTGATGCGGTTACCCATCCCGTCATAGCCAAACGCGGTCGTCACGGGTGTCGAGGCTCCATCCTTGGCGGTCACCAGGTGACTAGTCGCTCAATTGTGATTGGACCAGAGAGTCAGCCAAAGGGCGAGCAGGAGACAGTAGGAAATCCCCGCGATTATCCAAAGAATCGGGGTGATGGATCGTCTCAAGAGCCAAAAGGCGCCTCCCCAACACAGGGTCGCGATCACGAGTGACCACCACCTCGCGGGTGGTCCAATAGAAAGCACCGCCGAAATGCTTCCAAACGCTAGCAATACGGATGCGAGGCGCGACGTCTGCCGAGAGGACTGAAGCGTCCGGGGTTCCATGGAGACTTCTTACCTTGGAAATGGAGGAAGGACCATGGCAACCAAGCACCTTTCATCGAGGCGCTACCCACCAGAAGTGAAGCGGCGAGCGATCGAGCTCGTGGCAGCGGCGATCGAGCAGAGCGGGCAGCGCCACGGCCACGTGAGCAGGATCGCCCGCCAGCTCGACATCGGGCCCGAGACGCTTCGTCACTGGGTCCGCCAAGCAGAGATCGACCGAGGTCTCCGCCCGGGCGTCCCGACGACGGAGCACGCCCGGATCGTGGAGCTCGAGCGCGAGAACCGTGAGCTCCGCAAGGCCAACCAGATCCTGAAAGAGGCGAGCGTGTTTTTCGCCCAGGAGCTCGATCGGCCCCGGAGATGACCCGCTTCATCGAGGAACGTCGCGGTCGTTTCCAGGTCGAGCTCTTGTGCCGGACCCTTGGGGCGTCAGCGTCGACCTACTACGCGGCACGAAGCAGGCCGCCCTCGGCCCGTGCGATCTCTGATGCGGGGCTCACCGAGCAGATCCAGCGGATCTTCGAGGAGAACTACGCCGTGTACGGGGTCCGCAAGGTCTGGTACCAGCTGCGCAGAGAGGGCGTGCAGATCGGCAAGGACCGCGTCTGGCGGCTCATGCGAGAGGCTGGGCTGCACGGAGCCCGCCGCGGCAAGCCGAAGTTCACGACCAGGTCCGATCCTTCGGCACCGCGGCCGCCGGACCTCGTCGAGCGGAACTTCACGGCTGCGCAGCCCAACGAGCTGTGGGTCGCGGACTTCACCTACGTCAGGACCTGGGCCGGGTTCTGCTACGTCGCCTTCGTCGAGGACGTGTTCTCCCGCATGATCGTGGGATGGTCGCTGCACACGCACATGCGATCCTCCCTCGTGACCGAGGCGCTTGAGATGGCGGTGTGGCGACGAGGCACTTCAGTCGACGGGTTGATCCATCACAGCGACGCGGGAGCTCAATACACCTCAGTGCTCTACTCCGAGCAGATGGCCACCCACGGCATCATCCCGTCGATCGGATCGGTTGGGGACTCGTTCGATAACGCCATGGCCGAATCAGGGATCGGGCTCTACAAGGCAGAGCTGATCTGGCGCCGAGGTCCCTGGCGCACGGTCGATCAGCTCGAGATCGCGACCCTCGAATACATCGACTGGTTCAACCATCGCCGGCTGCACGGCGCCATCGGCCACGTGCCTCCGGCGGAGTTCGAAGAGATGTTCTACGGTTCACCGACGCAGGAGGAAATCAAAGGCTGAATGTCTCTACCGAACCCCGGACGCTTCACCTCCCGGGGAGTAGCCGAAGGTGGTCGTGGTGGAACCGACCACCGTTTTTGCGAGATCCTCGCTCGTGCCCCGGTAGGCGTAAGTGGTCGTGTCGGAGCTTGCGCCCGTACGCACCTTGCTCACCAGGCGAGACAGCGCATCCAGCGTGTAGGCGGCCGTCGTGGTGGTGGAAGCGGCGACCACGGCTTGATTGGTGTCCCCCCACGGGTTGTAGGCATAGGTCGTGGTCGCACCGCCCGTGGCCTTGTTCTGGATCTTGGTGATCTCCCCGAGCGGATCGTTCGTGTAGATCGTGTCATCGGTGCTGACCGAGGGAGTGCCCGCATCCATCGTTTGCGGGAACCCGGCCGTGTCATACGTCGTCGTTTTGACGGCGGCAGCTCCGAGTTTCGTGGTGATGCGGTTACCCATCCCGTCATAGCCGAACGTGGTCGTCACGGGTGTCGAGGCTCCATCCTTGGCGGTCATCATCCGCCCTCGCGGGAGTCGAACCGTCCGAGGCTCGGCTCATGAAAACACGCTTACGCCGCCGGGGCCTACCAGGAGGCCGACGACGATGAGAACGATGCCCCAAAGGATCGCGCCGCGAACGATCGCGAAGATGCCCGAGATGACCAAGACCGCCGCGATGATCCACAAGATCGTGTGAAGCGAGCCGTTGCTGCCGTTCGCAGCGAGCACCCCGATCGTTGATGCAAGCATGTTTCCCTCCCTGTCTTCCCCGGCCAGAGCGGGTCGCTCGGCCGAGTGTCGCCACCTGAATCAAGGACGACCTAAACAGAAATGGTCGCGGATAGGAAGTCGCTACTTCGGAATGGCAATGCTGGCACTGACCGACGAGACGGTCATCGCATAAAGAAGGGGCGACCTCTCGGCCGCCCCTTCTTCCCCTCCACTTGTGGCGCCGGCTTACGTCTGCCGGTTGAACCACACTCC
>JANMPG010000236.1:0-4001 GCA_031369745.1 Actinomycetes bacterium
CTGGATCATCGCGAGGACCACCAACACGATGACGCCGGTCGCAAAGGGCACCGGCCAGAACACGTCGACCGCCGCTTTCACGTCGGCCTCCATGTGCGCGAGCAGCTCACCGGTCGGTGTTTCGCGGTGGTACTGCAGCGCGAGGTCGCGGTACCGGTCGGACACCTGGCGCCGAAGCGTCGCCATCACCCGCTCGCCGGCCACCCCGGAGAAATAGCGCCGCACCATGATGCCCAGCGCGCGCAGGCAGCCGAACAGCATGAGCCCGGCGACCGACCACCACACCGCGCTTGCCTGGACACCGCCGTTGAACGCAGGCGTGAGCACGTCGTTCACTGCGTGGGCGATCGCGACGGTCAGCAGCAGTGAGGAGACGGCGAACAGGATGGAACCGGCCAGCGACACCAGGAATGGCTTGGGGTGCAGCTTGACGTAGGCGATCACCAGTCGCATGCCCGAGGCGAAGAGCCCTCGGGCGCTCTGGGTGTGAGAGCCCACGGCGGTGTCCAGCGGCGCGGTTGCCATGCCGCCTATCATGCCTGTCATGAGCGACGCTCGACCCTGGCTCGCGTCCTACCCCTCCGACGTGCCGCGCACACTGGCCCCGTACCCCGAGGAGAACGTCTTCGCGATGCTCGAGGCCTCGGCGGGTCGTTTCCCGGATCGACCGGCGATCGCGTGGTTCGGCACGCACCTCACCTACGCCCAGCTGCTGGAGCAGGTCGAGCGGTGCTCTGCCATGCTCGCCGGCCTCGGCGTCGGCAAGGGTGACCGTGTCTCGCTGATCATGCCGAACTCGCCGGCGTTCGCGATCGCGTTTTACGCGTGCATGCGGATCGGCGCGGTGGCGGTGAGCAACAACCCGGTCTACACGACACGCGAGATGACGCATCAGCTGCGCGACACCGACTCCAACGTGGTCATCGTGACCGACCTGATGTATGCGGACTTCGCCGACGCGTTCGCCGAGGTCGGTATCGACCACGTCGTCGTCACGCGGTTGAACGACTACATGCCGTTCATCAAGAGGCTGCTCGCCCCGATCCTGAAGTTCAAGAAGCAGCAGCGGGCGGCGGGCAAGCCGTGGCCGCCGGTGCCCAAGGACGCGAAGGTGCTCCGCTGGCACGAGGCGCTGCGCGACCCCGGCCCCGTACCGCTTGTCGCAGCGGTGCGACCGGCTCAAGACGTTGCCGTGCTCATCTACACGGGTGGTACGACCGGCGTGGCAAAGGGCGCGATGCTGTCGCATCGCAATATCACCGCCAACGCTCGGCAATCCGCCGCATGGTTCCCGACGGTGGTCGAGGGGCACGAGGCGCTGCTCGCGGCGATGCCGTTCTTCCATTCCTACGGGCTGCTGGCGATGAACCTGACCGTGCTGATCGCCGCGAAGCTGATCCCCGTGCCCAACCCGCGCGACATCCACATGATCTTGGAGCTCACGCAGGAAGAGAAGCCGTCGTTCTTCCCGGGGGTGCCGCGTCTGTACATCGCCGTCAACGAACATCCCGACGCGTTGAAGTTCGATCTGAAGTCGATCAAGGCCTGCGTCTCGGGCGCCGCGCCGTTGCCGCTCGCGGTCGCCAAGGAGTTCGAGAAGGTGACCGGCGGCGGGCAGCTCGTGGAGGGTTACGGGCTCACGGAATGTTCGCCAGTGACGCACGCGAACCCGTTCAGTGGGGTCCGCAAGGCCGGTTCGATCGGGCTACCCGTCCCCGACACCGATGTGCGGATCGTATCGATCGACGATCCCGACAAGATGATGCCGCCGGGCGAGCCAGGCGAGCTGTGCATCCAGGGACCACAGGTCATGCTCGGCTACTGGCGTCGCCCGGAAGAAACAGCGCTCGCGATCCGCAACGACTGGTTCCATACGGGCGACGTCGCGGTGATCGACGACGACGGCTACTTCAAGATCGTCGACCGGTTGAAGGACATGATCTTGGTCTCGGGGTTCAACGTGTACCCCAACGACGTGGAAGACGTGCTGTATCACCACCCGGCGATCTCCAAGTGCTCGGTGATCGGCGTTCCCGACGATCGCACCGGGGAGCGCGTGAAGGCCTTCGTCGTGCTCCGCGAGGGCGAGACCCTCACCGCGGAGGAACTGATCGCCTGGAGCAAGGACCCCGAGCAGGGACTTACCGGCTATCGCGTTCCCAAGGATGTCGAGTTCCGTGAGTCCTTGCCCGAAAGCTTGGTCGGCAAGGTGCTTCGTCGCGTTCTGCAAGATGAGGAGCGCCAACGCGCGGCGGCCGCCGGCTCGTGAACCAGCTGCTGTGGGATCTGGGCGCCGGCCTCGTCGTACGCACGTACGTCATGGACGACGCCGAGGAGTTGTTCGCGCTGGTCGACGCCAACCGCGACCGTTTGCGCCCCTGGATGATCTGGGAACCGACGACCGAAACGGTCGAGCACACCCGCACCTTCATCCGGTCGTGCCTGGATTCCACCGACTACGAGGGGAATGGGCTGTGGCGCGACGGTCGCTTGATCGGTGGGATCGGCCTGAGCCTCGACACCCTGGCCAACAGCGGAGAGATCGGCTACTGGCTCGGCGAGGGCCACCAGGGCAAGGGCATCGTCACGCGGGCGTGTGAGCGGTTCTTCGATTTCGCGTTCGACGAGCTGGGGCTGCATCGGATGGAGCTGCAGGCCGCTGTTGACAACGCTCGCAGCCGGGCGGTCGCGATCCGCCTCGGCATGCGCGAGGAAGGGATCGCCCGCGACGGATGCCGGGTGGCCGCCGGTTATCACGATCTCGTGTCCTACGGGATCCTGGAAGACGAGTGGCGAGCGCGCGGAGGGCAGCAGTGATACCGGATCTGTACATGGACCTGGGTGGTGGGGCGGTCCTTCGCGCGTTCGATACCACCGACGCCGACACGCTGTTCGGGTTGGTCGATGCGAATCGGGTCCGGTTGGCCCGCTGGTTCCCGTGGGTGGATGCGGCGAGTGACGCTTCGTCTCAGGTCGCCTGGCTCGAGGCGAGAGCCGCCGACACCCGCTCGCTGGACGCCAACGGCATCTGGGTGGGGGACCAACTCGCGGGTGCCTGCGATCTGTTGATCCGGCCGGCGGACGACATCGGCGAGCTCGGCTTTTGGCTCGACGAGGAGTTCGTGGGTCGCGGGCTCGTCACCCGCGCGGCGAGGGTGCTGACCGCTCGCGGCTTCGACGAGGAGTCGCTGCACCGTATCCAACTGCAAGCCGGCGTGGAGAACCTCCGCAGCCGCGCGGTGGCCAAGCGGCTGAAGATGCGCGAAGAAGGCGTGATGCGCGGCGGCGGCAAGGTGGGCGGCGGCCTCTACGTCGACCTCGTGATGTATGGGCTGGTCGTGGACGACTGGCGCTTGACCCGCTGAGGTTTCGCGACGGGAACTTGGCCGTCGCGTGACCGCGAGGGTGCGATGCCAAGCAGATCAGGCTGCAACACACCGGTCGATCGCAAAGGTTCGACGACTGTCGACGTGTCCCACCGCGAAGGTGGATCCCGACGGCAACGACGTCACGTCACGGACCCGCGTCGGTCCGGCTGATCCGACGGGCACCGGCGTCGCCTTCCACGCCGTGCCGTTCCAGTGCAGCATCACATCTTGCGCGCTCGCGCTGACGGCCACCCACACGTCCTGCGACGACGCTGCTGACACGCCGTACGGTGTCGAGAGTCCCGTCAGCGCTGCGGGCGTAACCCGCGTCCACGTGGCCCCGTCCCAATGCTCTAGGAGCGGCGCATCGCCATTCGAGACGTGCCCAACGGCCCACGCGTCGGCCGGACCGATCACCGCAACGGAGAACAGGCCGGCGCCGACCCCGAGCGATCCCGGAATGGTGGTCGCTCGCCACCGGGCGCCATCCCAATGGATCGCAACCGGACCGGCGCTACCCTGCCCAACGGCCCAGACGTCGTCGGCGCTTGCCGCATCGACGCCGTACAACGCCGTCCACCGCTGATTGCGGAGTGGATTGCCAACCGTCGTCCATGCCGCCCCATCCCAATG
>JANMPG010000240.1:0-7584 GCA_031369745.1 Actinomycetes bacterium
GGCACGGGGAAGGTTTGTCGGGGCCCTACTTGCGTTGCGCTCTCGGGCATGTTAGCAGGTAAGCAGGCAGGAATCACACCCGGGTAGTTCGCTTACCGGAACGCGCCCCTGCGCGCGCCGCCGCCTCCACCAGGAGCCGATCGCGAGCCAGCAGCCCGACCTGGACCAAGCCGAGCGTCACCACGAAGAGCAGCGGCAACACGAGGACGAACTCCACCGTGGCCGAGCCGCCTTGACCGCGAGCGATCCGGCGCATGCTACGCCGCCGACGCATTGCCAACGACAGAGTCGATGATCTGATCGAAGAACGCCGGCAGTTTGCCCGAGGAGTGCGCCCACGTGATGAGGACCACCGCCACTGCCGCGGCAGCCAAGATCACGAGCGCGTACTCGGCAGTGGTCTGGCCCTCCTCACGACGGAGTCCACGGAGCGCGCGCGCGTACAACGACACCAGGTACGACATCGATTCACCCCCTCTCAATCGATGGAGCGGATGGTGGTGATCAAGACGGGCACCACCGTGAGGAGGAGGAATGCAGGCAGGATCAAGAACACGAGGGGAAACAGCATCTTTACCGGCGCCGTGCGGGCCCGCTCAAGCGTGACAGCGCGCCGAGCCTCGCGAACCGACGCGGCGAGTTCGGCCGTCGCTTCGCTCAACGGAACACCCAACGTCTCCGTACGGGCGAGCACGGACACGGCCCTGCGCAGATCCCCGTCGCCGGTCGCTTCCGCATGCTCGGCGAGCGCGGTTCGCCACGGCTTGCCGAGGTCGACCGTGTCGATCATGGCCCGAAGGTCTTCGCCCAGCGGACCACGCAGGGAGTTCACGGCTTGTCGGAAGGAGAGCTCTGCAGAAAGCCCCGCGGTCGAGCCGGCAGCCAAGAGGTCCAGAAGCTGCGGCGTTTCGGCATGCACGGCTCGCAGCCGCGATCGCGACGCCCGGCGTGTGAGTGGAGCATCGTCGCGACGGTCGGTGGTCGGGTCAAGCGCCTCACGCGTCGGCCACGATCCGCTCGCCATCACCGCGACGGCGGCGACCACGAGGGCGCACGAGGCGGCAGCGATGACGGGTGCGAGCGCTGCGGGATCACTCATGCGACCACCAGCAGATGGCGGATCCAGGCGAACGCGCCAGCCTCGAGTACCAGACCGGCTACCAAGCATGCGACCCCGACCGTGGTCGACAAGGCGCCCTGGATGTCTTGCCGGGCCGTGAGCCACAGGAATGCGAAGAATCCGATCGGGAGGCACCCGAGGATCCATGCGGACAAGCGCGCTTGCGCCGTGAGGGAGCGGACCTCGCGGGCGATGCTTACGCGCTGGCGGATCGTCGAGGTCACATGCTCTAAGACCGCCGGCAGATCACCGCCGCTTCGCCGATGCAGCTCCAGAGCCCCCGCCACGAGATCCGCATCGAGCATGGCCGTGCGTTCGGCCCAGTCGGACACCGCCACCTCGAGCGGTACACCGAGATCGACGTCGGACACGAGGCGCTCGAGGTCGCCGCGGACCGGCGGCTCCGCCTCCTTCGCCGCGTAGCCGATGGCTTGCGGAAGCGAGGAGCCCGCCCGAACGGCCGCGGCGATCGCTCCGATCGCATCGGCCAGCCGCTCCTGCCGCACGACACCAGGGATCGAGGCTTCGCGGCGAATCCGGATCTGTCGAACCGCCGCTACCGACGCCATCGCGAGCAGCATTCCAACAGCTCGCCCCACCGCCCAGCCCGCGACCGCGGCCGCGCTGACGAGGGCGAGTGACGGCGCGTCTATCGAAGAGCGCGAGTGGGCCGCGGCGGCGGTGCCGGCGCAGCTCGCCGCCACCTCGCGCGCGCGCCGGGCGATCGCACGCTGCGCAGAGGCAGCGGCGGCGGCCAAGAACACAACGACCCATACGAAGCTCACACGTCCTCCCCGGCTTCAAAGAGCGCCTCGGGCAGCCGTTCGCCTCGTTCATGAAGCGTCTGCAGGAGTGCAGGCACGACACCGGTCGCCTGGAACGCACCAGTCCCGACGCGAGGAAGAAAGCGAAAGACAGGCTCCACGACGGGCTCGCCGCGCCGGGTGCCGTCGACCACGGCGACCTCCCAGACGATCCGCCGACCGTCACGCAGTCGCGCGAGCTGCACGATGACGTCGAGGGCCGCCCCCACCTGCGCCCGCACGTGCGCGGCTGGAAGATCGACGTCGGACATCATCGCCATCGTCTCCAGGCGCCACAGGACATGCCGAGTGGAGTTGGCGTGCGCAGTAGACAACGACCCCTCGTGCCCAGTGTTCATCGCCTGCAGCATGTCCAGCGCCTCGCCGCCGCGCACCTCACCGACGATGATGCGATCGGGGCGCATGCGCAAGGCGTTGCGAACGAGATCACGCACCGTGATCTCCCCGCGCCCTTCGACGTTTGCCGGGCGAGCCTCGAGCGACACCACATGCGGTTTGGCCAAGCGCAGCTCGGCAGCGTCCTCGATCGTCAAGAGACGCTCCTCGTCCGGGATCGCCGATGCGAGCACGCCGAGCATCGTCGTCTTCCCGCTGCCGGCGCCGCCACTGATCACGATATTGGCGCGCCCGCGCACGCACGACATGAGGAACCGCATCGAGCGAGGACCGACCGATCCCGATCGAACGAGTCCCTCGGGCGTGATCGGGATCGCGGAGAACTTGCGGATCGTGAGCGTTGGACCGCGGAGCGAGAGGGGCGGCACGATCGCATGGACCCGCGAACCGTCCGGGAGTCGTGCGTCCACCCATGGTGACGCATGATCCACCCGGAGGCCCAAGGGTCCCACGATGCGTTCGATCAGATGCATGACCGACTCCTCCCCCTCGAATAGTCGATCGCACACCTTCTCGATGCGCCCCTCTCGCTCCACGAATACGTCGTCAGGCCCGTTGACCATGACCTCGGTCACGCTCGGGTCCTTCAACAGCGACTCGATCGGACCGAACCCAACGACTTCGTCTGAAACTTCGTTCACGATGCGGGAGAGGTCTCGCTGCGGCAGCAACGCCCCCCGAAGCCGCAGAACCTCCAGCGCCTCCTCGCGCACGCGCACTCGGCGTTCCGCTGGCGGAGCACTCGCGAGACCGCGGGCGTCGATACGCACTCGAAGTTGATCTCGCACTTCTCGCCGCAGCGAACGCAGGGAATCAGCCGTCATCGACGCCCTCCTCCGGCTGCGCCCCCGCCGGGTGCTACGTCGTGATGGGACTGAACGAGAACGCCGTGGTTCTGATCGCCCCCCCGGACTCGAACAGCACGAGGAACGTGCGGGCGCGATACAGCATGCCCGCGTCGACATAGCGTGCCGCCGTCAGGCATGACGCGCCAGGCCAGTCCGACGGGATATCGGTGAACCCGCACACCCTCGATGTAACGTTGGTCCAGCTGGTGCCGTCCTCCGAACGCTGCAGCGTCACCGAGATGTTGAATTGATCGAGCTTCGCGTCGCCGTCGTAATAGCCTCGACCGCGAGCCGCTATCTCGTAGTTGCCACTTCGGACGTAACAGGCCGACTGATGTCCTCCCGTTGCGGTCGCCCTCCACGGCCCGCAGTACGAACCGACGTCTGCATGCGCTGGAGTCCCCGTGAGCAGCACCCCAGCGAGCGCGACGACAGCAAGCACCCATCGTGATCGCATGTGTTCCCCCTTCCGAACCTGTGGCCAACATCGCGAGGAGGTGCCGCCACCAAACGGCACGGTCAGCCACGTCTGTTGTGAGGGAGAGGACATCGCACGACATCAGGCCACGCTCCCGACACGGTCGCTCGCGTGGAGCAACTGCTCGGCCAGACGAGCGATCGCACGGCCGCACCGAGATCGCGGCGCAAGCAGACGGCCGTGATCTTGGAGCCGGGGTACCGATCCATCGAACGGCACCACCGCGATGGCCGACTCACCGAAAACGCGAACGACGTCGGCAGGCACGAGCTCCGCACGGCTCGCTCGATTGACGACGAACCGCACACGGTCCGCAACTTCATCCGCAACGAGATGTGTGAGCGCCCGTGCGGACGCCCGGAAGGACAAGACATCCAGGGACAAGATCTCGACGACGACATCGGCGGTCGACAGGCTCCAGCAGGTGACCTGCCCGAGATCGCGGGCGGTATGAAGGATCACGACATCGCTCGATGCCGCCGCCATATCCACGACCGCCTCGACGTCGGCAACATCACCCGAACCCCCGGGCGGCGCAGCCAGGATCGCCGCGAACCCCGCCGGATGTGACCACAGAGCCTCTGCGAATCGATCCGACGTCACCTCGCCGACGACGTCGACGAGGTCGCTCAGCGTACGAACGCCCTCGGGCAGTTCCTCTGGGACGCCAAGTGCCGCGCCGACATCGCCCGCATACCGATCGACGTCTATCAAGATGCACGAGCGCTCCGGGTCGGCCATCGCCTGAGCGAGGTGCGTCGCGATGAACGTACAACCGGCGCCCCCGCGCGCGCCGTGGACTGCGATCACCGTCGCGCGCCGTTGGAGGATGCGACGAGCCGGTGCGAAACCTTCAAGGCGTCGCAGGAGCTCGTCGCGTTCGACGGGCCACACGTGGAACCCACGTACGCCCGCGCCGATCGCGGAGCGCAACGCACCCACCGACTCGCGGCTTGCCACCGCGACACACGCCGCGTGGTCAGGCACGAACGGCGCCAGTCGCGGCTCCGCGACCACCACGTCAGGCTCCAACTGTCGAACCGCCTCAGCCAACTGACGCTGATCTGTCGCGGTCGCCACGACGTGGACCACGCCACTGCGATCAAGGAAGTGCAGGATCTCTTCCAGCACCTCGGGCGCATCCAGAGCCAGCACCACCCGGGTCATCTGCTGCATGTCTCGTTCCTTCATTGTCGTCGAGCACGGCGGACGAAGACTGCCGGACACATCTGTGGCAGGTACGAGGGGATGACCGTGCGGAGGAGGAGGACGCTCCGGCACGACGAACGTTAGCGCCGCACCGCGGGGCCGGTGAATCCCCGAAGCGGCCTATCTCAGATTCTTGACGGGGGATGCTGGTGTGCAACTCGTCACATGACGAAGGCCCGGGGCAAGCCCCGGGCCTTCGTGAAACGGTGGTGCTGCTTCGTCAGATCGACACGACCGCCTTGACGGCGTCGACCCTTCCGCTGTCACCGGCCGAGCGTGCGAGGATCTTCATCGCTCGCTTGCTGCCTGCCGATGCCCCCGATCTGGCGGTGACGGTGGCCACGATGGTCTTGGTGGCACCCGAGTTAAGCGACGCCCAGAACGTGCCCGACACGATGCGCCCGGTGATGGACTTACCGCCGAGCGTGTACCTGACCGCGAAGTCGGCGTTGCTGCCCGGGCCGACCACGAAGAACGAGTCCGAGACCGACGCATCGTTCTGCAGATGGATGAAGAACCGTGTCGTGCCGCCCGGGTTGATGTTCGCGGCGCGTGTCTGGTTCTTGCCGGTGCCGTTGTAGATGTTGTTGCCGGCGTAGCCGCCGCCGGAGAACTTCGAGATCGCCATGTCTGGGCGGTAGTTCTTGGGGTTGGCGCCCAGTAAACGACGCACGGTGATCGGGATATACCGGTCGATCCTCGTGCCATCGCCGAGCTGTCCGCCGCGGCTCGTGACCGGCGCGAGTCCGGAGACCCCGCCATTGCCACCCCAGCAACGGACCTTGCCCGTGGTGGTCACGGCGCACGTGAACTCCTGGTGCCCCCAACCGCCGGCGGAGATCGACGAGACGCCGCTGGTCATACCGTGAACGTTGACCGGGCGCTTGCGCGTCTTGGTCGAGCCGTCACCCAGCTGACCGCGATCGTTGTTGCCCCAGCACTTCGCGCCACCACCGTTCGTGACGGCGCAGGTGTGGTTGTGACCGGCCGAGATCGACGCGATGCTGCTCAAGCCGCCGACGTTGACCGGGTTGGTGCGCGTCTTGGTCGACCCGTCACCCAGCTCGCCGCGACCGTTGTTGCCCCAGCACTTCACTGCGCCGGAGTTGAGCAGCGCACAGGTGTGGTCGTAGCCGGCCGAGACCGCGGCAACCCCGCTGCTCAGCCCGGTCACCGCCACCGGCTTGAGCCGGTCGGTCTTCGTGCCGTCGCCGACCTCGCCGTGGGCGTTGTTGCCCCAGCACTTGACGGCACCGCCGGTCGTGAGCGCGCAGGTGTGATCCCACCCAGCCGAGATCGCCGCGACGCCGCTCGTGAGACCGAAGACATCGACGGGGGTCGTGCGCTCCGTGCGCGTTCCGTCGCCGAGCTGCCCGTTGCCGTTGTAGCCCCAGCACTTGACGCCGCCGCCGGTGGTCAGCGCGCAGCCCGAGTCGAAGCCGAGCGAGATCGCCGCGACGCCGCTGTTCAGTCCCTGCACGTTGACGGGCACCAGGCTCATCTTGTGCGTGCCGTCACCAAGTTCTGCGTCGCCGTTGTGACCCCAGCACTTGACGCCGCCGCCGCTCGTGAGCGCGCAGGAGTGGTCCCACACGGCCTGCACGTCGGCAACACCGCTGCCGAGTCCCGACACGGAAACGGGCTTGAGCCGGTCGATCTTCGTACCGTCGCCGAGCGTGCCGACGCCGTTGTAACCCCAGCACCTTGCGGCGCCGGTTGAGGTTCGCACGCAGGAGTGAACGCCTCCGGCGGACACCGCCGTGGCGGACGTCGCGGACGCTGCTGGAGCATCGAACGCGAGGACGCCGGCTACCAAGCCGACCGTCGTCATGATCCGAGCGAATCGACTGCTGATCCGGGGGGTGATTGAGCGCATGTTGCCGATCCCTTTCCGATGGGTTCCGAGCCGAACGATGTGGCCGCCGGCAACTGCCCGGCGGTGCACCGATAAGCCCACACCCTAGCCGCGGTTTCCTCGACAAGACAAGGGTCCTGACGAGGGTTGCGCCGCACGGCCTAGGCCCTTCGGCGACACAGCTACTGGGCGCCATCGGCTCGGCTCATCGGCGATCGGCGTCGTTCGACGCTTCGGTGACACGGGGCCGGTCTGCGTCCCGGTGGACTAGCCTCGAACCGTGCGACGAAGCGAGCGGGCACGGAGACGACGCATCTTCGCCACCGCGGTGGCCGGGCTCGTCACGCTGGGCGCCATCTGGCTGCTGCGCGCAGCTCGGCCCCCGTCGACGGTTTCTGCTGCGACGCAAGCGCCCGCGTCGCCGACCCAATCGACGCAGGCCGGATCGTCACCGACCATAGCGCCCGCTGCGCAACAGATGCCGCCGGCGTGGCTCGCGTGGATCTCGGGCTCGCTGCCGGTGGGGTTCGCCCAGGAGGCCGCGGGGACCGCCGAACTGGGAACGATCGTGGTCGTGGCCGGAGACACGCGCTGGATGTCCATATCGCACGGCGCCGATGGAGCGGTGATCGATCGACCCGGATCTCCCTATCGGATACCGATCGACGCCTTTGCGGTCGACCCCGACGCCTATGTGCCGTTCATACCGGAGCAGTATCGAGATGAGTTGCGCGCCGCCCTGGCCGACGGGACCGCGGTGCTCGGCACATCGAGTGCGACGCTGCGCAGGATCGACGTCGGCGGCTCGCTCACGTTCGACGAGGGCACGATCGAGGTCGGTGCGATCGTTCCCG
>JANMPG010000254.1:0-2278 GCA_031369745.1 Actinomycetes bacterium
GCACGAGCCGAAGCTCACGGGATTTTGAGTCCCGCGCGTCTGCCAGTTCCGCCATCCCGGCTGGAGCCACGAATCGTACAAGCGTATGAAGCTCGCGGGCGCCGCGTTGGCCAGCCCGCGGCTCCGAGCTTATAGTCGGCAAGAGGCGTGCTTCGACGAAGCCGCCACCCGAGAAGGGGGTACGGATGTTGATCCTGCGTACGAGGGCTTTCCTTGCAGGCGTGGCCGCGATCGCGATGATCGGGGTCGCCTGTGCGAGCAGCACCTCAAGCACCACAACGGCAGCGTCGGGCGGCACGGGCGCAGGGGTCTGCGCCTCGGCGGACACGTCCACCGGCGATGCGCTGGCGCAGGTGTGCGAAAGCGGCACATTGCGAGTCGCCACCGACCCGAAGTACAAGCCGCAGTCGTGGTACGACGTGAAGTCCAGCCAGTGGAACGGTTTCGACGTCGAGGTCGCGAACGAGATCGCCGCACGCCTGGGGGTTACTCCTGAACTGCAGGCGCAGAAGTGGGCGGTGATCACCGCTGGATCGTGGAGCGACCGGTGGGACGTGAGCGTCGGTTCGATGACCGACACGATCGACCGCGAGGATCTGTTCGACTTCACCCCGGCCTACTACTTCACCCCGGCCGCCGTCTCGGTGAACGAGAGCAACACGACGGTCACCGATATCAGCACGGACCTGGACGGCAAGAAGATCTGCGTCGGCGTCGACACCACGTATCAGGACTACATCAACCAGACGTTGGTGCTGGGCGCGAGCGCGCCGGCTTTCGAGTTCCAGATCGACAACGGTGTGTTGCAAACCTTCGACACCGACACCGACGCGCTGGACAACCTGGCGCTCGGCGACGGGGTTCGCTGCGACGCGGCCATCTCGGCCGCGCCGACGATCCAGGCGTTCATCGACGACGGTGGGCCGATCAAGATCGTGGGCGACCCGATCTACTTCGAGCCGCTGTCGATCGCGTTCGACAAGAACGCGCCGTTGGATGCGACGAGCCTGTCCGAGGCGGTCGGCCAGATCGTGCAGGACATGCACGACGACGGCACCCTTTCCTCCCTTTCGCAGAAGTGGTACGGCACAGACCTGACGACCTCAGCCACAGGCTGATCCAAGCCGGAGGCTTGGTGTGAGCGTTCAGATGCAGGCGGCAGGGGCCGGGGAAACCCGGTCCCCTCCGCATCGTCTGCACGAACTGCCGAGCGCGAAGTACCTCCTGTTCGGCGCCTGGGTGCTTCTCGCCGAGGGCGCGCTTGCTCTCGTGTTCCTGCCGGTCCTGGTCTTTTCCTCACGTGAGGACGTCCCACCGATCGATATCGCCTTGTTCGGCGCGGTGGGCGTCGCCTGTCTCGTGGGAGGGGGTTTGCTCTACTCGCGCTGGGCGGCGACGTGGTGGGTCGCCCTCCTTGCCGCGATCGGCAGCGCCTCCTACCTCGCGGCGGTCGGGGGCCTTACCTCCTCGATCGAGTCCTCCATCGCGGCCGGCCTGAGCACGGTCGCCGTGGTGTTGTTGGTGCTCGGAAAGGCCTCGGCCGGCGATCCGGAGTCACTGTCGCTCGCCAGCGCTCGCATCCCGTTTCGACTGAAGGTCGGGATCGTGTGGCTCGCGATCTTCTTCATGATCGGGATCTTCCTCGCGTTGTCGCAGCTGGACTTCGCGTTCATCGCGGACAACTTCACGTACCTGGCCAAGGGGCTCGAGTTCACGATCCTGCTCGCGATCGGGGCCATCGTGCTCGCGACGATCCTGGCGTTATTCGGGGCGCTGGGACGGTTGTCCCGCAACCCCGTCGCGTTCGGCCTGTCCGGGTTCTACACCTCGTTCTTCCGCGGCACGCCGTTGATCGTGCAGCTGTTCTTGATCTATCTCGCCTTGCCCCAGATCGGCGGGAACCTCGATCGCATCTCGCTCGTGCGGCTACTGACGCTGACCAGCTTCGTCGCCGGTGTGCTCGGATTGGGGCTCAACTACGGCGCGTACATGACGGAGATCTTCCGCGCCGGCATCCAGTCCGTGGGTCACGGGCAGGCGGAAGCGGCCGATGCCCTCGGCATGAACTACGCCCAACGCATGCGTCGGGTGGTGCTGCCGCAGGCCACCCGGGTCATCATCCCGCCGACCGGTAACGAATTCATCGCGATGATGAAGGACACGGCCCTGGTCGGGTTCCTCGGCGCGGAGGTCGCGCGGGCAGAGCTGTTCTTGCGCGCGCAGCTGGTCTTCAGCCAGGACCTGACCAAGCGGCTCGAGTCGCTGCTGATGGTGGCGG
>JANMPG010000256.1:0-3792 GCA_031369745.1 Actinomycetes bacterium
CGCGGCGCGCGCATTGCGAGCCCGAACCCTCGACATGATGGTGCTGGTCGCCACGGCCATCGCAGCGGGCTGGATCTACTCGGTGGTCGTGACGCTCACGGGTGGCGGCGAGGTCTTCTACGAAGCGGTCACGATCCTGGCCGCCTTCGTGCTGCTCGGGCACTGGTTCGAGATGCGTGCGCGAGGTGGTGCGAACGACGCGATCCGCACGCTTCTCGACCTCGCACCACCGATGGCCGAGGTCGTCCGCGACGGTGAGCCGGTGCAGGTGCCCACCGCTGACGTGGTCCTCGGCGATCTGCTCCTGATCCGTCCGGGCGCGAAGGTACCCGTGGACGCCGAGGTCCTCGAGGGGGCGAGCGAGGTCGACGAGTCGATGGTCACGGGCGAGAGCTTGCCGGTAACCAAGCGTCCCGGGTCGGCGTTGACCGGCGCGACGATCAACCGCAACGGTACGCTTCGGGCTCGGGCCACGGCCGTCGGTTCCGACACGGCACTCGCCCAGATCGTGCGGTTGGTGCAGGAGGCCCAAAACTCCAAAGCACCCGGGCAACGTCTCGCCGACCGGGCAGCGTTCTGGCTCGTGCTGGTCGCACTCATCGGCGGAGTGGTCACCCTCTTCGCGTGGCTCGCCACGGGCAGCTCGTTCGACACGGCGATCTTGTTCGCGATCACGGTCGTGGTCGTCACGTGCCCCGACGCCCTCGGGCTGGCGACGCCCACGGCGATCATGGTCGGCACAGGTTTGGGGGCGAAGCGAGGGATCTTGTTCAAGAATGCGATGGCGTTGGAGTCGGCCGCTGGGATCGAGGTCGTCGTGCTCGACAAGACCGGCACGCTGACCAAAGGAGCGCCCGAGGTCGTCGAGATCGTCGCGAGCAAGATCGACGAGACCGAGCTGCTGCGTCTCGCCGCGGCGCTGGAGCGCGAATCGGAGCATCCGCTCGCCGAGGCGATCGTGCGCTACGCCGACGGGGTGGGGGCTGCTCAGACGCGGGCCGAGGGGTTCGAGAGCGTGCCCGGTAACGGCGCACGAGCCACGGTCGAGGGCCACGCCGTGGCGGTCGGGAACGCTCGCTTGATGAACATGGACGGCGTGGAACTCGGTTCGTTGGCCGCGCGCCAACAGGAACTCGCCGCAGGGGGACGTACCACCGTGATCGTCGCGCTCGACGGTCGCGCCGCCGGATTGATCGCGATCGCCGATGCGGTTCGGCCCACCTCGCGCGAAGCGGTTCGGGCGTTACGGGACACACAGATCGATGTCGTCATGCTCACCGGCGACAACGAAGCGACCGCTCGTCGGATCGCCGATGAGCTGGACATCGACCACGTCATCGCAGACGTCCAACCGGGGGACAAGGCGGCCAAAGTGGCGGAGCTTCAGCGCTCCGGCCGGCAGGTCGCGATGGTTGGAGATGGCGTGAACGACGCGCCTGCCCTGGCGCAAGCGGATCTTGGCATCGCGATCGGCGCGGGTACCGATGTGGCGATCGAGACGGCGGACGTGGTGCTCATGCGGTCAGACCCTTTGGATATCCCCACGGCGCTCGCGATCGGGAGTGGCACCCTGCGCAAGATGCGCCAGAACCTCGGGTGGGCCGTCGGCTACAACACGATCGCGATCCCGATCGCCGCCGGCGTCTTCGCAACCACGTTCGGCCTCGTGCTCCGACCCGAGATCGCCGCTTTGTCGATGTCGGGCTCCAGCTTCATCGTCGCGATGAACGCCCTGCTCCTCAAGCGTCTCGCGCTGCCCGCCCCTGCGTAGATCGAGCCGGGCGCAACTGGGCTTCGGCGGCGTCGTGGCACAACCGGAGCAGGTCCTTACGCGTCAGCCCGGCGGATCCGAGCGTCAATCGGATCGACAACCCGTCGATGAGCGCGGAGAGCACGCTCGCCGCCCGGATCGGGTCGTCAACTTCGAACGCACCCTTGTCGCAACCGTATCGGAGCACATCGGCCAAGACCGCCCGCCACGCGCCGTCGAGCTCGTCGTGAACCCGGGCGATCTCGGGGTCGAGCCCCGCGTTGGACCACACCTCGAACCACAAGAGCCAGCCCGGGTCGCTGGGTCCGGTGGAGGCGGACAGCTCCACCAGCCGATCGAGGCGTTTCCACGGGTCGCGCACGCGCTGGATCTCGATGCCGACCTGGTCCGCGAGCGATCCCTCGCTTTGGCGGATCGCACGCATCAGCAACGCAGCCTTTGACGGGAAGTAGTAGGTGACGTGTCCCACGCTCATGCCGGCGCGTGCGGCAACGTCGGACACGCGCACGTTCGCGAGCCCACGCTCGGCGATCATCTGCGTCGCGGCTTGCACGACGAGCTCCTCGCGAGCCTGACCCTTGGAGCGGCGCTGCGTCATCGTGGGCCTCCGAGTTCATCCAGGCGTGAGCCTCGCCCCCGCGATCACGCCGAAGCGGCAGCACCTTCGGGGATCTGCTGCGTGATGCAGTGCGGGCCTCCCCCACCGAAGGCGAGGGTCGTGCCGGGCACCGCGACCACCTTGCGGCCGGGGTAGACGCTCGCGAGCACGTCGAGCGCCGCGTCGTCGCTTGGGTCGCCGGCGGTCGGCACGATCACGCCGCCGTTGGCGATGTAGTGGTTCGCGTAGGACACCCGCGCGTCGGCGCCGGGATCCAAGATGTTGATCTGAAAGGACCGACCGCGCGCGTCTCGAGCCGCGCGCAGGGTCGTGAGGTTCCGCTGACTGCCCTCGTACTCGGCGGAGGCCGGATCGGCCGGAGCCTCCAGCACCACGTGGGCGGGCCCCAGATACTGCAGCACCCCGTCGATGTGACCGTCGGTCCCCGCGGGCCCCACATCGAGGCTGTGGCCGACGGGCAGCCACACGATCGTCGTGACGCCGAGGGAGTCCTTGAGGTGCTGTTCGATGTCCTCGCGCGACATGGTTGGGTTTCGGGTCGGGTTCAGCAGGCACTGTTCGGTCGTGATGAGGGTTCCCTCGCCGTCGACCAGGAACGAGCCGCCCTCGAGCACGAGTGGCGAACGGAACAGGCGCATGCCCAGGTGCTCCGCGATGCGCTCGGGCATCCTCGCGTCGTCTGCATAGGGGTGCCAGCGCTCCCCCCACGCGTTGAACCGGAACTGCACGGCCGCGACGTGGCCGGAGGCATCGCGCACGAAGGTGGGGCCGTTGTCGCGCGCCCACGAGTCGTCGAGCGGTAACTCGATCGTCTCGATCGCCGAGCCGCACAGACCACGTGCTTCCCCGGCGGTGCCGGGAGGACACGCCATCCACAAAGGCTCGAAGTCGCTGATCGCACGGGCCACGGCCGCGTAGTCGAGCTTGGCCTCATCCAGGCGGTCCCGCCACAGGTCGCGGCGCGTCGGCCAGGACATCAGGCACCCCGCATGAGGCCCCCACTCCGGCGGCATCGAGAAGCCTGCCGCAGCCGGTGTGAGCTGGTCGGTGACGGTCATCGGTTCCTCGCCTTTCCCCGCGTGCCGTTCATCAGGAACGTTCGGTTCTTGGATGGTATCCAAGATATCGGCACAGGCGGAGGGACCTGTTCACAGATACCGGCGGACGATCTCCTCGATGAACGGATTCAACACGTCGTGTGTGTGACCGTAGATCGAGCAGTGCCCCATCCCCTCGAACAGATGGAACTCGCCGAGCGGGGCCAGGTCGGCAAGCTCTTGACCGTCTTGCGGAGGCGCTTGGACGTCCTCGTTGAATGCGATCACATGGAGTGGGACCTGGCAGGTCTGGATCGTCTCGGTCTGGTCGTAGCGCAGCGACGCCTCCCATTGGGAGACGACGG
>JANMPG010000285.1:0-11379 GCA_031369745.1 Actinomycetes bacterium
TCGGATCTGTACACGGGCACGCCGCAACGGGTGCAGGTGGGCGTCTTCGGCACGACCGATCAGGGCACCGAGCTGCTGACCGGGGGAAGCATCCCGATCGCACTGGTCGCCGCCGACGGCGGCGACCCGATCTCCGGCCAGGCTCACTACGTGGCAGCGCCCGGCACACCCTCGGTGGCAAGCGTAGGGCTCACGCCCCCGTCACAGGCCCGGGGGGTGTACCAGCTCGACGACGTGACGTTCCCTTCGGCAGGGGTGTGGCAGGCACAACTGTCATTCACGGCCGGGACCGACCCGATCGACCTGACGACCCAATTCGCCGTGACCGACAAGCCGGCGCTGCCGGCGCCCGGGCAACCCGCGCCTCACACACAGAACCTGACCATGAAGGACAAGGGCGACGCGCAGGCAATCGATTCGCGTGCGCAAGACGGCGAGCCGGTCCCCGATCCGGAGCTGCATCAAGACACGATCGCCGGCGCGATCGCCGAGGGCCGACCGGTGCTCGCCCTGTTCGCAACGCCCGTGTACTGCGTGAGCCAGTTCTGCGGGCCGACCGTCGACGCGCTCCAGCACCTCGCCAAGACCGGCCCGGCCGACGTCGCCTACATCCACATCGAGATCTGGAACAACTACCGATCCAACGCGGTGAACGAGGCGGCCGCCGAGTGGCTCCTTCGTCACGACAGCCTCACGGAGCCGTGGCTGTATCTGATCGGGTCCGATGGGGTGATCGTCGACCGCTGGGGCCCGTTGTTCGACCCGGCGGAGGTTCGCGCCGAGCTCGTGCGGGTCACCGGGTGAGCGGCGAGGGCCCGCCGGAACCTTCCCCGCGTATCGAGGACCACGGCCACGAGCACTTCGGACCGGCAGACGCCGCCGCCATGGCCACCCGGGAAGGTACGCGCGCGACATGGATCTCGCTCTTCCTGCTGGCGCTGACCGCCGTACTCCAACTCGCGATCGTCGGCGCGTCCGGGTCCGTAGCGCTGCTCGCAGACACGATCCACAACTTCACCGACGCGTTGACCGCGATCCCGCTGCTGATCGCCTTTCGCCTCGCGCGCCGGGCGCCGACCCGTCGCTATCCCTACGGGTACCACCGCGCCGAGGACGTTGCCGGGCTCACGATCGTCGCGCTGATCGGACTGTCGGCCATCTTCACCGCGGTCCAGGCGCTGCAACGGTTGTTCCACCCGCAACCGATCGATGCGATCGGTTGGGTGCTCGCAGCCGGCATCTTCGGGTTCCTCGGCAACGAAGCCGTCGCGCAATATCGCATCCGGGTCGGCAAGCGGATCGCCTCGACGGCATTGGTCGCCGACGGCTTGCACGCGCGCACCGACGGGCTCACGTCGCTCGGCGTCGTCGTGGCCGCCCTCGGTGTGCTCGCGGGGTTCGACCGCGCCGATGGGGTCGTCGGATTGGCGATCACCGTCGCCATCGGCTTCACGATGTGGCATGCCGCGACCGCGGTGCTGCATCGAGCGCTCGACGGCAGCGATGAGAGCACGCTATCGCTGATCGAGGCCGTCGCCGGCGCCGTCGCCGGCGTCGAGCACGTCACCGACGCACGGGCCCGCTGGAGCGGTCACCGGTTGCTCGCCGACCTGAGCGTCGCGGTCGAGCCAACCTTGACGGTCCACGCCGGCCACGAGATCGCCGAAGGGGTCCGCAACGCGCTGCTGCACGAGGTACCCCGCCTCGCCGATGCGACCGTCCATGTGGATCCCCACGATCACGAACCCCACGAACCCCCCGCGGGTCCGTAGCATGGGTCCGATGGAACCGAGCCCACCCTCGCCACCACCGCAACCGGTGGGACCCGTGGCGTGCAAGCGCCACGCCGATGTGCAGACGATGCTTCGCTGCACGCGCTGCGGCGATCCGATCTGTCCAGACTGCATGCGTCCCGCCGCGGTCGGCTACCAGTGCCCCGGTTGTGCCCGTGGCTCGCGCCAGGAGCTCCATCGGCCCGCTCAACAGGTCGTCGCGGCTGCGGGCACCGGTCTCACCGTCACGAACGCGTTGCTGCTGATCCTCGTCGCGGTCTACGGGGTGGAGGTCTTCCTCGGCGGTGCGGTGTCCCTCGTGTCGGGGCCCACCACCGAGGTGCTCGTGCGGATGGGGGCGAGCGTCGGGTACGCGTACACCGACGCCGGCGAGCTCGTCGGGATCGCCGCGGGCCAACCGTGGCGATTGGCGACGTCGATCTTCCTGCACGGTGGCCTGCTCCACCTCGCGTTCAACGGGTACGCGCTGTGGGCATTCGGCAACATCGTGGAACAAGAGCTCGGACGCGCGCGGTACCTCACGATCTTCGTGGTCGGCGGCTTGTTCGCCTCGGCCGCAAGCTTCGTGTTCGGCTTGCACAACATCGCCGGTGTCGGCGCGTCGGGAGCGATCTTCGCGGTCCTCGGCGCCTTCGCGGGCTACGCGTGGCGCCGGCGCGAACTCGCGCTGTATCAGGCCCGCATCCGCAACGTGCTCATGTTGATCGTGATCAACGCGATCTTCGCCTTTCAGCTGCGTGGGATCGACTGGCGCGCGCACGCCGGCGGCTTCGTCGCCGGGCTCGTCTTGGGCTTGGCGGTCGACGGCGTGCGCGCGCGCGACCGTTCACCGGCGCTGTTCGTCGGCGCCAGCATCGCGTTACTGGCGCTCGGTGCGATCGGCGTGATCACCCATGGCGCAGCGCTGCGCGCGTTGTACGGCCCGGTCTGACCAGATCGATCAGGGCGACGCTGTGGGCGCGGGTGTCTCGGCGTCCGCGAGCCCGTAGATGTACCCCTCGCGGGTGCCGACGTAGATCCAGCCGTGCCACACGGCCGGCGTCGACTCGATGCAGTCACCGAGGTTGCGCGTCCACTCCAGGCGGGGATCGGCGTTCGGATCGGATACGTCCCAGGCGTACAGGTGCCCGCTGCAGTCACCCTGGAGCAGCGTGCCGTCCACCACGACCGGGGAACCGATCGCCGGTGAGCCGATCTGCTGTTCCCACATGATCGCGCCGGTGGCGCGATCGATCGCGAGCACGCGCCCGGCCGCCGTCGTGAAGTACACGACCTCCCCAGAAAGCGCGGGTGTCGACCAGCTTCCGCCGGCGCCCTCGAAACCGAGCTCGAGCGCGGGCACCGCCCACACCAGCGGGTCTTCCGGGCGACGCGGGTCAAGCTTCATGAGCTGTCCGGTGCTCCGCGAGCGATCGTCGAACCGCTGGTACTCGCTCGCCACATAGAGGTAGCCCTCGTCGTCGATCGTCACGGTGGCGTCGGTGTCGTCTCCGGTCCAGTACCGGAAGACCTGATGCACGCCCGAGCCGCCGCTCAGGACGTCGGAGATGTCCCAGCCGGTGATGAGCCCGCCCGAGTTGGCCGCATAGACCACCTCGTCGCGATACGCCACCGACGATTCGATCGACACATCCTGGTCCCCCACATCGGCGAGAAGCTGGTTGTCGAACCCGGGCACCGTCGCCACCACCTGTGGATCGACCGTGACGAGGCCCTGCGAGTCGTATCCACGGTTCAGCCGCACCACGTACAGCCAGCTGTTCTCTCCACCTTCGAGCAAGATGTCGTCGATCACCAGGGCGGCCCCGTCCCAATCGTCGTTCCACAGCGGCCGGGGCGCGAGCGACGTGTCGTGCGAATCCATCTGCCACAGCACCGTGGGCTCGGCGCGGTCCATCGCGACGATGCGAAAGATGTTGTCCCGGGACCCGGCGTAGTACAGCGGATACCCGCCCGGATCGCTCGTGGCCGAGCCCTTCGCGAGATCATCGGTCACCAGGTCGGGCATCAACGGCTCGCCCGTGCCCGCGTCGAGGAAGTGGTAGTGCGCGTCGTAGGCGCCTTCGCGCACCATCATCGATCCGTCGCGGCGCTCCACGACGTTGGGCTGGCCCGTCCACCCGGTGCCACACCACTCCTTCGTCGGGGAGCCCTCGCCACCTTCGGAGGACTGCGAGCACAACTTCGTGCCGTCGCTCGGGTAGGTCCAGCGCACGATCGGATCCGACGGCACCGGCCCTTCGCCGTCGTAGCTGCGCGACGCGTTGCCACGAAACGTCGTCAGCCCCGCGACCGCCTGGTTGATCGGCGCGGATGCGCCCGGACCCACGCCGAGGCTCGGTCTCGCGGGCGCGGGAGCGATGCTCAAAGCCATGAGCGTGCAGGCCGCCACGGCGACCGCCGCCACGGCCAGAGCGAGCGGCACGTGATCGCGTGCGGGGTTGCGGCGGTGGCGGCCCGGATCCATCGACCGCATCGTAGCCGCGGGATGTCGCGGAACCGTGACGCGGGAACGATCAGACGGGCTCGGGCGCCGAGGCGTAGGAGCCGAGCACGCGCACCATCGAGGTGTGCCGCTCGACCTCCCGCAGGGCGTCTTGTAGCTCGGGAGCTTCGGCCGAGGCCATCACGTCGACGTACATCACGTATTCGAACGGCTTGCCACGGCGCGGGCGCGACTCCAACTTGTGCAGGTTGATGCCGCGGTCCGCGAAGGGCTGCAGGGCCCCCAGTAGCGAGCCCGGCTCGTCCAGGACCGACCACACGAGAGAGGTCTTGTTCGCCGGCCCCAGCCCGGGGTCCTGCGTGCCGAGGATCGCGAACTTGGTGAAGTTCTCCTTTTCGGTTTGGATCCGCTCGGCGAGCACCGTCAGGCCGAAGTTCTTGGCTGCCGCGACGCCGGCGATCGCCGCCTCGTCGCGAGCGCCCGACTCGGCGATCAGCCGTGCAGCACCGGCCGTGTCGTGCACCGGGATCGGCTCGATGCGCATCGAGGACAGGAATTCCTCGCACTGCGCGAGCGCCTGCCAATGCGATCGAGCCCGGCGGATCTCCTCGAGCCGCGCGCCGGGGATACCGAGCAACGCGTGATCGACCCGCACGACCACCTCGCCGACGATTCGCAGCAGCGTCGTGTGCTGCAGGAGGTCGTAGGTCTCGTTGACCGACCCGGCCTGGGAGTTCTCCATCGGCACCACGCCGTAGGCGGCCTCGCCGCTCGTCACGCGCGACAACACGAGCCGCACGGTGTCGCACGGCATCGGCTCGGCGTCCGGAAAGCTCACCTGCACCGCTCGTTCGCTGTAGGCGCCCGGTTCGCCCTGGTAGGCCACGTTCATCGCCGGGTGAGACTAGCAGCGACGGTTCTGCCGTCTGGATGCCGCCGCAGACTTAGGTCGCACGCCCAGGGGCGTCCCCCAACGCCGGATGCGCCGCCCGCCATCGGCCCGGTAGCCTCAAGGGCTGATGATACGATTCGCTTCCGGCGCAACCGCGCCGCCGACCCTTCCACAGGTGTGATGCAGCAACCAGGCTGGGCTCCCGCAACGACCGACGGCACGTTCCTTGACCTGCGCGACTACGCGCGGGTCGTGAAGCGGCGCTGGAAGCTGATCGTTGCCTGCGTGGCGGCATCGATCGCGCTGTCGGTCCTGTGGTCGATCAGCCAAACGCCGATCTACACCGCGACCGCCGAGATCCTCGTGAAGCCACCGCTGGGCGGATCCTCACTCGGGGGGGCGGTGCAACCGCTCAACGTCGAGAACGAACGCAAGATCGTGGAATCGCTGCCGGTGGCAACGCTGGCCGCACGCAACATCCAGTCCGAGACCGACGCGCGAAAGCTCCTCCAGCACCTGAACGTCACGGTCACCAAAGACGCCGACGTGTTGCAGATCCACTTCGACGACAGCGATCAAAACGTCGCGCAGCAGGGCGCGCAAGCCTTCGCCAACGCGTATTTCAGCTTCACGACACAGCGCGCCCAAGAGTTGATCGACACGCAAGCCCAGGCTGTCGCCGATCGGATCCGCGTGCTGCACGGTCCCGGTAACGCGCAGGCTAAAACCGCGCTCCAAAGCACCCTGTCGCAGATCCAAGCCACGCCGATCGATCCGGGCGAGGTGCTGGTCGATGCCGCCGTTCCAGCCACCCCCACGAGTCCCGATCTGGTGTTGAACATCGCGCTGGCGGCCATCCTCGGTGTCTTCGTCGGGTTGATCGCCGCCTTCGTACGCGAGCGCATGGACGACCGTCTGCGCGGACGCGCGGATCTCGAGGACACGATCGGCGCACCGGTCATGACGATGATCCCGAGCGTGCCGTCGTGGCGCGATCGCGACAAGCCCTACCTCGTCTCGCTCGAGGCCCCGCGGAGCCCAGCGGCGGAGGCCTACCGAACGCTGCGCACCAGCATCCTCGTGGCTGCGGCCGAGCGCGGCCTCAAAACCCTCATGGTGGTCTCCGCGATGGCCGGCGAGGGAAAGACCACCACGGCCGCCAACCTCGCGGTGGTGCTCGCGCAGGCAGACAAGCGGGTCGTGTTGATCTCCGCGGACCTGCGCCGTCCTCGACTCCACGAATACTTCGGGCTCTCCTCGTCGGAACGGGGACTCTCGGAGGTGCTGGAAGGGGACCGCCGAGCATGGGAGTCGCTGCGCAGCGGCAAGATCGACAACCTGTGGATCATGTCGAGCGGCAAGATCTCGAACCAACCGACCGAGCTGCTGCAATCCGAGGCGATGCGCGAACTGCTCGCCGACCAGCGCGATGTGGTCGACTTCATCATCGTGGACTGCCCCCCGGTGCTCGCCGTCGCGGACGCCCTCGTCGTGGCGCCGATGGCCGATGCGATCTTGTTCATCGCGAACGAGCAAACGACGCCGCGTGGGGCCGTCATCGCAGCCCGCGCGCAGCTCGATCAGGTCGGAGCGCAACTGCTCGGGGCCGTCTTGAACGACGTCGAGGGCAAGAGCACCGGCTACGCCTTCTACGGACAGTACGTCTACGAGCAAGAGCCCAAACAGTCGAACGGAGCGTCCGCGAGGTGGCAACGCCTGCGCAAGACTCGCTCGACGTAGCGCCTACCCCCCCACGATCGAGACGTCGACGCCGATTCGTCGTGAGCGTCATCGTGGCGATGGGCGTCGCCTTGGTGCTCCAGCTGGTGTTCCTGCTCGGCGTCCGCCGCGACATCACCACGGGCCGGTCCGCGCTGCTTGACGCACGACGCGCGGTGCTCACGGGGGACCTCGAGCGCGCGGAGACCTCGTTCGCCGATGCGGAGATCGCCTTCCAGCGATCGGTCGATCGAGCGCACGGCGGGATCGGCACGCTCGCCCGGGCGATCCCGCTGCTCGGCAACAGTGCCGACACCGTATCGGCGATGTCGCAGGCCGGCGTCTCACTCGCGATCGGCGGCTCTGCCGTGACCGGTGTCCTGCAGGAACTGCCCGACGGCGTCGGTTCGCTCGCCCCACGGGCGGGCACGCTGCCACTCGAGCGCTACGCGCGCGTGGCCGCGGGGGTCGAGTCCGCGCACGAGGCCGCCGCCGCCGCACGCGCAGCGCTGGAGGGCGCGCCCGACTCCTTCGTGCCACGGGCCCTGCAACAAGCTCGATGGGACGCCTTGGATCAAGCCTCGCGCCTGGAGGACGTCTTGAGCGGCGTCTCGCTCCTCATGCGAGGCTCCGCGTCGTTCGCAGGCGCAGAGACCCCGCGCCACTACCTCGTCGTTGCGCAGAACCCCGCGGAGCTGCGCGGGACCGGCGGCATCTGGGGCGCGTACGCGATCTTGACGCTTTCCCACGGTCGGGTGCACGTGTCCTCCGCCCGGCCCACGCAGGGTCTCCGAGACTTCCCGGCCGGGCGCGTCGCGAGCCCCAGCGAGGACTTTGCGCGCAACTACGACCAGTACGGCGGCGCCGGCTCGTGGCAGAACATGAACGCGACACCGGACTTCCCCGCGGCTGCTCGCGCGGCACTCGCGAACTACGAACTCGGCGAGCATCGACGGTTGGACGGGGTGATCGCGGCCGACCCGTTCGCGCTGCAGGCGCTGCTCGAGGTCACCGGTCCGGTCGCCGTTCCTGGACAAGGTACGATCGACGCAGGCAGCGTCGTCGACGTGACCACCAACCTCGCGTACGCATCATTCGCCGGGCCGGCGCAACGAAAGGAGATCCTTGGGGCGGTCGCGACGGGCGTGCTCACCCGATTCCTCGCGATGGACGATCACGGGCTCGCGCGGCTCAAGGCGCTCGGCGGCGCCGTGAACGATGGGCACCTGCGTATCTACACCACCGATGAGAACGTGCAGGAGGGCCTGCGGACCCTGGGTGTCGACGGCGCGTTGGAGCCCGGCGACGCAGATGTGCTCGGCGTGACGGTCAACAACGGATCGGGTAGCAAGATCGACTACTACGCGACGCGCAGCATCGCCTACGACGTGCAGCTGGGAGGTGACGGAGAGGCGATCTCCTCGGCCACCGTCATCATCACGAACGACGCGCCCACGCGCGGACAGCCTCGGTACGTGATCGGACCATTCATCCCCGGGGCGCGGGCGGGCGATCAGGTGCCGCTGACGACGGTGTCGTGCCACGCGCCCTGCGACCTCCAGGCTGCCACGCGCGATGGGAAGCCGATCGCGGTCGCTCCGGGCTCGGAGAACGGGGTCCCGTGGCTGCGGGACTACACGACGATCTCCGCCGGGGAGCAAAGCGTGCTCTCGCTGACGTGGCACGCACAGGATGTGTGGGAGGGCGATTCGAGCGGTGGCAGCTACGGGTTGACCTTCTTCGCTCAGACCACGATCCGACCCAGCGTCCTGCACGTCACGATCCACGCTCCCGCGGGCACGCGCATCGTGTGGACGAGCGTGCCGATGGCGGTCGACGGCGGCACCGCCTCGTGGGAAGGTTCGCCGTCCAGCACGACACAGCTCGAGGTCAGATTCCAAGCACCGCTGCCGCTTCGGCTGTTGCGCGACGCGACCCGACCGCTGCTCGGCGACTGATCAGCCGGCGAGACGAGCGGCGCGGCGGCGAGCCACCAACAATGCGGTGACGCCCACGATCAGGAGCGCGACCACCATCAGGGTGCTGAACGACAATAGGCCCGAACCACCGGTGAATGCCGTTCCGCCGTTACTACCGCCGGTGCCCTCGACCGACGTGGTCGGGCTCGGCGTGACCGGGTACGACGATGTCTGTGCGATAGCGTTCCCGGCCGTGACGATCAGCGTCACACCCGTCAGTACCAGTAGTCCTGTTGCGCGCTTCAACATTAGGTGATGCCCCCCTGTCCTCCTAGCGCGCGAATAGTAGGCCGAACGAGCTAGTCCATGCAAGCGGCAAAGGTCGCGATTTCGCCAAGTACGGGTGCGCTGCAAGAGAACCGCTTCAGGTGCCATCCCCCTGGGTCGATACGGTCTGGGTGAAGCTTCGTCGCTCGACCGAGGACCTTGTGGCGGCCGGATTCGCTATGGCGGTCGCCACCGGCAAGCTGGACGAAGCCGAAGGATGGGTCGCCGTGGCGATGTACTCCGCGCGGCGGCAAGACGATCGGCTGCCCCGGCATTCGGGTCAGGGCCTTTGGGCGGACGCTACGCGCTACCCCCACTGCTAGCCTCGGCGCGTGGCCACCGTGAACCCCACCGCCATCTCATCTTCTTCACGCCGGGGCGCCGCAGGCTCCGGCGAGCGCGGGCTGAGCGCCGCGTGGCCACTGTTCGTCTTGTTCCCCCTGCTGCCGCTGTGGTGGGCGCTCGGGATCAGCGGCATCGTGCTGAGCGTGTGCGTGCTCCCGCTGGCGGCCGGACTGCTGCTGCGCAGGCGGCTGCTGGTGCCTCGCGGCTTCGGCCTGTATCTGTTGTTCCTGCTGTGGTGCGCGTTCTCCGCTTCACGGCTGACGTCGTCGCGCCAGGCCTTCTCCGCCGGGTACCGGGGCACGCTGTACCTGGGTGCCGGATTGCTGTTCCTGTACGTGCTGAACGCGCCGCGATCGGCCCTGTCTCCCGATCGCGTCGTGCGGATCATGGCAAGCTTCTTCGTGATCGCGGTGATCGGCGGGCTGATCGGCATGATCGTGCCCAACATCGCGTTCACGACCGTGGCGAAGGGGTTCGTGCCGCCCTCGATGCTCGCCGACCGATTCGTATCGGATCTGGTCTCCGCATCGACGTCCTCGGGCCGGGCATTCGCCGCCTACCCGATCTATCGCCCCAAGGCGCCGTTCATCTATGCGAACGAGTGGGGGGCCGCGTATGCGATGTCGCTGCCCTTCGCTCTGTGCGCGATGGCCAAGGCGCGTTCCAAAGGGGCGCGCGACGCGATGTTGATCGTGCTGATGATCTCGGTGTTCCCGCTCGTGTTCTCGCTGAACCGCGGCGCGTGGCTGGCGGCCCTCGCCGGTGTCCTGTATGCGACGGTTCGGCTCGCGCGCGGCCGCAACGGGCAGCTCCTGCGGGTGGTCGCGCTCGTCGGACTCGTGCTCGGCGCGGTGCTGTTCGTGACCCCGCTCGGTGAGATCGTCAAGACGCGCCTGCAGAACGGCTACGGCGATGCCCACCGGGCGCAGCTGTACGGCGAGTCGATCGCTCTGGTGCGGGAATCGCCCGTGCTCGGCTACGGCGCTCCCGTGCTCGTCGAGGGGAACCTTTCGGCGGGAACGCACGGGCAACTGTGGACGATCGTCGTGTCACAGGGGGTGCCGGGGCTGCTGCTGTTCACCGGGTGGCTGTTGTGGGCGCTGTGGCGTGCGTCACGACGATTACCCCCGGGCCACCCGGGCGATGTGACGGTTCGATTGTGGTGTGAGGTCGCGATCTTCGTCGCGCTCGTCCAGATGCCGTATTACGACCTGCTGCCCTGGGGGCTGTCGATCGGCATGATCGCAGCGGCCGTCGCCTGGCGAGAAGAGCTCGCCTTCGTGCGCGTGGCCCCGCAGGCCCTCGCCCCCGTCTTGGAGCCGTCGGCCGCGAACTAGCCGAGCTGGTCCATGGCGCTGCGCAGCGCGGGCAGCGCGTTGGTTACGAACCGCGGGTTCGCCGCCACCCCCATCGCGTCGGCCTCCACGTATCGAACCGCGATCTCTGCCGCGTGCACGGCGTAGATCGTCGAGCGAGCGGGCTCGTCGTACCCGAGAGCTGACAGCGGGGCGGCGGCGCTCGTGCGGGCCGATGCGAACGCCTCTTCGAGCGGGGCGCGTTGCCCGATGAACCGCTGCTGGAAGAGGAAGTGCGGGATGTCCAGGCCGACGGGCGCGTCGGCGCGGCAGTACTCCCAGTCCCACGCCCACAGTTGCCCCCCGTCCCTGCCGAGGTTCCACGGTGACCAATCGCCGTGCCAGGCGCCCGCGGGAAGCTCCCTCGTGGCGGTGCCGATCGCGGCGAGCAGCGCTGCGGTCTCCTCGGCCACCTCGGGCAAGGTCGCGGTTGTGCGCACGGCGTCCAGCCGCGCGCGCAACCGCTCGCCGATCGGGTCACCCGCGGTCGCGGGCGCGCCCAACCCGCGCCCGGGCGCCCCCCAGACCTGGGGGGGGGGGGGGGGGGGGCGCGCGGCATAACCCCCCCAACACGCCCGCCACG
>JANMPG010000116.1:0-11509 GCA_031369745.1 Actinomycetes bacterium
GGAACAGGTTCATCGCCGTGCGGTAGAGGTAGCCCTCAGGGTCATCGGGCGCGCCCGATCGTTCCCAGCGTTCCCACACGCGGACGAACGCTTCCTGGGCGAGATCCTCCGCCTCATGCCGATCGCGAGACACGAGCCACATCGCCGAAAACAGCTTGTCGCGGTGTGTGGTGAAGAGCTGGCCGAAGCCGTCCTCGATGTCGATCACGCCCTCGATCGTCGATACGTGCTCCATCATCACCATGGACACGCGAAAGGCCGCCCGCGTTTACGGGCAGCCTCGAACGGCGATGCGGGATCCTGCGGACCCGTGTACGTCAAGAAGCCGGTTGTTCACCCTCCGGCTTCGGTTGCTCGGGGGCCGCGGCGGCCGGGGGAGCGGCGATCGGGGGAGCGGCGGGGGCCTCAGGTTCGGGGTCGACGACGCCTTCCTTCAGGCCCTTCTTGAACTCTCCCTGCGCCTTGCCCATGTTGCGGGCGATCTGCGGCAGCTTCGAGGCGCCGAAGATCAGGACCGCTCCGATCGCGACAACAACCCAAACATCGGTACCCATGCGGTGTCCTTCCAGAGGAGGTGTGCCTTCCAGGATAGCCTTTCGCGACGCCCGGGGACACGATCTGCCCGTCGCCGCGTCGGCTCCTTCGGGGATGTGTATCCTGGGAGGTCAAGAACGCACGCCCTTTAACGCCGGTCCTGTGAGGCCGGGAAGGGAGCATCAGATGGGCCACAACATGTTCGCCTCCTCGCATGCTCGGGGGGGCGTTGCTGTATGACGGCAACAGTCATGAACCCCGATGACATCCGCCGGGCCCTCACGCGCATCGCGCACGAGATCATCGAACGGGACAAGGGCGCGGCAGATGTCGTGTTGGTCGGCATCGCAGACCGCGGCGACGACCTGGCGCGGCGCCTCGCCACCGAGATCTCTCGGATCGAGAGCATCGAGATCCCCGTCGGCGTGCTCGACATCACGTTTTATCGCGACGACATCGGTCTGCGAGCCGAGGCTCCCGAGGTGCACGAGACCCGGATCGGGTTCGACGTCTCCGGCAAGGTCGTGGTGCTCGTGGACGACGTGCTGTACACGGGGCGCACGATCCGCTCCGCGATGGACGCGCTGATGGATCTGGGTCGCCCCCGCAAGATCCAACTGGCGGTGCTGGTCGACCGCGGCCATCGCGAGCTGCCGATCCGTGCCGATTTCGTCGGCAAGAACGTGCCGACCGGGCGCGCGGACGACGTGCGCGTGCAGATCGAGGAGCTCGACGGCGCCGACGCAGTGACGGTGACCGCAGAAGGGGGCGCATGAACAAGCACCTGTTGTCGATGCACGATCTCACGGATGCCGACGTCATCAAGATCCTCGATACGGCGGAGTCGTTCCGTGAGGTCGGCACGCGCCTGATCAAGAAGGTGCCGGCCCTTCGCGGCCGAACCGTCGTGAACTTCTTCTTGGAAAACTCCACGCGCACGCGGATCAGCTTCGAGCTGGCGGCCAAGCGGCTGTCCGCCGATGTCATCAACTTCAGCGCCGGCGGCTCCAGCGTATCCAAAGGGGAATCGCTCAAGGACACAGCGCTGACGCTGCAGGCGATGGGTGCGGATGCGATCGTCATCCGGCACTCCTCCAGTGGCTCGCCGCTGCAGCTGACGCGCTGGGTCGACGGGCACGTGCTGAACGCCGGCGACGGCACGCACGAGCACCCCACCCAGGCGCTGCTCGACCTGTACACGATGCGCGAGAAGCTAGGCCATCTGGAGGGCCTTCGGGTCGCGATCGTGGGCGACGTGCTGCACTCGCGGGTCGCGCGATCCCTGTCGTTCGGGCTCGTCAAGATGGGCGCCGAGGTGACGCTGGTTGGCCCACCGACGTTGATCCCGCCCGATGCGCCGGGCTGGGGCGCGCAGGTGAGCTACGACATCGAGGGCCTGCTGCCCAAGCTGGACGTGTGCTACGTGCTGCGCGTCCAAAGGGAGCGGCAGCGGCTCGAGTTCTTCCCGAGCGTGCGCGAGTACGCGCGACTGTTCGGGCTGACCGGCGCGCGGGCGGCCATGCTGCCCGAGCACGCCTTGATCATGCATCCGGGGCCGATGAACCGCGGGATCGAGATCGACTCCGATGTCGCGGACAAGCCCGAGTCCGTGATCGAGGAACAGGTGACCAACGGGATCGCGATCCGCATGGCGCTGCTCTACCTCCTGCTTGGTGGTTCGGGCGAGGAGGTGGCGGCGTGAGCGAGCGCATCGTCTTCGAACAGGTTCGCGTGATCGACCCGCTTGCAGGCGCCGATGACATCCGCGACGTCGTCATCGCCGATGGACTGATCGCTGGCGCCGAGGCGGCCGAGGGTGCCGAGCGGATCGACGGCCGCGGGCTCGTGCTGGCTCCGGGCCTCGTCGACATGCACACGCATCTGCGCGAGCCCGGCGAGGAGCACAAGGAGACGATCGCGACGGGTACACGCGCGGCGGCAGCGGGAGGCTTCACGGCGATCGCCGCCATGGCGAACACCGTGCCCGTCACCGACCACGCCGCGATCGTGCACGAGGTGCGCGACCTGGCCGCCGCGGCGGGTTCGTGTGACGTCTTTCCGGTCGGCGCCATCACGAAGGGCCTTGCGGGGGAGTCACTCGCCGAGATGGGCGAGATGGTCGAGGCGGGCGTGCGGCTTTTCTCCGATGACGGCCGATGTGTGCCCACGGCCCGGTTGTTGCGAAACGCCCTCGTATACGCCAAAGCGTTCGGCGTGGAAGTGGTCTTGGCCGACCACGCCGAGGACGCGAGCCTGGTCGAGGGCGGGCACATGCACGAGGGCTCGCAGTCCTACGCGCTGGGCCTCGCCGGGCGGCCCGCGGAGGCCGAAGAGATCGCCGTGGCACGCGACATCGCGCTTGCCCGCTCGACCGGCGGACGGCTGCACTTGTGCCATCTGTCGAGTGCCCGCGCCGTGGAGCTCGTGCGCCGGGCGAAGGCCGAGGGCATCCGCGTGAGCGCCGAGGTGACGCCCCACCACCTGACGTTCACCCACGATGACCTCACGACCTACGACACGGCTTTGAAGATGAATCCGCCGCTGCGCACGGCCGAGGATCGTGATGCTCTCCGACTCGGGCTTGCAGACGGCACGATCGACGTGGTCGCAACCGATCACGCGCCGCATGCGGTCGAGGAAAAGGACATGGAGTTCGACCTGTCGCCGCCCGGCACTATCGGGCTGGAGACGGCGCTGGCCGCGGTGCTCACGCACCTGGTGCACCCGGGAATCATGCCGCTGGCTCGAGCCATCGAGGCGATGTCGACGTCGCCGGCACGCATCCTGGGCGCGACTGACCACGGTGGGTCCATCGAGGGGGGCCGTCCCGCGAACCTCGTCGTGTTCGACCCGAACGAAGAGTGGATGGTGGAGCCGCCGTTCGCGTCCAAGGCGCGCAACAGTGCGTTCACGGGACAACGGTTGACCGGGCGCGTGCGTTTCACGATGCTGCGCGGTGTCTTGACCGTTGCCGACGGAAAGCCCACGCGATGACGGCGGGTCCGGCGGCGCTGCTCGCGCTGGAGGACGGCACCGTGCTGCTCGGCACGGGGTTCGGTGCCGAAGGCGAGTCGTTCGGCGAGGCCGTGTTCAACACCGGGATGTCGGGCTATCAAGAGGTTCTGACCGACCCGTCGTACGCGGGGCAGATCGTGACGATGACCTCCCCGCACCAAGGCAACTACGGCATGAACGACGAGGATCCGGAAAGTTGGGCGGTGCAGGTCGCCGGTTTCGCCGTCCGGGAGGCCTCGCGGCGGGCCAGCAGCTGGCGCGGCACGGCCACGCTGCACGACTCGCTGTCTTCGGCGGGAGTCGTGGGCATCGAGGGGATCGATACCCGGCAGCTGACGCTTCGGCTGCGGGAGCGTGGCGCGATGCGCGCGGCGGTCTCCACGATCGACCTCGACCCGGTGTCGCTGGTCGAACGCGCACGAGCCGCCTCCGGCATGGATGGCGCGGATCTCGCCGCGACCGTCAGCACGAGCGAGCCGTATCACGCAGCCGCATCGGTCGGCGCACCGGCCACGGACCGCGGTCCGGTGTTTCGGGTCGCGGCGTATGACTTCGGCATGAAGCGCAACATCCTGCGGCTGCTCGCCGCGTATGGCATCGACGTCACGGTGTTTCCCGCCCGTACGCCCGCGACGCAGATCGCTCTCGGCGACTTTGACGGGGTGTTCCTGTCCAATGGTCCCGGTGACCCGGCGGCGACGGTATACGGGATCGCCGCCGTTCGCGAGCTGCTCGGCAAGGTGCCGATCTTCGGTATCTGCCTGGGCAACCAGCTGCTCGCCCTTGCGCTGGGGGGTCGCACGTACAAGATGAAGTTCGGTCATCGCGGTGTGAATCAGCCCGTCAAGGACCTGTCGAGCGGGACCGTCGAGATCACCAGCCACAACCACGGGTTCGCCGTGGATCCGACCGGCTGGCCGACCGATGCCGACGGGCTGGCGTTGACCGACTACGGCCGCGTCCACCTGAGCCACTGGAACCTCAACGACCAGACGTTGGAGGGCATGCGGTGCCTCGATGTGCCCGCCTTCAGCGTGCAATACCACCCCGAGGCGGCGCCCGGTCCGCACGACTCGCGCTACCTGTTCGCTGAGTTCCGCGACCTCATGGCTGATCGGGCGGGCTGATGCCGCGGCGCACGGACATCCACAAGATCATCGTGATCGGGTCGGGGCCGATCGTGATCGGTCAGGCCTGCGAGTTCGACTACTCGGGCACGCAAGCGTGCCGGGTGCTGCGGGCCGAGGGGTTCGAGGTTTCGTTGATCAACTCGAACCCGGCCACGATCATGACGGACCCGCAGTTCGCCGATCACACCTACATCGAGCCGTTGACCGTCGAGTCGGTCCTGCAGATCCTCGAGCGCGAGAAACCCGACGCCTTGCTGCCGACCCTCGGGGGCCAGACGGCTTTGAACCTCAGCGTGGAGCTCGCGGGATCCGGCGAGCTCGATCGTCTCGGCGTGCGGATGCTCGGCGCTTCGCTCGAGGCGATCCACAAGGCGGAGGACCGCAGCGCGTTCAAGCAGGCGATGCTGGCTGCCGGGCTCGATGTGCCTCGTGCGGGGGTCGCCACCACGCTCGATGAGGCGCTCGCGATCGGCGACGAGCTCGGCTATCCGTTGATCCTGCGTCCCTCCTTCACGCTCGGTGGTGGTGGCAGCGGCTTCGCGCACAGCCGCCAGGAGCTGGCCACCGCCGCGGCGCGAGCGCTCGCGAGCAGCCCCGTCACCGAGGTGCTGGTCGAGGAGTCGATCGTCGGGTGGAAGGAGTTCGAGCTCGAGGTCATGCGCGACGGCGCGGATAACGCCGTGATCGTGTGCTCGATCGAGAACGTCGACCCGATGGGCGTGCACACCGGTGACTCGATCACCGTGGCGCCGCAGCAGACCCTGAGCGATCGCGAGTATCAGCACATGCGCGACACCGCGATCACCGTGTTGCGCGAGATCGGCGTGGAAACCGGTGGCTCCAACGTGCAGTTCGCGGTTGATCCGGCGACGGGGCGTCAGGTGTTGATCGAGATGAACCCGCGCGTGTCGCGCTCCAGCGCGCTCGCGTCCAAGGCGACCGGCTTTCCGATCGCCAAGATCGCGGCGTTGCTCGCCGTGGGCTACCGGCTCGACGAGATCATGAACGACATCACCGGCAAGACGCCGGCCGCCTTCGAACCGACCTTGGACTACGTCGTCGTCAAGATCCCGCGTTTCGCGTTCGAGAAGTTCCCCGAGGCGTCGCCCGTGCTGTCCTCGACGATGAAGTCGGTGGGCGAGACGATGGCGATCGGACGCACGTTCACCGAGGCGCTCGGCAAGGCCTGGCGTGGCATCGAGAAATCGTCGCTGGATCGCACCTGGGGCGGCGAACACGGAGGCGACCTCGATGTGGCCCTCGCGACCGAGACGCGGCTGCACCGTGTCGCCGACGCGCTCGCGGCGGGCGCAACCGTCGATCAGGTCGCCGAAGACTCCTCGATCGACCCGTGGTTCGTCGATCAGATCGCGCAGGTCGTGGAGGGCAATGCCGAGCTCCGCGGTCGCCCGCTGCACACCCTCGGTGCCGACGATCTTCGCCGCGCCAAGCGGCTGGGTGTGTCCGACGCTCGGATCGCGGTGTTGACGGGGGCGAGCGAGCCGGCCGTGCGGCGCCACCGAGACGCGCTCGGGGTGCAGCCGGTGTTCAAGACCGTCGACACGTGCGCCGGCGAGTTTCCCGCGCTGACGCCCTACCACTACTCGACGTATGAGTCCGAGACCGAGGTCCGCGTCTCCGAGCGACCGCGTGTGCTCATCCTCGGTGCGGGGCCCAACCGGATCGGTCAGGGCATCGAATTCGACTACGCCTGTGTGCATGCGGCGTTCGCGCTCGAGGAGGCCGGGTTCGCGTCGGTGATGGTGAATTCCAACCCCGAAACGGTCTCGACGGACTACGACACGTCCAGCCGGCTGTATTTCGAGCCGCTGTCGCCCGAGGACGTGCTTGCCGTGTGCCGTGCCGAGCAGCCGGTCGGCGTGATCGCCCAGTTCGGTGGTCAGACCCCACTGCGCCTGGCCGGCACCCTGCAGGAAGAGGGCTTCACGATCTTGGGCACCAGCCCGGCCGCCATCGATCTCGCGGAGGACCGGGGCAAGTTCGCCGAGATCTTGCGAGAGCTCGAGATCCCGGCGCCGCAGCACGGCGAGGCACGCACGATGGCGGAGGCGCGGGCGATCGCAGAGCAGATCGGTTACCCGGTCGTGATCCGCCCCTCCTATGTGCTAGGCGGACGGGCCATGGAGATCGTCTATGACGACGATGAGCTGGAACGCTTCGTGCAGACCGCGGCCGACGCGTCGCCCGATCATCCGGTCTTGATCGACCGGTTCCTGGAGGGGGCGATCGAGGTCGACGTCGACGCGGTGAGCGATGCCGGGGGAGGGGTCTTCATCGGCGCCGTCATGGAACACATCGAAGAGGCGGGCGTGCACTCGGGAGACTCGTCGTGCCAGATCCCGCCCGCCACCTTGTCCGATGAGGAGCTCGATACGATCGAGGACATCGCGATCCGACTCGCCCGCAGGCTCGGGGTGGTCGGTTTGATGAACCTGCAGCTCGCCGTCAAGGACGAGCGGATCTGGGTGCTGGAGGCCAATCCGCGCGCCTCGCGTACGGTGCCGTTCGTGTCCAAGGCGATCGGCGTGTCGCTCGCGCGCGTCGCGACCCAGGTGCTGATGGGGCGCACGATCGGTGACCTGCGCATCGACGGGGTGCTGCCCGCAGACGTGCACCACTATCGACACCTGCCCTACACCAGCGTCAAGGCGGCGGTGCTGCCGTTCGGGCGGTTCCCGGGTGTCGACACGATCCTCGGACCGGAGATGAAGTCGACCGGCGAGGTGATGGGGATCGACGCCGACAGCGGGATGGCGCTGGCCAAGGCGATGGTCGCCGCCGGCCACGCGCTGCCCAGCGGCGGCTCGGTGTTCGTCAGCGTCGCCAACCGCGACAAGCGAGCGATCGTGTTCCCCGCGAAACGGTTGGCGGATCTCGGCTTCCGCTTGCTGGCAACGGGCGGAACCGCCGGGGTTTTGGAGCGCGCGGGGATCCCCGTGGAGCGCGTCGCCAAGGTGAGCGAGGGGCCGGACAACATCGTCGAGCTGATACGTGCCCGCAAGGTCGATCTCGTGATCAACACGCCGTTCGGCCGCGCGCCTCGAACCGATGGCTCGTTCATCCGCACGGCATCGGCAGCCGCCGGTGTCCCCTGCATCACGACGCTGCCGGGTGTGTTCGCTGCGGTTCGCGGTATCGAGGCGCTTCGTGGAGACCCGACGGAGCCGCGCTCGATCCAAGAGCACCACGCAACCGCGCTTCGCGAACCGCTGCAAGCCCGCCTCAGCTTCGACGACGCCTCGCACGTCGCCGGTGGGAGCTTCACGTGAAGCGCGTGCGCGCCGAGATCTTGTCGACCCGCAACCTCGGCCTGTACCAGGCGCTGACACTCGTCGCGCCCGAGATCGCCGAGCGCGCGCGTCCGGGGCAGTTCGTTGCGGCGGCCATGCCCGACGATCGCGACTTCATCTTGCGCCGCCACCTCACGATCCATCAGTCTTCCCGCCGAGGCGGTTGGGCCGGTACGTTGGAGTTCGTCGTGGATCCGGGCGCGGGCCCGGGGACGCAGTGGTTGTCGAAACTGCGGGCGCACGAGGTGCTCGACATCATCGGGCCGTTGGGTACGCCGTTTTCCTATCCGAAGCGATTGACGAACTGCCTCCTCGTCGGGGAGGGGCGGTCGGTCGCCGGATTGTCGTTCCTGGCGCAGGAGTTGGTCGCGCGCGGCAAGCGGGTCGACATGGTGATCGGGGGCGCGACGCAAGAGGCGGTGTTCAAGCCGATCGAGGCCAAGCGGTTGTCACAACTCGTCACGGTCGTGACCGAAGACGGATCCCTGGGCCTGCGGGGCTCGGTGCTCGACGCCTTGCCGCAAGCGCTGGAGCGCGGCGAGACCGAGGTCGTCTACGCCGCGGGCCGCCCTGGGCTGCTGCGTGCCGTCGCCGCGTTGTGTCGGACCCGCAAGCTCCCCGCGCAGGTGGCGGTGGAGGAGCGGATGGGCTGCGGCTACGGTTTGTGCGGCACCTGCGCAGTCCCGATCGCGCACAAGGACGGCTCGGGATGGGACCACGCTCGCGCCTGCGTCGAGGGTCCGGTCTTCAACCCCGCGAGGATCGTGTGGGACCGGTGGCCGGCCGCCGCGACCAGCGCCACAGTGCGAGCGACCGATGGGGCCGTCGAGCGCGGAGAAGGCCCGTGAGCCAGCAGCGGCGTTCTCTTGCGGTCGACCTCGGCGGCCTCGTGCTGCCGACGCCCGTCATGATCGCCTCCGGATGCGCGGGGACCGGGCGGGAGTTGCACGGACTCGTCGAGATGCGGCGTGTGGGCGCGGTGGTGTCGCGAACGATCACCGTCACCGCACGACAGGGCTCCGCTGCGCCGCGGATCGCGGAGTCGCCGGCCGGCATCGTGTGGAGCACGGGGCTGCAGAACCCCGGGATCGACGCATTTATCGCGACCGAGATGCCGGCTCTGGCCAGCGATGGTCCACCGCTGGTCGTCTCGATCGGCGGTGGCACCTTGGAGGACTACGTCCGGCTGACGTCGGCCCTGCAAGGGCACCCGGAGGTTGCGGGGATCGAGATCCATCTGTCCGGTCCCGACCTGGAACTCGATCGGCCGGTGCTCGGCGTGCATGCAGATCGCGTCACGGAGATCGTCGGGGCCGTCGCACGGATGTCGCTCGTGCCGGTGTTCGCGAAGCTGCCCGGCGGTGTCGACGTGCTGCCGATCGCCGTTGCCGCGGCGCGCGCCGGTGCGACCGGGCTGACCCTGTCCGGGTCACCACCGGCACTCGCCGTCGATGCGACGACGGGTCGAGCCAGGCTCGGCGACACGATCGGATGGCTCGCCGGTCCCGCCCTCAAGCCGCAGACGCTGCGTGCGCTCTACGAGGTGTCGCGCGCGCTGCCGAGGATGTCCCTGATCGCAAGTGGCGGCATCGCGACGGCCGCCGACGCGCTCGAAGCGATGGTCGCCGGGGCGACGGCAGTGCAGGTCGGCTCGGCGACGTTGATCGATCCAACGGCAGCGGTGTCGATCGCGCAGGGCATCGTGCAGGAATTGAAGGCGCGCGCGCTGGTGTCGCCGGTGCAGTTTCGCGGGGCGCTGGTGCAGGCTCAGCGGCGAGAACGTGCCGGGAAGGGTGCATCGACGTGATCCCACGACCGGACAATCCGCTCGCGCTTGCCCTCGACGTCTCCGACCTCGATGAGGCCGATCGACTTGCCACGGATCTCGCCCCTGAGGTCGGGCTGCTGAAGATCGGGTTCGAGCTTTTTTGGGCGTACGGCCCAGAAGCGGTGCGCCGCATCGCTCCTCACGGGCCGGTGTTCATGGACAGCAAACTGCATGACATCCCGAACACGGTGGAACGGGCGAGCGCGAACATCGCCCGACTGGGCGTGCGCATGTTCAACGTTCACGCGCTCGGAGGCGACGCGATGATGCGCGCGGCGCGCGAGGGTGCCGAGCGGGGTGCGATCGACGCGAGCGTGCCCACCCCGCTGGTGATCGCCGTTACCGTGCTGTCGTCGCATGGCGGTGAGGAACTTGCCTCTCCCGCGTCGCTCGCGTGGGAGGCGAAGGAGGCGGGGCTCGACGGTGTCGTCGTGTCCGGTGAGGATGTTCGTGACGTGCGTCAAGCCTGCGGCGACGTGTTCTGTCTCGTCGTTCCCGGCATCCGCCCCGCGGGAACCAACGGGCACGATCAGGTGCGCGTGCTCACGCCGCGCGATGCGATGGAGCGCGGCGCGGACTATCTCGTGGTCGGTCGCGCGATCACGACGGCGGCCGATCCCGTCGGCGCCGCGCGCGCGATCGTTCGCGACGTTCGCTGAAACCCGCAGGTCACACCCACGTAGTCGTTTGTCCCGCGTCGGAGCCCGTGCGTATACTCCCCGCGTTCTCGCACCTCCCATCGACCCCGAAGGAGACTGTTCATGGCTCTTCCGACGCTTACCCCGGAGCAGCGTGCCGACGCCCTCAAGAAGGCCGCGGCCGCACGAAAGAAACGCGCCGAGGTCAAGGGGGAGCTCAAGTCCGGCAAGCGCTCGCTCGCCGACTTGTTGAAGAAGGCCGAGAATGACGACACGCTCGGCAAGATGAAGGTGACGACCGTGCTTGAGTCCCTTCCCGGGGTCGGGAAGGTTCGTGCACAAAAGATCATGGAAGAGCTCGACATCTCCGCGACGCGTCGCGTGCGCGGTCTCGGCAGCAAGCAGCGCGCGTTGTTGCTGGCCAAGTTCGGCAAGAAGTAGCGGGACTCGCGTGCGCCGAGGCACGCTGATCGTCCTGGCGGGTCCCTCCGGGGTCGGCAAGGGAAGCGTCGTGCACCGGCTGCTCGAGCGCGATCCCGACGGGCTGGCGCTGTCCGTGTCCGCGACCACGCGGCCCGCCCGAGTGGGGGAGACCGATCGCGTCGACTATCTGTTCGCTGACGAAGCGACGTTCGACCGGATGGTGCGCGACGGTGAACTCCTTGAGTGGGCCGAGGTGTATCCGGGCCGGCGATACGGGACCCCTCGCGCCTTCGTGCAGGAACAGCTCGACACGGGTCGGGACGTCGTGCTCGAGATCGACGTCCAAGGCGCCGCCCTCGTGCGGGCCCAGGCGCCCGAGGCGGTTTTGATCCTGCTGGTGCCCCCGACCCTCGAGGTGCTCGAGGCGCGACTGCGCGGGCGCGGCACCGAAGACGACGCCGGGATCGCGCAACGTCTGGCGGTCGCGGAGCGGGAGATGGAGCAGGCGAGCTGGTTCGACCACGTCGTCGTCAACGACGAGCTCGCGCGGGCGACCGAACAGGTCGCTGCTATCATCGAAGGGTCCCGGATCCGCTGATCGCCCCGCTGACCTGCAGGAGTGCTTCCCAT
>JANMPG010000125.1:0-31705 GCA_031369745.1 Actinomycetes bacterium
CGGCTGCGAGGCTCGGCGCCGTTAGGCGCCGAGCCTCGCTCGCCATAGGTCGGCAGTCGCGCGAAGCTCATCACCGTCGAACGAGCGTTCATGCCCCGCGTGCGCGATCCGGGCATCGAGGTCGTGCAATCGCTCCAGCGACGACGCCATCGCTACCGCGTCTTCCCAGTCGATCGGCGCGTCGACGTAGATCGCGTCGCCGGTGAACACCGTGCCATCGGCCTCGTCGAACAAGCTGGCCGATCCGGCCGTATGCCCCGGGGTGTGCAAGACGGTGAACGTGCGATCGCCGAGATCGATGCGATCGCCCTCGCCCAACAGCATGGTCGGCTCAGCGCCGGGCGTGACCCAAGCGGCAACGTCGAAACCCGGACTCGGCACGGCGCGAACCGCGACCTCGGGCATCGCGATGCCGTAGTAGGCGTACATCTCCTCGGCTCCTTCGGGGAAGTCTCGCTGCAGCAGCCGCATCGGGTAGGGCTCGCGCGTCATCTGCGCGTCGGCGGCGTGCACCCGTCGATCGGCGAACTCATGCAGGCCTCCGACGTGATCGAAATGCCCATGCGTCACGAACGCGATCAACGGCTTGCCCACCGTCAGCACATCGGTGTGTGGTTTGAGCGGCCCGATGCCGTTCGCCGAGTCGACGAGTAGGTCGGCGTCGCGGCCCTCGACGTGCCACACGTTTGACGTCAGCATGTCGTCGACGTGCGGTTCGAACAGCCGGGTGACGCCGCCCCCGGCGTCTTCGGCGTGGAACCAGGGATGCGCGACGGGCAGGTCGACGATCTCGGTCAGCTGGTTGCCTCTGCGTCGCTTGGAGTCGGCTGGTCAGGTCCGCCCGCGGCCTCCATCGCCGCCGTGTCGCGCATGACGAGGAAGCTCGCCGCGATCCCGAGGACGCCGCCCATCGTGGAGATGTAGAGGCCGGTCGTGACCTGGGCCAGCGGCGCGACGCTGTCGGATCGAGTCAGCGCCCACACGCAAGCCAACGTCAGCACGACCGCGCACAGCGTTGCCAGTGCCCCCATCGCACGACGGATCCGCGCGTCGGACATGAGTACGTACGCGCCGCCGAACGCGAACAGCCCGATCGCCATCGCAAGAGCGAGCTGTCCCGAAACATCCGCGGTGCCGTTGTAGGAGGCGAAATCGGTCTCCCACCACCCGGAGTAGATCCCCAAGATGCCGATCACTCCTGCGACAGCGGCGCCGACACCCGCGTAGCTGATCTTTTCCTTGTCCATGACTGGGAACCCTCCGGTTCGAACGATGGCTGATGCTCCCCCGGGAACAGGCACGATGCAACGACCGAATGGTCTCCGTCTGTCAGATCGTGATGGAGCCGTCCTCGGCGATCTGCCAGAAGGGGTTGTGCGCGACCTCCCAGGCGTGGCCGTCCGGATCGTGGAATACCCCTGAGTAGCCGCCCCAGACGGTGGCCGCGCCCGCGCGCGCGATGCTGCCGCCCGCAGCCCTGGCCTGCCGCAAGACGGCATCGACGTCGTCGGGAGACCGGACGTTGTGGGCTAGGGAGACGCCGCCCCAACCGCCGCCGTCGGTCACGACAGAATCCTCAGCGAGCGAGGAGCGACCCCACAAGCCGAGCACCATACCCCCCGCCTGGAAGAACACGACACCCTCCTGCGGCTTAGATGCGGACCGCCAACCGAGCGCCTCGTAGAACGAGCGGGCGCGTTGGAGGTCGGCGACGCCAAGGGTGACGAGGCTGACACGCTGTTGCATCGATGGCCTCCCACGTCCCGGACGGTTCGGTGGAGGTGAGGGGACTTGAACCCCTGACCCCTGCGTTGCGAACGCAGTGCTCTACCGGGCTGAGCTACACCCCCGAGGTCGACCAGGGTAGCAGAGGCCTCTTTCGCGACTGATGCGGCGGACCCGATCGATGCGGGCTCAGGCGCCGGCGGAGGCGACCGCGGTGCCCGACCGCACCGTCACGTGCTCGTCGGCCTCGATCGTCGGGCGCGGCAGCGCGCGTCGCTCGCGCATCGACGGGCTCACAGGCGCGGCAACGGGAGGAGCCGCGCGCGCCCGAGCCTTGATGACCAGGAGCGCCCACACGTAGATCACGAGGAGGCCGCCCAGCACGCCGGCGACGCTCCACGACACCCGCAGGGGTGGGACGACGCCGATCAGCAGCGATAACCCGATGGCCTCGAGCAGGACCACGAACACCCGGCGGCGTCGAGCGCGCACCCGTGCCATGCGTCGCTCGCGCGGCCCGAGGAACCGAACCCCCTTGCGCGGGGTCACGATCCAGCGGCCGTTCGTGCCGTGTACCTCTGCGTGCGCCAACAGTTCCATCCTGCGTTCGAAGTCTTCGACGCTCCGCGCGTCCGACCTCTTGCGGCCGAGGGGCACGAGGAACGCTGTCCACATGATGCCCAACGAGCCGAGCAGCAACCACTGCACCAACCAGCCTCCTGCCTGTCGATCCCCGGGTGCGACACAACATCTAGGCTGGGTCGGGACCGTAGCACCACATATAGTGCTCTAGAAGCACATCGGTGTGATTTTCCACAGGTTGTGGAGGTCCTGTGGAAAGGCGGCGTGGCTGGGTTGCCTGATCAGGTGGCCAGGTAATCGCCGCTCGCGCCGCCGGACTTCGCGAGCAAGCGGATCCCGTCGATACGGGCCGAACGATCGAACGCCTTCGCCGTGTCGTACAGCGACAGAGCAGCCGTCGCCGCGCCGGTGAGGGCCTCCATCTCCACGCCGGTGCGATCGATCGCGCGCACGATGACCTCCACGCGGATCCGCCCGGCCGCCTCGTCGGGCTCGATCGCGACGTCGGCGCCGGTCACCCGGATCGGATGGCAATGCGGCAGCAGTTCGGGGGTCCGTTTCACGCCACCGATCCCCGCGATCTTCGCCGTCTCGATCGGTGAGCCCTTCTTGGTTCCGGCGACCAGGTTGGTCACCGCCGCGGGCGTGGTCTGCAGCCAGGCTTCGGCCGTGGCCTCGCGCGCGGTCTCGGCTTTGGTGCCAACTTCGACGATCCTGGTGACGCCGTCCGCACCCGCTTGATCGGCGCCGGCCACGTCCTAGTCCTCTGCCGCGCGGAACAACATGACCGAGACGCGCTCGCCGACCCCGGCCGACTCGACGCCCGGCGGGAGCACCGCGAGGCCGTTGGCCCGAGCGACGGTCGCCATCAGGTTGGAGCCGCGGCCGCCGGTGGGCGTCGCGGTCCAGCCATCGGCACCGCGCGTGACGTCGACACGGGCCAGCACCGTCTTTGCTTTCGGGCCGCTGATCGCGTCGGTGAGCGTGGCCGAGACCTCGGGGCGCTGGAGTTGTTGACGACCCATCATCTTCAAGATGGCGGGCCGTACGAACATCTCGAAACTGACGAACACGCTGACGGGGTTGCCCGGCAGACCGAAGAACGGCTTGCCCTCCACGACGCCGAAGCCCTGCGGCATACCCGGCTGCATCGCCACCTTGTAGAAGTCGACCTCGCCACGACCGGCGAAGGCAGCCTTCACGACGTCGCGCTCCCCCACGCTCACGCCGCCGGAGGACACGAACCCATCGGCTTGGATCTCGAAGGCCAGCACCGCTTCGCGCAACGCCTCCGGATCGTCGCGGACGATGCCGGCGAGCACCGGGATCGCGCCCGCTTCTCGCAAAGCCCCGAAGATCAGATAGGCGTTGGAGTCGCGGATCTGCCCGAACTCGGGCTCCTCGGTCGGCGCGATCAGCTCGTCACCGGTGGAGAACACGATCACACGGGGTCGCGGGTGCACGAGCGGATGCGGGACGCCGGCGTTGGCCAGCAGACCGAGCTCCGGCGCGCCTAGGCGCTTGCCGGCCGGGACCAACACGTCGCCCTGGCGAACGTCCTCTCCTTGCGGGCGGACGTGGCGCCCGGCAGGAACCGCTTGGAACACACGCACGAGTCCGTCGCGTTCTTCGGCGTTTTCGACCGGGACCACTGCGTCGGAGCCACCCGGGATCGGCGCCCCGGTAGCGATCTTCACCGCCTCACCGACCCCGACGGTGGCCTCGGGGCGGTGGCCGATCATGGCGCGACCGACGACCTTCAGCTCCGCAGGTTCGCCGGGCGAAGCGCCATCGACATCGGAGGCGCGCACCGCGAACCCGTCCATGCCGCTGGAGGCGAACTCCGGCAGATCGAGCGCGGCGACGATGTCGCCCGCCGCCACACACCCGTAGGCGTCGGTGAGCGGCAACTGCAGCGGCGGAAGCACGTGCACCTTCGACAGGACCCGCTCGCGAGCCTCATCGAGGGAGACCAACCCCTCGGCAGAGTCGTGATCGTGCACGGAACGAGCACTCATGCGGTCAGTCTATCGGCCCAACGGCTCTCACCCTCGACGGGCTTCCACCATTCAACCCTCGCTTTGGAGCAACCCGATCAGCCGATCCCGAAGCGCCGTCCCGATGTCATCGCGCCCCAGCCCAAGCGACACCTGCGCCATCAACGCATCCAGCGGATTGCCGACATCGAAGCGCCCCCCAGCGAGCGGCAAGGCGAAGACAGGCTCCTCGGCGGCCAGCAGCCCGATCGCGTCGGTGAGCTGGATCTCCCCGCCCGCTCCCGGCTGCGTGCGGCGCAGCGCCTCGAAGATCGTCGGCATGAAGACGTACCTGCCGATCACGGCGAGGTCAGACGGCGCATCCTCGGGCGCGGGTTTCTCGACGATCGAGGCGACACGCACGAGGTGGCCGTCCGCCTCGCCCGGACCGATGCACCCGTACATCGCGATCTCGCGAGCGCCCATATGCATCGCGGCCAGCACGCTGGCGCCCGTGCGTTCGCTCGCCGCGAGCATGTCGCGAAGCAACGGGACCGCGGGGTCGATCAGGTCGTCGCCGAGCAACACCGCGAAGGCGCTTTCGCCCACGAGCGGCGCGGCGACCGACACCGCGTGCCCCAGTCCGAGCGCCTCTTCCTGCACCACGAAACGCACGTCGGGCCGCGTCGCCCGTCGCACCGCGGCGGCGGCCGCGTGCTTGCCACGGGCGGCCAGCTCCGCCTCGAGCGCCGGCGCCGGCGCGAAATGCTCTCGGAGCGCGTCCTGCCCGGGACCGATCACGACGATCACGTCGTCCAGTCCAGCGGCGGCGGCCTCTTCCACCACGAGTTGGATCGCCGGCGTGTCTATGATCGGCAGGAGGCCCTTGGGCTGCGCCTTGGTCGCGGGCAGGAACCGTGTGCCCAGGCCCGCCACCGGGATCACCGCGGTTCGCACCGTCATGGCCGCGGAGTCTAACGCGGGGCCGCCGGTACACTTCTCCCGCCATGCCCACCTACGAGTACGTGTGCCGCGCCTGCGGCCACACCTTCGACATCGTGCAGAAGATGAGCGAGGACACGCTCACCGTGTGCCCCGCGTGCGGGGGTGAGCTCCGCAAAGTGTTCGCAGCGCCCTCCATCTCCTTCAAGGGCTCCGGCTTCTACGCGACCGACCACGGCAAGAAGTCGAAGCCGTCGAGCTCGGACAACAGCGAGAAGAAGGACGGCGGTTCGAAGGACTCGGGGTCCGAGACGAAGAAGACCGATACCAAGAGCGACTCGGGGTCAAGCTCTGCATCGTCGGAGAGCACAGGCAAGAAGGAGGGGTCCACATCGTGAGCAGCGCGGAGCTCGGAGTATTCGGGGGGTCGGGCTTCTACGACTTCTTGCAAGACCCTGAAGAGATCACGATGGACACCCCGTACGGAGCGCCGAGCGCCGCCGTGACGATCGGCACGATCGGGAGCCGGCGCGTCGCGTTCATCCCGCGTCACGGCAAGGACCACGAGTTCCCGCCGCACCTGGTGCCCTACCGCGCGAACGTGTGGGCGATGAAGCAACTCGGGGTCGCGCGGTTGTTCGGGCCGAGCGCGGCCGGGTCGCTTCGACGAGACATCGCGCCCAAGACGTTCGTCGTGTCCGATCAAGCGATCGACTTCACGAAGTCGCGGCCATACACGTTCTTCGACGGGCCTGTGACCACGCATGTGTCGTTCGCCGACCCGTACTGTCCCGAGATGCGCGCGGCGTTGGTGGCGTCGGCGGCCGAGCTCGGGATCGAACACCGCGACGGCGGCACGATGGTCGTGATCGAAGGGCCGCGCTTTTCCACACGCGCCGAATCGAAGATGTTCGCGCAAGTCGGCGGCGATGTGATCGGCATGACACAGTTCCCCGAGGCGACGCTCGCGCGCGAAGCCGAGCTGTGCTTCGCGAACGTGGCGCTGGTCACGGACTACGACGTAGGCGTCGACGACATCTCCCCCGTCTCGCACGCAGAGGTACTCAAGGTCTTCGGCGAGAACATCGAAGCGCTGCGCAACCTGTTGTTCGCCGCGATCCCCGCGGTGCCGGCCGATCGCGGCTGCACCTGTGGTCATGCCCTGTCCGGGAGTCACTGATGGCTCGCACACTCGTGCGCGTCGAGCTGTCGTTCGTCACGGAGGAAGACGCCGACCAGCTCGGCGATCGGATACGCGAGGCGACGGCGTCGATCGTAGGTCGCGAAGCGCTTGACGAGTTCCGGGTCCGCACGATGTCGCTGGACGCCACCAAGAAAGAGCACCTGCGTTCCGTGGACTGATGTGACGTCGGTCACGAAAGGCCCGACCGCGCATCGATAGCGTGCCGGGCATGCGTTGGCCGTCGCTTCGCCGCAAACTCCCGCTGTCCTCCAAAGTGCTGTTCGGCGCTGCAGCCGCCTTGTCGTTGCTGGCGTTCCTGTTGGTCCGTGCTGAGACTCGCCGAGCCGAAGAGATCCAGGCGCTGGCCGGCCCGATGGCCACGGTCGTCCTTGCGACGCACGATCTTGCGGCTGGTGCGTCGCTCGGCCCGACCGACGTGCGCACCGCACAGCTGCCGGTGGCCTACCTGCCACCCGGCGCCGTCAGCTCCGCAGATGCCGCGGTCGGGCTGGTGAGCTCGGGGCGGGTACGGGCGGGCGAGGTGCTCGTGACCACCAGGCTCGGCGCAAGCGCGTTCGGCGCCACCGTCGCGCCGGGCGACGTGGTCGTCACCATCGGATTCGCATCCGTTCCCGAGGGATTGTCCGTCGCCGACCGCGTCGATGCGTTCGCGACGTTCGCCGGCGCGCGGCCGTACACGACGCAGGTCGGCCAAGACCTGCACATCGTGTCGATCGCGCCCGTCGAGTCGAGCTACGACGGGCCAGGCGCCACCGCGATCACGCTCGACGTCGACATCGAGACCGCGCGTTTGTTGTTGCAGGCCGAGGCCACCGCAACCCTGGGTCTCGCGGCCCGCTCGCCCGCCACATCCTTGCCATCAACGAGTGCATCGCCACAGCCCGGAGCGTCGCTCGCGCCCGGGTAGACTCGCGCCCCGTGACCATCGTGCAGGCCATCATCCTCGGCATCGTTCAGGGCATCACGGAGTTCGCCCCTGTCTCCAGTAGCGGCCACTTGATCCTGGTGCCTTGGGCACTGGGCTGGGACATCGTCAACGACCCCGCGCTGAACAAGACCTTCGACGTCGCGCTGCACATGGGAACGTTCCTAGGAGCCGCGATCTACTTCCGCACCGACCTTTGGTCCTACCTCAGGGCGTTCCTCGCCTCGTGCCGAGCGCGAGCGATCCGATCGACCGAGGAGCGACTGGCGTGGGCGATCGCGATCGGAACGATCCCCGGCATGATCGCGGGCGCCGGGCTGGAATCCGTGATCGAAGACAGACTCGGCCAGCCGGTCATCATCGCCGTCATGCTCGCCGTGATGGGCGTGATCCTCTTCGTGGTCGACCGCGTTGCTCGTCAAGACCGCGGGATCGATTCGATCCGTCCGCGTACCGGGTTGTTCGTCGGCATCGCCCAGGCGGTGGCGTTGCAGCCGGGCGTGTCGCGATCGGGGATCACGATCACCGCGGGCCGGGCGATCGGTCTGGACCGCGCCACCGCCGCCCGCTTCTCGTTCCTGATGGCGCTGCCGATCATCGCCGGTGCGGGAGGGCTCAAGGCCCTCGACCTGGCCCAGACCGGGTTCCAGGGTTACGGCGCGCAGTTCCTTGCGGGCTTCGTCGCGGCCGCGATCAGCGGGTTCGTCGTGATCTGGTTCTTGCTGCGGTACTTGCGCACCCACGACTTCCTGCTGTTCATGGTGTATCGGCTGGCCATCGCGGCGCTCGCGATCGGGCTCGTCGTAACGAACGTGCGCTCCGGCACGATCTAGCCCCGACACCAAGGGACCGAGGCCGGGCACACTCCCCCGACCTCGGTCCCGTGTCGCGTCAATGAACTACATCACGTCGACGGTGTTGGAACGGCTGGCTGCGCAGAGCTTGTGCATCCCCATGAACTCGGGAGCCTTGGCGAAGTACATCCCGTGAGCATGCATGACGGTGACGCGCCACACACCGTTGGGGTTGGTCTTCGTCATGCCCTGCAGCACCGCGCCGCTGCTCGTCTTCTTGAACAGCTTCACGGGGCGGCCGATGGCGCACTCGTCGTTACTCGAGCTCACCGTGCCGTGGAACTTCTCATCCGCGGTGTTGTAGCGGGCCGAGATCTCGCTCGAAACCGCCGCGAACGCAACCTGCGCGCTCACCATCACCATCGTGGCTACTGCTAGGGCGATAAGCACCCTCCGCATCGCTACCTCCTTGGTCGACTGACCCCGACCATAAGAAGCGCGGCATTACCGAAGCGTTACCAACCGATTGCGAGCGGCGAAATCCACCGTCTGATGCCCGTCTGATACAGGAAAGAAAGCATCTCGTTCGAAACTCGTAACCATCCAGGGCCTACGCTCACGACGACGATGACGCGAACGACACCGCATGCACAGGCCGAGACGGCCCCGCCCGTCGGCAACCGAGTCCGTCCTCGGTTGGTTGGCGCCGCGATCGGCCTGCTGTCCGGCGCGCTCGCGATCGGCGTGAGCCAGGTGGTGGCCGGCGTGGTCGGCGGAGCATCCTCCCCCATCATCGCGGTCGGGAGCTCCGCGATCGATGCCACGCCCGAGTGGCTCAAGAGCTTCGCGATCCGCACCTTCGGGGCGAACGACAAGAAGGCCCTGCTCGTCGGGATCGGCGCCGTGCTGGTGATCGCGGCTATCGTGCTCGGCGTCGTGTCGGTGCGGCGCCCGCGGGCGGGCGTCAACGGGCTGATCGTCCTGGGCGGTATCGGTGCGCTCGCCGCCGTGACGCGCCCCGGGGCCGGTCCCGTCGATGCGATCCCAGCGCTGTTCGGGGCGGGCGCCGGCATCGTCGCGTTCCGGCAACTGCGGCGTGCGGCAGGCATGGCCGAGACCGCAGCCAAGGGTAGTCAACCCGCGGCCGCGGCCGACGCACCCGAGATGCCCACCGGGTTTGACCGTCGTCGATTCCTGTTCGGCGGCGCGGTCGTGGCGGGCCTGGCCGCGACCTCAGGTTTCCTCGGCGAATATCTCGTGCGACGCTCCGACGCGAGCGCCTCACGCGCGGCCGTGCACATCCCGGGCGTCACCGATGCCGCGCCCCCCACGCCGGCCGGCGCCGACCTCCAGGTCGCGGGAGCGAACCCGTTCATCACACCCAACGCCGACTTCTATCGCGTCGACACCGCGCTGCTCGTGCCCTCGGTCACGACGGCGGATTGGGCGCTCACCATCCACGGCATGGTGGACCGCCCGATCACGATCGGCTACGACCAACTGATCGCACGGCCCCTGATCGAACGCGACGTCACCTTGACATGCGTCTCCAACGAGGTGGGCGGCAAGTACCTCGGCAACGCGCGGTGGACGGGCGTGCGCTTGCAGGACCTGCTCGACGAAGCGGGCGTGCAGTCCGGCGTCACACAGATGGTCTCGACCTCGGTGGATGGCTTCACGACCGGCACGCCCGCGTCGGTCGCGCTCGACGGACGCGACGCGATGCTCGCGATCGCCATGAACGGCGAGCCGCTGCCGCTGGAGCACGGTTTCCCCGTGCGCATGGTGATCCCCGGCTTGTACGGGTACGAGTCAGCTTGCAAGTGGATCACCGACATCGAGCTCACGACCTTCGAGGCGTTCTCCGCGTATTGGGTTCGTCGCGGTTGGGCGGAGCAGGTGTTGATCAAGACCGGTTCGCGCATCGACACGCCGCGCCGCAACGCGACGCTGTCGCCCGGCACCGTGCCGATCGCGGGGATCGCCTGGGCACAGCACCGCGGCATCCAGCAGGTGGAGGTGAGCATCGACCAGGGGCCATGGATGCCGGCGACGCTCGGAGACGAGGACACCGCCGACACCTGGCGCCAATGGGTCTACGCGTGGGAAGCCACCGCGGGGACGCACACCATGACCGTGCGGACGACCGACGGAGCCGGGGAGGTGCAGTCCGCCGAGGAGGTGCCGCCGTTCCCGAGCGGCGCCACCGGCTACCACACGATCTTCGTGAACGTCCGGTGAGTGTGGATGTCCCTGCTCGAGCCGGGCAACACTACGCTGGCACCATGGTGGCGATGACGAACGCGAGCGTGCTCGTGGTGGACGACGAGCCGATGGTGCTCGAGGTACTCGCCCGGTACCTGGCCGCAGAGGGCTACGCGGTGTCGACCGCCGCCGACGGCGAGGAAGCACTGGAGCGATTCGCCGAGGACGGCCCCGATCTGGTGGTGCTCGATCTCATGCTTCCCAAGATCGACGGCTACGAGGTGTTTCGCCGCATCCGCGAGCGGTCCACCACGCCGGTGATCATGCTGACCGCGCGCGGGGACGAGACCGACCGGATCGTCGGACTCGATCTGGGAGCCGACGACTACGTCACCAAGCCGTTCAGCCCGCGCGAGGTGGTCGCCCGCATCCGCGCGGTGCTTCGACGCACGGGCGCCGAGGAGGATCGCGGCCCGATCCGCCACGGAGACCTGGAGATCGACGGGGAGCGGCGTGAGGTGCGTCTGCGCGACGAGCCTGTGCGGCTCACACGAAAGGAGTTCGATCTCCTGCACCACCTGGCGTCACGTCCCGGCGTGGCGTTCACCCGCACCCAGCTGCTCGAAGAGGTGTGGGACTTCGCGTGGGACGGGGATTCCTCGACGGTGACCGTGCACGTGCGCAGATTGCGCGAGAAGATCGAGGACGACCCCTCCTCGCCGCGGCACATCGTGACGGTGTGGGGCGTGGGGTACCGGTTCGAATCATGAGCGGTTGGCGCACGATCGGGCTCGTCGTCGTCGTTGCCGCCGTCGGCGCGGCCGGCAGCCTGGTGGTCGGGGCGATCATGGGCATGCAGGGCGACGAGCTGCAGCATCTGTTGCTCGCGTTGGTGCCCGCGGCGATCGTGACCGTGGTAGCGGGGTTGTTGGCGGCGCGGTTGCTTGCGCGCGCGTCTTTGCGGCAGCGGTTCGTCGCGGTCGCGCTGGTCGCCGCGGCCGTCGCGATGGCCAATATCGTCGTGCTGTCGATGCAGATGTTCGTCAGCGATCACGACGCGACGTTGGTCCTTGTGCTGCTGCTGTACGCCGTGGGCACGGGTGTGGCCGCGGCCCTGGCCGTGGCGCGGTCCTCGCGAGCGTCGTTCTCGACGCTGCGCGACACCGCGGACCGGCTGGCCGACGGCGATCTGGACGCGCGCGTGGGCACACTGGACGCCGGCCCGGAGATCGCCTCGCTGGGTCGTGCCCTTGACGAGATGTCGGCGCGGCTGCAGCTCGCGCTCGCGAACGAGCGGTCGGCGGAGCGCACCCGACGCGACCTCATGACGGCGGTGTCCCACGACCTGCGCACCCCGCTCGCGTCGCTGCGCGCGATGGTGGAGGCGCTGGATGACGGCATCGTCGCGGAACCGGTGGACGTTCGCCGCTACGCGAGCGAGATGCGCCGCTCGACGGCGCAGTTGGTCAACTTAGTTGACGACCTGTTCGAGCTATCCCAACTGGATGCGGGCGCGATCGCCGCAGAAACGCGGCGCGCCCGCCTCGACCAGATCGTGTCGGATGCGCTCGACGCCGTAGGCGGCGAGGCAGCGCAGAAGCAGCTCGCGATGACCGCCGACCTGGGCGACGCCTACGACGTCGCCTGTTCCCCGAGACTCACGCGTGTGTTGCAGAACCTGCTCTCCAACGCCGTTCGCCACACACCGGCCGACGGCAGTGTGCGGATCAGCGCGACACGAGCGGGCGCCCTGCTGTCGCTCGCGGTCGAAGATTCCGGCGAAGGCATCACCGCCGAAGACTTGCCCCACATCTTCGAACCCTTCTACCGGGCGGACCCCGCGCGTAGCGGTCCGGGCGCGGGTCTCGGTTTGGCGTTGGCCCGCCGGATCGTGGAAGCGCTCGGGGGCTCGATCAGCGCCGGCAGCCTCACGCACGGCGCCCGGTTCGCGGTCGAGTTGCCACTGATCTAGCAACGCTACGGTCGGATCGGCTCGTCGGGGTCGGGGACCTTCCCCATCGTGAGCAGCACCCACGGGCGGAAGCCCTCGCGCTCATAGAGGCGCTGTGCGGCCACATTGGTCGCGAGAACGCCGATCACCATCTCTTCGACCCCGCGGCCGCGGACCCGGCGATAGACCTCGTGCAACAGCGCCGTGCCGAGCCCGCCGCCGCGGCGATCTGGAGCCACGGCGAGCGACTGCAGCTCCGCGAACCGCTCACCGGTCGCGTGCGAGTCGTCGACGTCGTGGAAGGTAACGAGCGCGTAGCCGACCGATGCGCCCGCACCATCCTCGGCGATCAACAGGAACGTATCGGGCTCGGCCAGCCACGCGCGGTAGCGCTCGCTGCGGATCGCCCACCACGCGTCGACGCTGCGCGGGGGGATGCCTGGGATCGCCGGGTCGACGGAGACATGATGCTCGTGCAGCGAACGGCTCAGGTGCTCAACCTCGGGGATCCGCTCAACGTTGGCTTCGACGATGCGAACGTCGTGCATCACACGCCGGCGAGGGTCATCTCGCCTATCAGGATCGAGGGTGTGCCCACGCTGGAGAAGAACCGCAGATCGTCGCCGACCGCGCGCACGCCGCGCAGCATCTCGGGCAACGTCGAGGCGATCGTCATCTCACGCAGCGGCTCACCGAGAGCGCCACCCGGGCCGATGCGCCGCCCCGTGGCGCCGACGGAGAACTCGCCGCTGATCGGGTTCGCGCCCGAATGCACGCCGGACACGTCCATGATCAGCACGCCGCCGTCGGCATCGGCGAGTAGCCCGTCGAACGGGCGCGTGCCCGCCTCGACGAAGAAGTTCGATGTGCCAACACCCGGTGCGGACTTGTACCCACCGCGCTTGCCGTTGCCCGTCGATCGCTGAGCGCCTCCCGCCCGACGGGCGGTATAGGTCGAGTGCAGGAACCCGTTCAGCACGCCGGCGGTGAACAGCTCGCTACGACCGCTCGGCACCCCTTCGCCGTCGAACGGGCACGCGCCCGGACCGTCGGCGCGACGCCCGTCGTCGATCAGCGTGAACGCCTCGGACCCGACCTGCTGGCCCACCATGTCGGCGAACAGAGAGCGCCCCTTCAACACGTTGTCCGCGTTCAACGCTCCGGCCAGCACGCCGAGGAAGCTTGACGCGGCGAAGGGATCGAGGATGACCGGCAGCTTCGCGGTCGGCGGTTTCGCCGCGCCCAGCATCTGGACGGCCCGATCGACCGCCTCATCCGCGATCGGCTCCCACCCCAGCTGATCCAACCCTCGTGAGATCGTGAAGGAGAAGCCCGTCTGCGTCTCGTCACGCTCGACGGCCAAGGTCACCGCCACGACCCACGCGTCGGTCCGCGCGTACTCAAGGTCGACACCCTCGGTCGAGGCGATCGCGACGCGGGAGGTTGCGTCACCGACCTGTGCGAGGTCCACCTTGGTCACCCGCGGATCTCGCGAGACGGTGTAGCGCTCAAGATCGAGCGCCAGGCGCACCTTGTCGTCGACGCCGATCGCGGCGCTTTCCGCGCGGAACAACTCCGGCATCGGCTCGATCGTGGTGGCGGCGGGCAAGACGTTGGATGCATCGGGTTCGGCCAGCGCGGCGTTGTCGCGCGCACGACGCACGGCGTCGAGCGCCTCTTCCTGCGAGGGATCGGCAACCCACGCGTAGCCCAGCCGATCCTCGCGGATCACGCGCACGCCGATGCCCCGCGATTCGGCGAACGTCATGCCCTCGACCTCGCCACGCAGGGCGCTAACCTCCGTATGACGCTCTTCCTCGGCGTAGGCCTCGACATGTTCGCCGTCGGCGGCAGCCGACACCGCGGTGCGGACGAGATCGCCGAGATCAGCCACCGGTGCCGCCCACCGTGATCTTGGAGATGCGCACCGTCGGTGAACCGCTGCCGACTGGTGCGCTTTGACCGTCCTTGCCGCAGACGCCTTCCCACGACTCGAAGTCCGACCCGACGGCGTCGACGGCGGACATCACGTCGATCGCACGGCCGATCAGGTTGGCCCCGCGCACCGGCGTCGTGACCTCGCCGTGTTCGATCAGGTAGCCCTCTGACACCCCGAACACGAAATCGCCGCTTGCCGGGTTGACCTGCCCGCCGCCGAGCCCTCGTACGTAGATACCTGCGGCGGTGTCGCGGATGATCTGCTTGGGGTTGCTCGCCCCGGGCAGGATGTTCGTGTTGGTCATGCGAACGACCGGCGGGTGGGCGTAGGACTCGCGGCGTGCATTTCCGGTGGGCTCCGCCCCCATCTTCGCCGCGCGCATGCGGTCGTGCAGGTAGCCCTGCAGCACCCCATCGGTGAACAGCACCGTGCGCTGCGACGGCGTCGCCTCGTCGTCGAAATCGTAGGAGCCCCAGCCGTTGGCGATCGTCGCGTCATCGACACCGTTGATCAGCGCGCTCGAGCACTGCGTGCCGACCAGCCCGCGATACACCGAGGCCTCCTTATCGACCGCGTCGGATTCCAACGGGTGTCCGACCGCCTCGTGGAACAACACGCCGCCACACCCGTTGGCCACCACGACCGCCATCTCGCCGGCAGGCGCTGGGATGGAGTCGAGCATCGTGACCGCCCGCTGTGCCGCCTGGCGCCCCGTGTCGCTCGGTGTGTGCAGGTCGAGGAACTCCACGCCGGCGCACGCCGCCGGCCCGTGCCACCCCGTTTGGATCACATCGCCGCGCTTGGCCACGACCTGGGCCACCAACCGGATGCGCGGGCGGTCTTCACGGACCCACCGGCCGTCGCTCGTGGCGATCAGTCGTCGCTGCAGTGAATCGAAGTAGATCCCCGTCACCTGCGTCACTTCGGGACTGACGCTTCGCGCGACGTCGTCGACCTCGCGCAGCCAGCCGACCTTGGTCGCGGCGTCGAGCTCTCCCGCCGGGTGCTCGGCATGGTTCGTTCCCACACCGGTTCGCTCGGTGAGATCGACGACCGAGCTGGGCGCGTTGCCGGCGAGCGCGGCGCTCGCGGCGGCGGCGGCGGCAAGCAGCGAGTCGCGATCGAGCCTGTTCGAGTAGGCGTAGCCGTACGTCGTACCAAGGCAGACACGCACGCCCGCCCCGCGATCGAGCCCGGTCGTCAGCTCCTCCACGTGCCCGTCGTCGAGCCGGATCGAAGTCGCGGACCGCTCTTCCACGAAGACCTCAGCGAAGTCGCCGCCGTTTCGGCGTGCGGCGGCGAGGACGTCGACGACGAGGGCACGATCCAGCATGGCCGCGATGGTAGCAGTGGTCCTGCGAAGCACCGGCGGTGGTACGGTCGCCGATCGACGTGTCTACTCCGACGACCTCCCGGTTCCGAACCCGTGCGCGGCACATCCGCACCGCCATCGACCTCGTGTTGATCGCCGTGCTCGGCGCCGCGCTGCTGCGCGTCTTCGCGTGGCCGACGCTTCGACACGGCTACCCGTTCCCGGTCGGACCCGACGTGCCGGTGTATCTGTGGTGGACCCGCGTGGCCGAAGCTGGGGGGCTGTCGCTGGTCGGCGGGCGACCGGGGGCGCCTGCGTTGATCTCGACGGTCGCCGGGGCGCTGGACGATGGAGTGGTCGCGGGGCTCGGAGGACTGCAATACGCGCTGGGCCCGGCGATCGGGCTGGCCGCCGCGGCGCTTGCCCGCGGGCGAGGTCGCACGCTGCCGCGGGGCGGGTGGCTCGCAGCAGGCGCGCTGGCCGGCGCGTGGGCGACGTTCCTCGGCGGCGGCTACCTCGCGAACCTCGTGTTCGTCGCGGCGTTCCTGTCCGCAGCGACGGCACTGTCTCGGCGGACGCGACGGGGCGCGATCGCCGCCGCGCTGCTGCTCGGCGGCGGAGCGCTGACCCATCTCGAGTTCTTCGTCGTGGGAGCGGCGGTGTTGGCGACGGCCGGCGTGTGGGCGGCGCTGCATGAAGGGGACTTCGGGTGGAACACCGACGCCGGTCGGGTTGCGACCGCGCTGCTGGGTGGCATCGGTATCGCTGTGCTCGGTGTCCTGGCGGCCACGATCGGCGCGCCACGCGTGCCCGGCGACACCTCGACCGACTCGTTCATGCGGGGCACGGGGCAGCTGCGAGCGCTCCGGCGCTCCTACCTGGACCGGTTCTTGGTGAACTGGCGCCGCTACTCGCCGTTCATGACGGTTGGCCTCGCGACGGCCGGTGCGTTCCGCGCGCACGGGTTCGCGCGACGATTGCTCCTGTCGTGGACGGCGGTGAGCGCGGTCGGCCTCGTCGTCGGCGCGGCGACCGGCTGGTACCCGCCCGACCGCATCCTGATGTTCGCCTTCTGCCTGCCGCTGCTCGCCGCCTTCGGACTGGTCGCGCTCGGCGATCGGCTCGGTCGATGGTGGTTGGCGTGGCCGGTCGGCATCGTGTTGACCGCCTTGATCGTTGCCCCGGCGGTGCGGGACTGGCGCGATCAGTTCCCCTACATCTCTCCCGACGAGGTGGCGCATCTCACGCTCGCGGGACGCATCGCCGCCGATCGCACGCCGCTCGGCACCCCGTTGGTGTTCGTCGCGGACTCGCCCGACACCGACCAGGCGTTGTTCTTGCTGACGCACACGGCCAACGTCGCGCGCGCAGCGGTCCCACCCGAGCGGGTCAAAGACGTCTACGTGTTCATCGGGTCGCCGGCCGACCTCGCCGCGGGCCACCCGAGCGCCAACGGTGATCCGCGCTACGACCTCGCGTCGGCGGCCACGTTCAGCCGGATACCCCCGGGCGAGCATGCGACGTTCGTCATCGCCGAAGAGATCCGAGATCTGTCGCAGCTGGATACGCCCGGACTCACCCGCTGGGACGCGGCGGTCGCGAGCAGCGAGGGATCCCCGGCGCCGCTCGCCCCGGCCGACGGCGAACTCACGCCGGTCGAACCGAGAAAGATCCTCGCCGCAACCTGGCGGACCTTCCTGCTGCTGCTGGTGCTCGGCCTCGGCTGGTCGTGGTGGGCTCTGGGCGATGTGGCGTCGGGCGTGGCGGCTGCGCCGGCGTTCGCCGCACCGTTGCTGGCGCTGACCGCGTTCGTGCTCGAGCGCCTCGGACTGCCGCTCGGAACGCTCGGGACCTCAACCCTTGCCTGCGCCATCGCCGGCGGCTGCGGGTACGGTTTGCTCGGCCTGCGTCTCCTGCGCCAACGGCGGCGGCTCCTCGATCCCGATCTCGTCTTCGAACAGCAGCCCCCCGGCGATCCGGGAGCGCAGGTCTCGTAGCAACACGACGAGCAGCCATACGATCACCGGGACCACCAGCCAGTTGCCGACGAACACGTTGAGCGAGAACGCGCCGGGGTAGCGGCCCGCCTCGGCGAACCACAGCGTCGCACCGAGGAACGAGCTGACGGCGATCAGCGCGGTCCGCGGCGCCTTGGGCAGCACCCACGCCAGCGGCAGGACCCACACCACATACCAGGGCAGGAGCACCGGACCGAGCAACATCAGCAGCATCAAGGCCCACCCCCACGTCGCTGCCTGCTCACGCGGGCTCATGCGTGGCGCCCCTGCGACATCGGTGCCGGTGGTTCGCCGCCACACGGCCGAGGACAGGCGCCAGATCGTCACCACCAGCACCGCGCCGGCCGCGACCCGCACCAACCACCCCAGCGTGTCGAAGGTCAGCATGTTGAGCAGGTGCGCGCCGACCGCGGCGGGCGCGAGCCATCCCGCGTGACCGGCGAGCTCCAACATGCCCAAGGTCGGGTCGTGCCATTGGAAGAACGGTGCGGCGAACGCGACCGCGATCGCCACGGCGAGCCCCGCGTGGGTGAGCGCCGTCTTCCATCGCTCCTGCGGGCTTCGTCGAGCGATGCACCACACGATCAGCAGGAGCAAGGGCAACCCCGCGGTGGCTTTCACCAGCGCGCCGAGCGTGAGCACGGCGACCGCGGGCATCTCGCGATGCGACACGACCAGCGCGAACGCACCCGCGATCGCAAGCGCGACGAGCAGATCGTTGTGACCGCTCGCGACCGAGTGGAACACCACGACCGGGTTCGCACCGAAAGCCACCAACGCGAACGCGGTGCGCTCGGGCCACAAGCGACGCACGGTCCACACGATCACGGCGCACGTAGCGAGGCTCGCGAGCAACGCCAGCATCCGGTACGCGTCGACCTGGGAGGCCGGCTTGGCACGAAACACGGTCGACATCCAGCCCGACAGCGTCGACCACGCCGGACCGTAGACCGCGGGCGTGTCGGTCCAGATCGGGCCGACGAACCTCCACAGCACGTCGGCGGAATGATCCAGCGGCGTCTGCACGTACGGGTTGTCGCCGTAGACGCCGGCGATGCGCCCGTAGAAGGCGTAGGAGTACACGTCGCGCGAGAACAGCAACGGAAGCCCGAGCACCAGCGCGTGGGCTCCGATCACCAGACCGACCACGGGTCCCAGCCCGATACGACCGTGGAACGCTGCACGCAGCAGCAGGAGGAACCCCGCGACCGCCAACACCGATGCGAGGACCCCGATCGCCACGATCGGATTGCCGGGGATCGTGTCGAGGCCGAGCCGATCGGCGAGCGCCGTGAGCGGCCCGTGCGGCTGCCCGTTCGGCGTCAGGAGCGGCTGATAGGGCGAGCCTGGCGCCGCGCCGACGATCGCCATCGTGAACATGCCAGCAGCCGCCAACGCGATCGCGCGCACGCCGGCAGGAGTCGTGACACGCGCACGCTGAAGGCTCACCATGGTCGAACGAAGGTAGCACCGGACGGCGGACCGCGTATACGCAGGTCAGCTGCGCCGCGAGCGCGGCCGCTCGAACATGCCGAACACGGCGATCAGCCCCAGCAGGAACAGCCCCGACACCCCCAGGATGACGGGCCGCTGCACCCACCATGCTGCCGTGGAATCATGCTCGCGGCCGATGCGAAGCGGCCACAGCACCAGCATCGCGCACAGGAACGCCGTCATGTGCCACAAGAACAGCGTCATGATCACCGCGTTGATCGAGATCGTCGCCTTCCATGGCCGACGTCGCTGCAGCCACGTGCGCAACCACGGCCGCAGCAGCATGACCGCGCCGATCGTCCAGATCCCCCCGAGCAGGAAGGCAAGCGTCGGCGGATAGGCGTTCGACACCAACTCCGCGTCGGTGCCGAGCAAGCTCTTGGGGTAGTACCCGATCCCCGGGAACCAGGTGAACCGCGCGTCCCCGAACAGCCGCCACACCAGCGGGTTCGTGAGCAGCATCAGGCCGCCGAGGCCCGCCGCAACCATCCCCCACAGCGCGGCTTTCGGCGCCCGGTCGAACGTGCCGTCGGCGTAGAAGAACCCGAGCTGATGGGGCAACAGCAACACGAACGCGACATTGCACCAGCGCAGGCCCGAGACGCCCCCGACGAAGCCGAAACCGTCCGCCGCGATCGCGCCGAGGATCATGACCACCGGCACCCACCAACGCAACCGCCGGTGCAGCGCGATCATCCACGGGGCGATGGCCACGATGATCAGATAGACCCCGAGGAACCACAAAGGCCCGAACGGCAAGGTCGCCCCCGGCGGCAGGAACACGCGGAGCAGGGTGGTACCGCCCCACAGGTGCGGCCCGGTCAACGCGCCCACGTCGAGCAGGTGCAGCGCCACGTCGATCGACCCCCACACCGCGAAGAACACGAGGGACGGGCGCAGCAGCCGCATCGCCCGAACGCGGACGAACGCACCGGCTCGCTCTCCACGGCGCTGCGCGGCATCCCACGACACCAGGTTGGAAAACCCCCCGACGAAGAAGAAGATCGGCATCACCTGCAGCGCCCAGGTGGCGAGCCACATCCAGGACGTGACGCCGATCGCACTCGTCGTACGCATCACCCCGTCTTGCCACCACACGATCGCGATCGTCCAGTGCCCGACCACCACTGTGCAGATGCTCGCGGCCCGCAGGAAGTCCACGACGCGGTCGCGCGATGCGGGGGTCGCATCCACCATCGCGTCCAGTGACGAAGCGCTCACGCGCAAGGCCTACCCCTCCTCGGATGCCGGGTCAAGACCCCGAGGCGAACCGGGGCTGTCAGGATGGTGCGGTGCGGCAACGCGGACGGATGGTGATCGGGATCGGCCTCGTGCTGATCGGTCTGTTCGCGACGGTCGCGGGCGTCGCGATCGTGCTGCTGGTCGGCCCCGACGGCTCGGTGACGCTTGCGCCCACGCGACTGTTGAGCGATGGCCACGCGGTGACCTTGCCGCAACTCGACGTACCCACACTGCCTGCAGGCCAGACCGTAACGCTCGACGTCGCGCTCTCGTCGTCGAACCCCTCCCAGCCGCTGTTCGTGGGTGTCGGGCCCTCCGGTGCGGTCGATGCATACCTCCGCGACGTGCCGATCGACGTGATCGCGCAGATCGACTGGCCGGGAGCAGCACGCACCGACTCCGCCCCGGGGACCGCATCCCCCGCCGCGCCGTCGACGCAATCGTTCTGGGTCGCATCGGCCAGCGGCGCGGCGCCGACGTTGCGGTGGCGTGGCGTGCCCGGGGATTGGACCCTGGTGATCATGCGTGTGGACGGGCGTGCCCCGATCGACGCGAGCGCCAACGGATCGGTGACCCTGCCGGCGCTCGGCCCGCTCGGCATCGTGCTGTCCCTCCTTTCGATCGCCGTGCTGGCCGGCGGCACCTGGATCACGATCCGGGCCGCAGTCGCCACGCCCGAGGCGGCATCGCCCCCGAGGGACTAACTCACTTTCTCGGCTGCCTCATCGAGGCGGTCGGCCCGGCCGCCTCGCGCGTCCAGCGCGATCACCGCCATCGTGGCGCCAACCACGATCGCACCGCCAATGACCGCAGTCGCGGGGATCGCCTCACCCAGCACCAGCCATGCGAGAACGACCGTGATGACCGGCGACACCTGGGTGATCAGGGCGGACAGCCACGAGTCCACGTGGCGATGCGACCAGATGACGAGCGTGTGACCGACGAAGCCCGGCAAGAGCGCCACCGTGACCACCGCGAACACGTCTCGCGCCGAGACAGCTGAGGGCACCCCGTCGCGGATGAGCGCGACCGGCGTCATTGTCAACGCGCCGGCGAGCATCACGCAGGCGAAGTAGATGATCGGATCGAAACGCTCGCGCACGTGCCGCGAGAAGAACCAGTAGGTCGTCCACGTCGCCACGCCCAACAGCGCCATCACGTCGCCCGCCAGACTCCAGCTGGGCAGCCCGGCGGACGCGAGCCCCACGATGACGACCCCAACGAACGACGCGCCCACCAGCGACCAGGAGCGCAGGGTGATCCGCTCGTGCAACCTGCGGGCGGACACGAGCACGATCACCACCGGCGCCAACGCGCCGATCAACGCCACGTCCGCAACCGTCGTGAGCTTGACCGCCGAGAAGCCGAGCCCGATGTCTGCGGCGAACAGCACGCCGCCCGCGGCGCACGCGCGGAAGGCTCCCCACGTGAACCGGCGCCGGGTCACCATGATCGCGACGAACGAAACCACGACGCCGGTCCACAGTCGAAACATCGCGAACGTCGGACCGGGCAGACTGCTCCACTTCACGAGCACCGGACCCCACGCCCACACGAACGTCGCGAGCCAAACGGCGGCGATGCCGCGTCGCCGGAGCCGGTCATCGTCGTGCATGGTCGCCATCTTCCCAGCCGTTCGACCGTCTTCGGGAGGTATTGCTAGGCTGAGGACGATGGGAGAACACACCGGCCGCTCGGTCGCGATCGCCCTGGTCACCGCGATGTCCTATGTCGTGTGGCCGTCCGTGCTCGTGATCGGGGTATGGCTGTCGCTGACGATCTACGCGATCGTCAAATGGATCGGGTCACCGACCGACCACGCCAGCCCGCTGACGGTCGTGTTGATCGTGATCGCCGATGTGGCCGTGTTCGTGCTGGCCCTCGCGATCGGGATCTGGTTGCTCGGCAAACCGATGCGTTACGGCAAGCGCAAGCGGCGGGAGGCTGAGCAGCTCGCCCTCGCCTTCGCCGGCAGCGGCGACGCGTGATCATCGGCGCACGGCGCGCGCGCTGTATCGACCATCCCGGCGTTCGACCCTGATCGGCATCTCGAAGCACGTCGACAACTGCTCGTCGGCCAATACCTCCGCCGCCGCACCTTCGGCAACCAGCAGCCCGCCGCGCAGCAACGCGGCGTGCGTCACGCTCGCTGGTATTTCCTCGAGGTGATGCGTGGCGAGCACGCTCGTGGGTCGCAACGGCCCGGCTGCGGCCGCGTCCATGGCATCGACCAGCAGCTCGCGGGCGGGCAGGTCCAGTCCGGCGGCAGGCTCGTCGAACAGCAGCAGCTCGTGTTCGCCGAACAGCGCGCGCGCGATCAATACGCGCTGGCGCTCCCCGAGCGAGCAGGTCGCGAGCGGGCGAGCAGCAAGTCGCTCGCATCCGACCTGCGTCAACAACCGATCCGCGACAGCCAGGTCCTCGTCGTCGAAGGTCTGCCACCACGTCACCAGCGTGGCGTCGCGACCGGTCAAAACGGCGTCGAGCACGGACAGGTCGCCGCGCAAACGCTCCGCGACCGAGTGCGACACGTGGCCGATGCGTCGGCGCAACCGGCGGACGTCGACGCGACCCAATCGAGCCCCGAGGATCTCGACCGACCCGGCGGACGGCTGGCGCCAGGCGCCCAACAGGGTGAGGGCGGTGGTCTTTCCGCTGCCGTTGGGGCCGAGCAGCACCCACTGCTCCCCCGGCTGGATCGACAGGTCGACCGGGCCGAAGATCCGCTGTCCCGCGATCCGCACCGTCGCGCCCGACAGCACGACGGCCGCGGTCACCGCACCGCCTGCCCGTAGGGCGATGACAACAATTCCCGCACCGAGCCGTCCTCGTCGAACGACAAGAACCGGTCCAGCAGTCGCATGAACCAGCGATCGTGTGTGACCGCGATGACGGTGCCCTCGTAGCGGGCGAGGGCATCTTCCAGCGCGTCGGCCGAGGCGACGTCGAGGTTGTCCGTCGGCTCGTCGAGCAGCAGCATCGTCGGCGAGTCGACCTCCATCAGCAAGATCTGGAACCGCGCCTGCTGACCCCCCGACAGCAACTCGAACGGATTACCCGAGACCCGATCCAGCTCGTAGCGACGAAGCGACGAGTGCGCCTTGGACCGCTCGATGCCCTTGCCCATCAACACGTCCAGGATCGGCCGGTCGCCGATATCGGGGCGCTCATGTAGCTGCGCGAACAGGGCGGGCTCCACGCGCGCACCAAGCATCCATTCGCCCTCGTGCGCGATATCCTCGCCGGCGAGCAGCCGAAGGAAATGCGACTTGCCGGTCCCGTTCGGTCCGATCACGCCGACGCGCTCACCGAAGCGCACCTCGGCGTCGAAGGCCTCGATGATGCCGGTGATGGCGAGCCCGCGCGCCCGGAAGGCGACCTTGCCGGTGCGTCCACCGTCGACCCGCATGCGCACGTCTTGGATCGCCGCCTTCTCCGGCGGTTGCTCCCGGTCTTCGAAGCGCTCGAGCCGGTGCTCCGCGGAGCGAGCCTTGGATGCCCAGCCGTCGTTGTAGGCGGCCTTGCGCTTCATCTCTTTGACCATGTCGGTGAGACGACGACGCTCTTGTTCATAGCGGCGGTGGCGTTCGTCGAGACGATCCACGCGCGAATCGCGAGCCGCCGCATACGTCGCGAACGAGCCGGCGTGCGTCCAGGCAGCCGAGCCCTCGAGCGTGACGATCTGCGTCGCGGCTCGCTCGAGCACCGTTCGATCATGCGACACGAACAGCACGGTTCGCGGGTCCGAGCGGATCCGATCCTCGAGCCACTCCTTGCCCGCGATGTCGAGCGCGTTGTCCGGCTCGTCGAGCACGATCACCTCGAACGGGGAGCGAAAGACGATCTCCAGCGCGAGGCGCTTGCGCTCGCCGCCCGACAAGGTCTCGATCGAGCGATCCGCAGACTCCGGATACCCACCGGCGAACGCTTGGTCCGCGCACCGGTCCCACAGCACCTCTGCTTGGTAACCGCCCGCGGATTCCCATGCCGCCAAGGCGGCCGCGTAGGCGATCTGCGCGCCGTCTGCGGTGTCGCTCGCAAGCCGCCCCTCGGCAGCCCGCAGCCGCGCGGCGGCTTCCCGAACCGCGGGCTCGCTGTAGGCGAGGAGGAAGTCTCCAACGGTGGTCGGTCGGTCGTTCGACCCGATGAACTGGCGCATCAGCCCCACGCGCCCGTCGATGCGGATCGCGCCCTCGGCCGGCCGCTCCTCGCCCGCGAGGAGCCGCAACAGGGTCGTTTTGCCGATCCCGTTCGCGCCAATCAGCGCCGAATGCCCCCCGTCGGGCACGCGGAAGGAAACCCCTTCGAACAGGGTCCACCCGCCGGGCAGGCGATACGCGACATCGGTCAGCTCCAAGAAGCCCATCGCTGCAGGATACGGGGGCTTGCAGTCCGTGTTGCGCGAATCGACGCCCCTCGGTACGGTGCCTCCAGACACGGGAGGGTCGGGGTACATGGAGATACAGTTGCGGCGCTCTCCCGGCATGGTGCTCTCTACCGCAGGGGTGCGTCCCTACGGTAGATTCTCCGGGCCTATGCGATTGCAGCCCACGCGTTCTCTCCCTCTTTCGCCCAGCGCTCTCCGCGCCGTGGCCGCATCGGTATTCGGCATGTTCTTGGTTGCGATCGTGTCGGCGACCCCGCGCTCGCCGTTCTACCCGGTGCTTCCCGAAGGTGTCGAGGCGCAGGGTCCGCTTCGCTGGATCGCCGACGCCGTGGGCTTGCAACATCTGGGGAACGCGGGCTTGATGCTCGGCGGCTTCATCGCGGTCGCCGCCGCCTCCGCGGGTTTCGTCATCATCCTGCGCGAAGCTTGGAACGGACGGATCTCGATGCGGATGGTGTTCGTGCTGGCGATCGCCTTCCACATCTTGGTATTGACCCTGCCGTTGTTGTTCTCCCGCGACGTCTACAGCTACGCCTACTACGGCCGGATCGCGAGCACGTACGGCGGCAACCCGTATGTCATGACGCCGAAGGATTTCCCGTACAACTCGCTGTGGCCGCTCACCTGGCCGGGCTGGCGCGCCACGCCGTCGGTGTACGGACCGCTGTTCACGTGGGTGTCGGTGTTCATGACGGGGTTCTTGAAGAACCTCGGTTGGTTGATCAACGGGTTCCAGGCCCTCGCGGCGGCGGCGAGCATCGCGACGATGATCATCGTGGCTCGTCTCGTGCAGCGCGTTCGACCCAAGCGCGCGGTGTTCGCGGTCGCGGTGATCGGGCTGAACCCGATCGTCGTGTTCCACGTCGTCGGCGGCGGACACAACGACATGATCGTGGCGATGTTCATCGCGGGAGCGATGTCCTTCCTGTTCGCGCGACGCGACCTTGCGGCAGCGGTGTGTCTCGGGCTGGGCATGTCGGTCAAGGCGAGCGCCGTCGTGCCGCTCATCCTGCTCGTGGTCGCGATCGTCGCGAGCACCCCACCGCAACGTCGGGTGCGCGTACTCGCGAAGTACGCCGGGGTGGTTGGAGGGATCTGGTTGGTGCTGGCCGCGCCGTTCTTGCAGCGAGCCAATCCGACCCTCGGGTTGTTCGAGCTGTCGGGACACGACTCGGGCAAAGCGCCCGGTCAGCTGCTGGTGAGCGCCCTAACGTGGATCGGCACGACACTCGGCGGCCCGGTACTCAAGACCCCGTCGATCATCGCCGCGCACGTTGTGTTGTTCGCACTGTCGGCGGTCGGTGTGTGGATGATCGCGTCGCGCATCTGGCACGACCCGGCGGCGCGACAACCCACCGCGCAGATAGCGGCCTGGGGCTGGGCGCTGCTGGTGGTGATCCTGCTCGCGCCGATGCTGGGCGCCTGGTACCTCGTCTGGGTGCTGCCGCTTGCATGGGCCCTGCCACGCGTGGCACGCCGCACCCTGGTCATCTTGTGCGTCGCCTTCACACTCACCGAACTGGTCACCGAGAATTCGCGTCTGCCGGAGTTCCTTCAATCCGTGCGCCTGCCGTTCGGTCATCCGGTCGCGGTAGCGGTGTGCGTATGGATCGGCGCGGATCTGGCGCGGCGACTGCTGCGCAAAACCCCGCTGGACACCGAGTCCTTTGAGCCGCGATTCGGCGACGGCTTCGAATCGGGCCCGCATGCGGTCAAGCGGGTCGAGCCGGCCGACGCGGGCGTGCCGCTCGGGCCACCGGGGCCCCTCGTGCCGGTGGAGGCATTTGAGGCCCCGACGCCGGTCGGCGGCTCGCTCAGCCCCCTGCGTCTCGCTCGACGTCGCTGACCGCCGGTCACACGAAGGTCGACCTTCGCCGTTCCCCGCGGCTGCCTGCGGCTCTATCCTCGTCGATGTATCCGTGATCGGTGTTCGACTGACCGCGAGTCAGGTTGGGATCGCCCGGTGGGCGACCCCGCTACCGGCGGGTCGCGGCACTCTGGCAAGGTGGTGCGGACCGTCCGCATCCATCGAGAACATCGGGGGCTGAACCAGTGAGCGAGGTAGCAGAGACCGTCTTGCGTTCCAAGGCCGGCAACACGGTGGTGATCGGCGACGCGCACCCGTTCGCGATCATCGGCGAGCGCATCAACCCGACCGGACGCAAGAAGCTGGCCGAAGAACTCAAGCAAGGCAACTACGACACGGTGCGCGCCGATGCGCTTGCCCAGATCGCCGCGGGGGCGCGCGTACTCGACCTCAACGCGGGGATCCCCGGTTTCGACGAAGTCGCGATGCTGTGCGAGATGGTCACGATCGTCAACGATCTCGTCGACGCCCCGATCTGCATCGACTCCTCGACCCCCGAGGCGCTCGAAGCGGCCGTGCCGCTTGCGGGCGGCAAGGTCCTGATCAACTCCGTGACCGCGGAGCAGCACTCGATGGATCGGCTGCTGCCGCTGGTTGCCGCCCACGGGGCCGCGGTGATCGGGATGGCCAATGACGAGACCGGCATCTCGATGGATCCGGACGAACGCTTCATCGCCGCGGCAAAGATCGTGGCGAACGCCGAGCGCCACGGCATCGCGCGCGAGAACGTGATCATCGATCCGCTCGCGATGCCGATCGGGGCGGCGATCGACGCGGGCACCGCGATGATCCGCACGATGCGCCGCATCCGCGAGGAGCTCGGGGTCAACCTGTCGTGCGGGGCGTCCAACATCTCGTTCGGCATGCCCGATCGCCACGAGATCGACGCCGCGTTCCTGACGTTGATGATCGGGGCGGGCATGAACGCGGCGATCACTAATCCGTTGCACCGGCCGGTGAAGAAGGCGGTCCTGGCGGCCGACCTGCTGCTCGGCCACGACGACTACGGCACGGCGTGGATCAAGGACCATCGCGCCGAGCTGGAAAATGCGGCGATCTGATGGCCGGCACGGGTGCGGGCGCAGGGGCGGGCACAGGGGCCAAGATCGAGGTCACCTATCAGCCGAGCGGCAAGACCGTTCGCGTTCCCGCGGGAACCACGCTGTTCAACGCCGCGCACTGGGCCGGATTGCCGATCGAGTCGACCTGCGGCGGTCGCGGCACCTGCGGCAAATGCGGCGTGCGAGTTCTGGAGGGCGAGGCCGAGCTCTCGCTCGCGGACTACCGACACCTGCCGGGCAAGCTGGACGAGGGCTGGCGACTGTCGTGCCAATGCCCGATCAACGAACCGATGACGGTCGACGTGCCCCGTCTCATGAAGATGCCGAAGGCGGCAACGATGGGAGTCGGGCGATTCGTGCTGCTGGAGCCCAACGTGGTGAAGCTCTATCTGGAGCTGCCGGCCCCGTCGCTGCAAGACCACCGCTCACACCTCGGACGCGTGATGGACGCGATCGAAGAGGCCGGCTACTCCCGCAACCACGACTGGGAAGTGTTGCCCCGCGTTGCCGAGGCGTTCCGCGAGGGATCCGAGGTCACCGCCACGCTGGTGGGCGAGTACCTCGTCGACTGTGAGGCGGGCGACACACGCGAGCGGATGTTCGGCGTGAGCTTCGACATCGGCACCACCACCTGCGTGGCCACGCTGGTGGATCTTCGCAACGGGGCGACCGTCGCAGTGGCCTCGGCGATCAATCGCCAGGCCTCCTACGGGGCCGACGTGATCGCCCGCATGGCCAAGGCGATGCACGGCCAGGAAAACATCGACCTGTTGCAAACCGCCGCCCTCGACACCGTGAACGAGTTGCTCGAGCGCGTGCAGCACGAGGGCAACGTCAAGCCGGAGGAGATCTACGAAGCGGTCGTGGCCGGCAACGCGACGATGATGTCGCTGCTGCTCGGCGTGAACCCGGAGTCGATCGCGCTTGCGCCCTACGTCGCCACGTTCACCGAACCGCAGGACATCCGCGCCGACCAGCTGGGCTTCGCGATCCACCCCCTGGGATGGGTCGCGATGTACCCCGCGATCGGCGCCTACGTCGGAGCCGACATCGTCGCCGACATCGTTGCGACCGGGCTCGTGCGCGACCCGGAGACGCGGCTGCTCGTGGACGTCGGCACCAACGGCGAGATCGCCTGCGGCAACGCGGATCGCTCGGTCGCCACGGCCGCGCCGGCCGGCCCAGCGTTCGAGGGAGGCGAGATCTTGTGCGGGATGCGCGCCACCGAAGGCGCCATCGAAAGCGTGATCTTGACCAACGGAAGCGTGGAACTACAGATCATCGGCGGTGACGTCGAGCCCAAGGGCATCTGCGGCTCCGGGCTGATCGACATCGTGGCGCAGCTACGGCTGGTCGGGCTGCTTGACGAGGGCGGCAAGATGGTGCTTCGCGAAGTCGCCGAGGACGCCGCTCACCCGCTCGCCGACCATATCGTGATGCGCGACGACATCCGCGCGTTCGCCCTGGCCGACGATATCGTGCTCACCCAGGCCGACGTGCGGGCGCTGCAGTTCGCCAAAGGCGCGATCAGCACCGGGATCGAAACGGCGATGCGCGCGCTCGATCTGCGCGCCGAAGACCTCGATGAGGTCATGCTTGCGGGGTCGTTCGGCTCCTACATCAACCCGCGCAGCGCCCAGGTGATCGGGCTCGTGCCGCCGGTGACGGTGGACAAGATCAAGGCGGTGGGCAACACCGCGAGCGAGGGTGCGAAGATGGCGCTGATGTCGTTCCGCGAACGAGAAGTTGCGTGGGAGATCCCTGCGTTCGTTGAATACATCGAGCTGTCGGGCGTGGAGGACTTCAACGATCGCTTCATCGGCAATCTCGGATTGCCGCCGCTGGACAGCCTGCCCGACCTCGACGTCGAGGTCGCGCCGACGCAGGTGCGCGAGGCGACGGGGTGACCCGCACAGGCGCTCGCATCGCGTTCATCGCGTGTGGTGCCGTCGCCCAAGACACCGCCGCGCTGATCGAGCGGCACGGCTGGGACGCCGACGTGCACGGGATCTCCTCGGATCTGCACATGACCCCGGTGCAGATCGGCCCGGCGGTCGAGGCCAAGATCATCAAGCTGCTGCCCAACTACGACCGAGTCATCGTCGTGTACGGCGACTGCGGCACGGGCGGCCGGCTGGACGCGGTGCTCGCGCGCTACCCCGCCGTGCGCCCGGCCGGCGTGCACTGCTTCCAGTGGTATGCGGGCGATCTGTTCAAGCGATTCGACGAGGATTACGGCATCTACTTCCTGACCGACTGGCTCGTGACCAACTGGGATCGCGCCGTCATCAAGGGACTCGGGCTCGATCGGTTCCCGTGGTTGCGCGAAACGTACTTCGGCAACCTCAGCCGCGTGCTGTTCGTGCGCCAGCATCCCGACGAGGATCGCGAAACCAAGGCGCGCGAGATCGCCGCCTACATGGAGTTGCCGCTGGAGATCCACGACCTCGGGATCGAGCCGCTCGATGCCCTGCTCACGCCGCTGATCGAGGAGGACGCCGATGCTCTACACCCCTGACCATGCTCCCCAGCTGATGAACGAGGAACAAGAAGAGCAGGTGCATGAGCACGCGATGCGCATCCTCGAGGAGATCGGCATCGACGTGATCCACGAGGGCGGGCGGGCGCTGCTCGCCGACGCGGGCTTGAAGGTCGAAGGCGATCGCGTCTCCTTCGACCGCGGGTTCGTGATGGAACAGGTCGCCAAGGCGCCGCGCACGTTCACCCTGCACGCGCGTAACCCCGAGCACACCGCCGTGGTCGGCGACGGCACGCCCCTGTGGATGGGCGTCGGCGGTCCGCCGTTCTTCAGCGATCTCGACGAGGGTCGCCGCGGCGGCACGCTCGAAGGTCACGACACGATCATCAAGCTGACCCAGGCCGCGGCGCCGTTGAACTGCGCCCAGACGGGCGCGTGCGAGCCGGTGAAGATGCCGGTGCATACGCGCCACCTCGACATGGAGTACTCGACGATCCGGTGGTCGGACCTGCCGTACACGACGTACGGCACGAGCGGCCCGAAGGCGCGCGACGGCATCGAGATGGCGCGGATCGTGCACGGCAACCCGACGGATGACCGCACGATGCTCATGGGCGTCGTGAACTCGCTGAGTCCCCTGATCTGGGACTTCCGCATGGTGGACGCGATGATCGCGTGGGCCGAATCGAACCAGGCCACGATCGTGACACCGTTCCTGCTCGGCGGCGCCACCGCGCCGGTGAGCGTGGCCGGCGGCCTCGCCCAGCAGGTCGCCGAAGCGTTGTCGGGCATCGCGCTCGCCCAGACCGTCCGCCCGGGTGCGCCGTGCTTGTATGGCTCGTTTTTCCAGGCGACCGACATGCGGACCGGGGCACCCGCGCTCGGCCCCCCCGAGTCGATCTTCGGCGTCTTCGCCGGCGCGCAGCTCGCGCGTCGCTACGGACTGCCGTTCCGCGGGGGTGGGGGGCTGTGCTCGGCCAATGTCGTAGACGCCCAGGCGGCCGCCGAGTCCGCGTTCACCCTGTGGGCCACGATGCTCGCCGGCACCGACGTGGTGCTGCACGCCGCGGGCTGGCTGGAGGGTGGCCTCACCGCCTCGTGCGAGAAGTTCGCCCTCGACGTGGAGCTGCTGGAGCAATTGCAACGCCACCAAGCCGGCGTCGGTTTCAGCGAGGAAGAGTTCGCGTTCGACGCGCTGAAGGAGGTCGGCCCCGGGGGTCTATGGCTCGCGGCCGACCACACGATGCAGCACTTCAAGGAGTGGCAGTACATCTCTCCGTTGTTCATCACGCAAGACTTCACGACCTGGAACTCGGCAGGCGCCGAGGACACCGCATCGCGGGCCAACAGACGGTGGAAGCAACTGCTCGCCTCCTACGAGGACCCGGGGATCGATCCCGACGTCGACGCCGAGCTCATCGCGTTCATGGATCGGCGCAAAGCCGAGCCGCCGCCTGACGAAGACGAGTGAGACCATGCGCAAGCCCGAAAGCGTCGAACAATATCTGTCGTGGCAGTCCGAGGAGCAGCGCGCCGCGCTGGACACGCTGCGGAGCGCGATCCGCTCCGCAGCGCCCGATGCGACCGAGGGGATCAGCTACT